>NZ_CALNWT010000003.1:0-469789 GCF_940789645.1 Pseudomonas sp. Marseille-Q0931 | reverse complement strand
CCCGAACTCAGTAGTGAAACGACGCATCGCCGATGGTAGTGTGGTGCTTCACCATGTGAGAGTAGGTCATCGTCAAGCTCCTATACGAAACCCCAGATCGCTAAAGCGGTCTGGGGTTTCTTCTTTGTGCGGCAGAAAAGTTTGGAAGAGCGGCTGCGCATCTAACGAGAGAGCATGTCGGCCTTTGGCGCCGCTCGGGTAGAATGCGCGAATTCTGCAGGGGACTTTCATGTCTGACTCGCCGCCCGAACCTTCCTTGTCATCCTTGCCGCTCGAGCAACTGGTCGCCTGTCACGAGTGCGATCTGCTGATGCGCAAGCCGTTGTTGCAGGACGGGGAAAGCGCCGAATGCCCGCGCTGTGGCTACGAGCTGTTCAGCCACCGGCATCATGTGGTGCGGCGTAGCATGGCATTGGTGCTGACCGCTTTGCTGTTGTACGTCCCGGCCAACTTTCTGCCGATCATGCAGCTCAATCTGCTGGGCCAGACTACGCAGGATACCGTGTGGAGTGGCGTACTTGGTCTCTACGAGAGCGGCATGCAGGGCATTGCCGTGGTGGTTTTCCTCAGCAGCATGGCGGTTCCGCTGCTCAAGCTGCTCTGCCAGTTTCTGGTGTTGCTGAGCATTCGTTTCGACTTCGGTCGCAGCTACGGTCTGTTGCTCTATCGGATCTATCATCATATGCGCGAGTGGGGGATGCTCGAGGTCTATCTGATGGGCATTCTGGTGGCGATGGTGAAGTTGATGGACCTGGCTGACCTGAGCCTGGGCCTGGGGTTGTTCTGTTTCATCGCATTACTGCTGGTGCAGGTGTGGCTTGAAGTGACCATGTCGCCGCATCAGATCTGGGAAGCGTTGTCCGGGGAGGATATCCATGCGGGCGATTGATGCCGGGCTGCAGGTGTGCCATGAGTGCCACCAACTCAACCCGATCGAAAAGGATGTCAGGCACCAGTACTGCAGTCGCTGCGGCGGACAGCTACACGCACGTCGACCCAATAGCCTGGCGAGTACCTGGGCCTTGTTGCTGACGTCGGCGATTCTCTATGTCCCGGCCAACCTGCTGCCGATCATGACGGTCAACAGTTTGGGCAGAGGCGCGCCAGCGACCATCATGGGCGGTGTGCTGGAGCTCGTTCACCTGGGCATGCTGCCGATTGCGGCTGTGGTGTTCATCGCCAGCATTCTGGTGCCCACGTTCAAGTTGGTGGGTATCGCTCTATTGTTGTACTCGGTGCAGCGGCATCAGCCGATGTCCGCTCGCCAGCGCATTCTCATGTATCGCTTCATCGAGTGGATCGGCCGCTGGTCGATGCTCGACATCTTCGTCATCGCAATTCTGGTGGCGTTGGTAAATTTCGGCAGCCTGGCCAGCATCGAAGCCGGAGCCGGCGCCGCTGCCTTTGCCTGTGTGGTGATCCTGACCATGCTGGCGGCACTGACTTTCGACCCTCGTCTCATCTGGGACAACACGGAAATCGACCATGACTGACCTTCCTCTGGCCAAGACGCGTCCCGCTTCGAACTGGTCGGCCATCTGGGTGCTGCCGCTTATTGCCCTGCTGATCGGCGGTTGGCTGGCCTGGCGTGCGTACAGCGATGCCGGTGTCGAAATCGAGGTGGTGTTCCTGACCGGTGAAGGCATCCAGGCCGGCAAGACCGAGGTGATCTACAAGGGCATGTCGGTGGGCAAGGTCGTGGCCTTGGCGCTGGATCGAGGTGAAAACAGCCGTGGTGTGATCGCGACCGTGGAAATGAACCAGGACATGGAAAAGAATCTGGGCAGCGAGACGCGCTTCTGGCTGGTCAAGCCCAGCGTCAGCCTGGCCGGCATTACCGGGTTGGAGACCCTGGTCTCGGGCAACTACATCGCCGTCAGCCCCGGCCAGGGCGATCTGGCGCGCAGCTTCACGGCGCTTGCCGACGCGCCGCCGATGTCCGACAGCGAGCCAGGCCTGCACCTGACCCTCAAGGCCGAACGACTGGGCTCGCTGAGCAAGGACAGCCCAGTGTTCTACAAGCAGATTCAGGTCGGCCGGGTGAAGAGCTACAAGCTCGGCGAAGACCAGAGCACGGTCGAGGTGAAACTGTTCATCCAGCCGCAGTACGCCAACCTGGTACGCAAGCACACGCGTTTCTGGAACGCCAGCGGGATCTCCATCGACGCCGGCCTCTCGGGCGTCACGGTGCGCACCGAGTCACTGGCCAGCATCGTGGCCGGCGGTATCGCCTTCTCCACGCCCGAACACCGGGCCGACAGCCCACCTACCGACCCCAGCATTCCCTTCCGCCTCTACGAGGACTACGACGCGGCCCAAGCCGGCATCAGGGTCGCGCTGAAGCTGCAGGATTTCGAGGGGCTGGAGGCCGGTCGCACGCCGGTGATGTACAAAGGCATCCAGGTCGGGCAGATGAAAACCTTCAAGGTCGATACCGATCTGAGCGGCGCACAGGTCGAGCTGATGCTCGATCCGCGTGTCGAAGATTACCTGGTCGAGGGCACCGATTTCTGGGTCGTCCGTCCTTCCATTTCGTTGGCCGGCATTACCGGCCTGGAGGCGCTGGTCAAGGGCAACTACATCGCCATGCGTCCGGGTGAAAGCGGCAAACCGGCGGCCCGCTCCTTCGAGGCCAGGGCCAAGGCGCCGCCACTCGATCTGGGTGCGCCCGGACTGCACCTGGTGCTGTTCAGCGACACCTTGGGCTCGATGGAAGTGGGCAGCCCGGTACTCTACAAGCAGGTGCGGGTGGGCTCGGTACAGAGCTTCCAGTTGTCGCGTGATGACCGCCAAGTGGTGCTCGGTGTGCATATCGAGCCGGAGTACACGCACCTGGTGAACACCTCCACGCGCTTCTGGAACGCCAGCGGTATTACCCTCAAGGGCGGGCTGTCGGGTGTCGAGGTCAAGAGCGAGTCGCTGCAGACCTTACTGGCCGGCGGTATTGCCTTCGAGACACCGGATCTACAGGCCAGCAGGTCGAACCGCCAGGTGCAGCGCTTTGCGCTGCACGCGGATCGTGAAAGCGCCTTGCAGCTGGGGCAGCAGATCAGTATTCGCGTCAGTGACGGCGACGGTCTGCAGCCAGGTACGCTCGTACGCTACAAGGGCCTGGAGGTCGGCAAGGTGGAGAACCTGAGCCTGACCGATGATCTGCAGGCGGTGATCCTGAATGTGCGTATTACTCAGGCCGCCGAGCAGATCGCCCGTGAGGGTACGCAGTTCTGGGTGGTGAAGCCGGAGTTGAGTCTGACCCGCGCCGCGAATCTCGGCACTCTGGTCAGCGGTCAGTATCTGGAGGTGCAACCTGCTGGCCTGAAGGGGGCACGCCGTAGCGAATTCACCGCGTTGGCCAGCGCCCCGAATCAGGCTGTGCGCGAAGAAGGTTTACGACTGGTGCTAAGTGCGCCGCGGCGCGGTTCGATCAAGCCGGGGGTGATCGTCAGTTACCGCGAGGTGCCGGTGGGCAAGGTGGTGGATTTCGAACTGGGGCCGACCTCGGATCGTGTATTGATCCATGCGCTGATCGAGCCGCGCTACGCGCCGCTGGTGCGTTCGGGCAGCCGTTTCTGGAACGCCAGCGGTATTGGTGTGGATGCCGGGCTGTTCAAGGGCGTGAAGGTGAGAACCGAGTCACTGGAGGCATTGCTCGAGGGCGGCATTGCCTTTGCCACGCCGAACAATCCGGAAATGGGCGGGCCGGCGTTGCCGGGGCAGACCTTCGCGCTGTTCGAAGAGCCGGCTGAAGGCTGGCTGGATTGGGCACCGAAGATTGTGCTGGAGAAGTGAGCAGACCATAGATGAAAGGGCCGCAATGAGCGGCCCTTTCATTTTCAGTCTATTAAAGCTCGCGGCTGAAGCGGAATGCCGCCCAGCCGCTCCTACACAAGGCTGTCTGTAGGAGCGGCTTCAGCCGCGATGGGGTCAGGCCGGCTCGGCAGCTTCCTCCTGCGCAGGCTCCTGCGCCTTGGCACTTTCGCGCGGCTTGATGAATTTCCAGTCCGCCTCGTCGATATAGATGCCGTTGGGGCCGCTGCCACCCTCCAGATCGATGGCCACGTGAGCCGAGACCTGTGGCTTGACCGAGGCCAGGATCGGCACGAAGCCAAGCTGCAGGCTGGTCTCGATCAGGGCCTGCTGGTTGCGTTCGTCGATGTCCGCCGCCTCGTCGAGGTAGTAAGGCAGACGCACGCGCCCGGCCTGCTCGCGATCCATCAGATGCAGCAGCAGGTACATGTTGGTCAGCGCCTTGATGGTCATCGTGGTGCCGTTGGAGGCGGCGCCATCGATGTCCGTGTGGATCACCGGCTGGCCATGCACCTTGGTGATCTCGAAGGCCAGCTCGAACAGGTCCTTCAGGCCCAGCTGGTTGCCGTTGGCGGCCACCAGGCGCGACAGGTAGTCCTTGGCCTCCTCGTTCTTGGCGTCCTGCTCGGCCGATTGCGACAGGTCGAACACCGACAGGGTTTCGCCTTCCTCGTACTGGCCGGCGCTGTGGATGATCTGGTCGATATGGCGCAGGGCTTCCTTGTTCGGCGCCAAGACGATGCGGAAGCTCTGCAGGTTGGAAACCTGGCGCTTGTTGATCTCACGGTTGAACAGCGCCAGCTGGTGCTCCAGGTTGTCGTAGTCGCTGCGGATGTTGCGCAGGGTGCGGGCGATATCGGTGACTGCCGCACGTCTGGCCTTCGCTAGAGTGAGGGCTTCGTCCTGGCGGTGGGCGTAGGCGTTGACCAGCAGTTGCAGGCGGCGCTCGACATCGTCCTCGCTGTCGAACTTGGCGACGCCCTTCAGGCGTACCTGGGCGTAGAGTGCTTCGATCTGGCCGTCGACACGTTGCAGCGCCTGCCAGGTGTCCTGGTAGTCGTTGAGCAGCGGAAGCAGGTTGTCCAGCGAGTCGTCCACCGGCTCCATGAACGGCGTGCCGAAGGGCAGGTCGGCCGGCAGCAACTGGCGACGACGCAGGGCGTCTTCCAGGGTGCGTTCCTTGGACTCCAGATCACCGATCTGGCGGCTGATCAGTTGCAGCTTGGCGGACAGTTGCTGCACGCGCTCGGCGAAGGCATCGCTGGCGCGCTTGAGCTCGTCCTGGGCGCCTTCCAGTTCGGCCAGACGCTCCAGTTTCTGCGGCTCCTCGGCAGCCAGGGTCTGGCTCTTGCGGAAGTCTTCCAGGGCCTTCTGCGCATCCAGTACGGCCTGGTACAGCGTTTCGGCCTGGGCCTTGCTGGCGGCGCGGTCGGCAGCCACCGACTGCTGGGTCTTGAGCTGCTTGAGCTCGCGCTCCAGGCGATCCTTCTGGTCGCGCAGGGCGGCACGGTCGGCCAGTGCCTGCAGCGCCGGGGGCTCGATATGGCTGAGGTCGATGGACAGGCCCGGCACGGCGAAGGTATCGCCCTTGAAGCGATCCAGCACCGCCTCGACGGCCTTGACCCAGTCGTCGCCCTCGGCCTGGATGCCTTTCTCACCCAGCGGCAGGCTGAACAGCTGGCCGTTGAACAGGCGCATCAGACGGTCGACGTCAGCCTGGGAAAACTCCTCGCGTAGGCGCGAGTAGCTGTTGTTGTCGGCGTGGTCGAGCTGCTGCTTGACCGACTTGAGACGTTTTTCCAGGTCGCGCAGGCGCTCGTCGAGGTCTTCGCTGGAGAACTGACGGGACTGCGCCAGGGCACCGGCCAGTTCGTCGTGGGCGTCCTTGGCGGCGAGCAGTTGCTCTTCCAGTACCTTGGCATTCTCCACCAGGGCAAAGCGGTTCTTCAGCACCGCAAGCTCGCCCAGCCAGCGCTGGATTTCGCTGATCTCGCGCTCCAGGCGCATCAGCTCGGCCGTGCCGCCGCGCTGCTCGTTCTGCAAGCCGTCCTGCTCGTTTCGATAGTGCTCAGCCTGAATGACCAGCTCTTCCTTGCGCGCATCGGCGTAGTCGTGCCAAGTGCCCAGCAGGTTATCGAGCAGCGGCGAGAGGCGGTGCAGCTTGCCGCGCAGCACTTCGCGCTGAGCCACGCCCGAGGCCAGTGCTTCGATCAAGGGGCCGGCGGTCACCAGAGCCTGGTAGTCCTGCTCCATGCGGCGCACGTCGCGGAAGGCTTCCTCGGTGGCGGCGATGTAGTCGACGCTGCCCGAGCGCAGGCTGTGCTCGAAGGCATCGAGGAACAGCTGCTTGAGCTTGGCCGCAGTGATTTCGCGCATGTGCAGCAGGTTGATGAACAGCGCGCGGAAGGTCTTCAGGCTCTGCTCGCTGGTCGAGCGCAGCGGGATCAGGGTCAGGTCCAGCGGGATGCTGGTGTGGCCGCCGACCAGCAGGCGGCGCAGTTCGTCGGGCTTCAGTTCGTAGGCGGTGATGCCAGCCTGGCCGAGGTTCTTGAACAGTTCGCGCTGACGCAGGCAGGTGCCGTTCTGCTGGTAGTGTTCCAGATCCAGCTCGCCGGCGTAGGCGAAGAACTGGTGGCTGAAGCCGCCACCCGGGCCGCGACCAGCCACGCCGATCACATGCGGGCCGTGGGGCAGGGCGACTTCGACGAGGATGTAGCTGGTATCAGAGGCGAAGTAGAACTTGCGCGAGGCTTCCAGGCTGTACTTGCCGAAGCTCATGTCCGACATGCGCGCCAGGATCGGGAACTGCAGGGCGTTGATCGAGGCGGATTTACCCAGGTTGTTGGCGCCGTAGACCGACAGCGGGTTTTCCAGCGGGAACAGGCCGAGGCTGTAGCCGGCGGTGTTCAGCAGGGCGAAGCGGCGAATGCCGTAGCGTTCCTGGCTCATGCGTCCATCTCCTGTGCGGCGCGTTCTTCTGCCATGGCGCGGGCCAGGGCGTCTTCCTCGGATTCGTCGGTGTCGATGGCAACTGCCGTGTCGACATCGCCGTCATCGTCCAGCAGCACCGGTGCCGGCAGCGGCAGGTCGCTGCTGTGCAGGCTGGCAGCCAGGTCGCGGTCGTGCTGCACCGACAGGCAGACGTCGAGGAAGCGGTGCATCGGCGGCAGGAAGCGGTACACGCCGTTGCTGTCCTCGGCGAAACCAAGCTGCACGAGACGGCGGATGATCTTGTCTTCCAGCTCCTCGAAGGTGGTGACCTCGGCCTGCAGGAACAGGTCGCGGTACTTTTCCAGCAGCGCTGGCAGCTCGTCACGGCCGATGCTGCCGCCGTCGAGTACAGAGAGCGGGTCGCGGCCCTGGTCGGCCAGGTGCTCGACCAGAATGAAGGTGAACAGCGCCAGGCGCTGTGCAGTCTTGTTCACCTGCGGCGCCACCTGCTCGGGCACGAAGTAATAGAAGCCACGCGGGTCGCAAACCAGCTCGAAGCCGAGGGCGCGGAACAGCGCGCGGTATTGGTCCTGCATGCTGGACAGCTGGGCGTAGCACTCCGGCTCGCTGCGCGAGATGTGGTAGCCCTTGAACAGGTCGCGGAAGGCGGCCGCGAGCTGGGTCATTTCTTTCAGGTCGATATTCATAGACGGTGCTCACGGGCAAGCGTTGGGTCGAGTGCGGTTGAGCGCGCTCCACCTGATAGGTCGAAATGGCCGATGGTGGGCAGGAGTAGGGTGGACGACGCTTCATCCGTCCACCGCCCGGTGATCGACGAGGTGGACAAGGAAAGCGTTGCCCACCCTACGTGATGGTCATGCACTGGCGAGTCCTGCTGCCTGGCAATCGCCAAGGCGGACAAAAAGGGCGTTGTCCGCCCTGCGTCGCGTTCAAGCATGGGGGCGGCCCACCAGGGCGTAGGAGCTGATGCTGATTTCGTGCTCGCGGGTCAGATAGGTCTGGCGTTCCAGACGGTCGCGCTGGAAGCGGCCTTCGCGTGACAGTCGCGAGAACCAGTAAAGCAATTCGTCTGTGGCGCCTTCCGGTTCCTGCTCCAGCAGCCAGGTCATCAGATCCGGCAGCGGTAGGGCCTGCTCGCAGCGCTCGATCATTTCCCGCGCGGTTTTCGGCGCCTTGGGCGCGCCGCCCTTGCGGCTGCCGCTGGCCTTGGGGAAATGCGCCGGCTTGGCTTCGAAGCGCGCCAGGGCGTAGACGTAGGCCTCGACCTGGCTGGCCGAACCGAGGAAGTTGCTTTGCGGCCGGGTGAACAGCGGCATGGCCGCCTGCGGCACGGCGTCGATGCCCTTCTTGCGGATCACCGACAGCGCCAGCGCGGCGCCGCGGGTCACGGCGTTGTGCCGGCGCGCTTCCTCGCGTAGCGGCAGCAGCAGCTCGCGGGCCTTGCGCAGGGTCAGCTGGGCGGTGGTCTGCATTTCCAGGATGCGCGCATGGGTGCGCAGCAGCAGGTCGTCGTCGACCAGTTGGCCGAGGCGCTGCTGGTCACCGAGCAGGCGCAGCAGCACCTGTTCGACGCGGCGCACGCCCTGCTCGAAGGCGCCATCGGCGGCGACCAGCTGGATCATCGGCTCGACGTACTCGTCCCAGGTGGCCAACACCTCGGCGTAGCGCTGGCGCAGGGGGATTTGCCGATCGCTGGTCTTCGCGCGGTCGGCCACGCCAACCAGCGCCTGTTCGTCGTTGGCCAGTTTCTTCAGCACGTCGCGCACGCGCATATCGAGCAGGCGCAGCTGGCGTGCCAGGTCGTTGGCGTCGCGCACCTCGAAGGCGTCCTGGATATAGCCGGCCAGGCGCTCCAGATGGCGCAGGTAGGCTTCGATCTCCAGGCACAGGCCGAGGCGGTGCTCGCGGCGCAGGTAGGCCAGGAAGTCGTGGATCTGCGCGTTGAGCTCGAAACGATTAGGGCTCTTGGCCACCGGCACCAGGATGTCCAGGCGGATCCAGGTGTCGAGCAGGGCAGTGGTGTCGCTGGGCGTGGCGTCGGGCAACTGCGTGGCGAGCTGGCTGCGCAGCTCGACCAGGCTCAGGGTGCCGGCGTCGAAGCGCTCGCAGAGCGGTTCGAGCAACGTCCAGTGTTCGGCGAGGGCGCGCAAAACGCGCTTGGGATCGATCATCGAGGCGCCGGGTTCCAGGCAAGTGAAAAGGAGTGATTGTACTGCAAGGAAGGGGCCTGTTTTGAGTGTCTGTCGATCAGAGGCCGGCGAGCGACAGGTTGTTGCCGTATGTTACGTGCTGCGCAGGCGTAACCGAGCTGTCATGGGGGCGTCATGCGTACTGGGCAAGCTCGGCGACAGGCCGATCAGTGAAGGGTGAGCCCAGCGGGCAGAGTTCGCCAGTGATCGGTCCGGGGATGAAATGCCCTTGGTGCCCTTTCGATATGCGTCAGTTATCGGCACAATTCGCGTCCACTTTTTTCCGGGGGCTGAAAGCCCTCCATTGGCCGACCTTGCTGGGGCGACGAGATGATCCAGACGCCGTACTACCTCATCGACAAACAGAAGCTTCTGGTCAACCTGGAGAAGATCGCCTACGTGCGCGAGAACTCCGGTGCCAAGGCGCTGCTGGCGCTGAAATGCTTCGCCACCTGGTCGGTGTTCGACCTGATGCAGCAATATATGGACGGCACGACCTCATCGTCCCTCTATGAGTTGAAGCTGGGCCGGCAGAAGTTTGCGGGCGAAACCCACGCCTACAGCGTGGCCTGGGCCGACGACGAGATTGAAGAGATGGTCGCCAACTGCGACAAGATCATCTTCAACTCCATTGGCCAGCTCGAACGCTTCGCCGAGCGTACCCAGGGCACCATCCGCGGCCTGCGCGTCAACCCGCAGGTGAGCAGCTCCGACTACCTGCTGGCCGACCCGGCGCGTCCGTTCAGCCGCCTGGGCGAATGGGACCCAGCCAAGATCGAGCAGGTCATGGGGCAGATTTCCGGCTTCATGTTCCACAACAACTGCGAGAACGGCAGCTTCGAGCTGTTCGACAAGATGCTCACCACCATCGAAGAGCGCTTCGGTCACCTGATCGCCCAGGTCGAGTGGGTCAGCCTCGGCGGCGGCATCCACTTCACCGGCGAGGGCTATCCGATCGACGCCTTCTGCGCGCGCCTTAAAGCCTTCTCCGAGAAGTACGGCGTGCAGGTGTATCTGGAACCGGGCGAGGCGGCGATCACCCTGAGCGCCTCGCTGGAAGTCACCGTGCTCGACACCCTGTACAACGGCAAGCACCTGGCGGTGGTCGACAGCTCGATCGAAGCGCACATGCTCGACCTGCTGATCTACCGCCTCAACGCCAAGATGGCGCCCAACGATGGCGAACATACCTACATGGTCTGCGGCAAGAGCTGCCTGGCCGGGGATATCTTCGGCGAGTACCAGTTCGACAAGCCGCTGCAAATCGGCGATCGCCTGTCGTTCATCGACGCGGCCGGTTACACCATGGTCAAGAAGAACTGGTTCAACGGCCTGAAAATGCCGTCCATCGTGGTCAAGCAGCTCGACGGCAGCCTCGAGGTGGCCCGAAAGTTCGAGTTCGACGACTACCTGTCCAGTCTGTCGTGATCTTGTCGTAGGGTGGATGACGCTTTTCCCATCCACCATGGCGCAGGTGTTCGGTGGACGGATGAAGCGTCGTCCACCCTACGATTTCCAACGTAATCATTGTCCAAAACGCAGTACCCAGGAGGTGAAACAATTGAAGAAGAACGTTCTGATCATTGGAGCAGGAGGTGTTGCCAAGGTGGTGGCCCATAAGTGCGCGCAACACAATGACGAGTTAGGTCGCATTGCAATTGCGTCGCGCAACATCTCCAAATGCCAGGCCATCATCGACAGCGTGCAGGCAAAGGGCGGCCTCAAGCAGCCCGGCGAGATCAAGGCCTATGCGCTGAACGCTCTGGACGTGGAAGCGACCAAGGCACTAATCCGCGAGACCGAATCGCAGATCGTCATCAACGTCGGTTCGGCGTTTCTCAACATGTCCGTGCTGCGCGCCTGTATCGACACCGGCGTCGCCTATCTGGACACCGCCATCCACGAAGATCCGAGCAAAATCTGTGAAACCCCGCCGTGGTATGGCAACTACGAGTGGAAGCACCTGGCCGAATGCCAGGACAAGGGCGTGACCGCCATCCTCGGTGTCGGCTTTGACCCGGGCGTGGTCAACTCCTATGCCGCTCTGGCGCAACAACAGTACTTCGACAAGATCGAGTCGATCGACATCCTCGACGTCAACGCCGGTTCGCACGGCAAGTACTTCGCCACCAATTTCGACCCGGAAATCAATTTCCGCGAATTCACCGGCACGGTCTACAGCTGGCAGAACAGTCAGTGGGTGAGCAACAGCATGTTCGAAGTCAAACGCACCGACGATCTGCCGGTGGTGGGCGAACAGAACCTGTACCTGACCGGCCATGACGAGGTGCACTCGCTGTCCAAGCACCTCGACGTGCCGAACGTCCGTTTCTGGATGAGCTTCGGCGATCACTACATCAACGTGTTCACCGTGCTGAAGAACCTCGGCCTGCTCTCCGAACAACCGGTCAAGACCGCCGAAGGCCTTGAAGTGGTGCCGCTGAAAGTGGTCAAGGCCGTGCTGCCCGACCCCGCCTCGCTGGCGCCGGGCTACACCGGCAAGACCTGCATCGGCGACCTGGTCAAGGGCACCAAGGATGGCCAGCCGCGTGAGCTGTTCATCTACAACGTGGCCGACCACGAAGAAGCCTTCGCCGAGACCGACAGCCAGGGTATCTCCTACACCGCCGGCGTACCGCCAGTCGCCGCAGCGCTGCTGGTCGCGCGTGGCGAGTGGGATGCCAAGCGCATGGTCAACGTCGAACAGCTGCCGGCCGAGCCGTTCCTGGAGCTGCTGGACGTGATGGGCCTGCCGACGCGCATCAAGGATGAGCACGGCGACCGTCCGTGGAATCAGCCAGCCTGATACAGCCCGCAGCATGAAAAAAGGATCGCCTCGGCGATCCTTTTTTCGTTATGGCGACGCTAGCGTCAGACCCTGAAGCGGCCCACCAACTGGTTGAGGTCGGCGGCCAGGCGCGACAGTTCGTGGCTGGAGGCGCTGGTCTGGTGCGCGCCGGTGGCCGATTGCAGCGACAGGTCGCGGATGTTCACCAGATTGCGGTCCACCTCGCGGGCCACCTGAGCCTGCTGCTCCGCCGCGCTGGCGATCACCAGGTTGCGCTCGTACATCTCGCTGATGCCCACGGTGATTTCGTCCAGCGCGCTGCCGGCGCTCTGTGCCAGTTCGCGAGTGGCACGTGCGCGATCGTTGCTCGACTGCATCGAGGTCAGCGCCTGGCTGGCACCGGTGCGCATGCTGGAGACCATCTGCTCGATCTCCTGGGTGGAGTTCTGCGTGCGGTGGGCGAGGGCGCGTACTTCATCGGCCACTACGGCGAAACCTCGGCCGGATTCGCCGGCGCGCGCTGCCTCGATGGCGGCATTGAGCGCCAGCAGGTTGGTCTGTTCGGCGATCGCGCGGATCACGTCGAGTACCTTGCCGATTTCCTGCGACTGCTCGGCGACGCGCTGTACCAGCGACGAGGTGCTTTCCACCTCTCCGGACAGGTCGCTGATGGCCGCGATGGTTTCCGCGACGCGCGCCTGGCCCGACTGCGCCGACTGGTTGGACGTCTTCGAGGCCTCCGAAGTGGACACCGCGTTGCGCGCCACTTCGTCCACCGCCGCGCTCATCTCGTTGACGGCAGTGGCGGCCTGTTCGATCTCGTCGTTCTGCCGCTGGATGCCGCGGCCTGCTTCTTCGGTCACCGCATTGAGCTCTTCGGCCGCCGCCGCCAGTTGAGTCGAGGAGCCGCTGATTTCCGCCAGGGTGTCGCGCAGGCGCTGCTGCATCTGCGCCAGGGCGGTCTGCAACTGGCTGACCTCGTCGCGCCCGGCAACCTGGATGCGCTGGGTCAGGTCGCCGGCGGCGACATGCTGGGCCGCTTCCACGGCACCTTTGAGCGGGCCGACGATGCTACGGGTCAGCAGCCAGGCCAGTAGTACGGTGACCAGCGCAGCGAGAGCGATCACGGCAATGACGATCAACTGTGAGCGGGCGTACTCGTCCGCCGACACCTGGCCTTCCAGGGCAATGCCCTTGCTGTAGATCTCGCCGAGTTCGGCGAGCTGAGCGCCGGTGCCGTCGACCACCGGCTTCATATCCACCAGCAGCAGCTTGTTGAGTGCTTCGCTGTTACTGCTGCGGGCCAGCACGAAGGAGTCGGCCATACCGCGCTGGTAGGCCGCGAAGTCGCGGCGGAATTGGTCGTAGATGCGCTGCTCTTCCGGCGTATCGATGAAGGGCTCGAAGTCGCGGATGTTCTGTTCGAGCACCTTGTTGCGCGCCTCGTATTGGCTCAGGTAGGTGTCGACGTTGTTCGGGTCGGGGTCCAGCGCCACGCGCAGGGAAATGGTGCGGATGCGCAGCATGTTCTCGCGAATGGAGTCGACGGCGCGGATGCTCGGCACCCAGTCGGTTTCGATGTTGGTGGCCCGCTCGCGGATATTCGACATGGTGGCGAGCGAGAACACGCCGAGAAAGGCCACCATCAGGGCGATCAGGGCAAAACCAAAGGCAGCGCGAGGAGCGATGTTCCAGTTGCGTAGCAGCATGTAAGCCTCACTGGGGGCGGGCAGGCAGAATTGTTTTCGTTATGGGATATCGGCTGGCGAGGTGCCGGCTTGAACCGCTGGATGCGGAGTTTTCGGCGGTTATGAGTCATTGCAATGAATAGTTACATAGTCGTACGATGACTGACCACAACAATCACAATAGCAAGGCCGCCATCATGATCAGACCCCTCGTATTCGCCGCCACCCTCGCTTCGACCCTGGTGATGTCCGCACACGCTGCCACCTTCGCCTACATCTCGAGCCCTAACGACGGGCTGATCTCGCAGTACCGCCTGAATGACGCCACCGGCGCCATCGAACTGGTCGAACAGATCCAGGCTGGCGACAAGGTGAACCCCATGGCCCTGTCCCCTGACGGCACCCTGTTGTTTGCTGCGCAGCGCGTCGCGCCCTTCACCGTGCTCAGTTACCGCATAGACGCCAAGACCGGGCATCTGGAGGAAATCGGCCAGGCGCCGCTGGCCGACAGCATGGCCTACCTGTCCACGGACCGCAGCGGACGTTTCCTGATGGCGGCCTCCTATGGCGGTGCCTTGCTCAGCGTGCAGGCCATCGGCACGGACGGCCAGGTAGCGGATAAGATCGCCGTCTACAAGACCGGCCCCTTCGCCCACTCGATCCGCTCGGATCTGAGTGATCGTTTCGTCTACGCCGGCAATCTCGGGGTCGACAAGGTGCTGCAGTTCAGCCAGGACAAGACCACCGGCGCACTGACGCCGATCGGCGAAGGCTACGCCAGAACCGCAGCCAATACCGGGCCTCGCCATTTCCTGTTCTCGCCCAACGGCAAATTCCTCTATGTGGTGGGCGAGCTGAGCGGCACGGTCAGCGGTTATGCCATCGACGAGAGTAGCGGTGAATTGAAGCAGGTGAGCGAAGCCAATGGCATCCCTGCGTCCCTGGGTCTGGCCCATGGTGAAGCGCGCAGTGCTGCCAACAACGATCTCAAGGATGATCCGACCCCGCGTATCTGGGCGGCCGACATTCGCCTGTCGCCGGACGGCACCTTGCTCTACATCACCGAACGCACCACCAGTTCGGTGTCGGCCTTCAGGGTCGATCCTGACAGCGGCAGCTTGAGCTTCATTGGCAACTACCCGGTCGAGGAAAAGCAGCCGCGCAACATCGCCTTCTTCCCCAATGGCAAATGGCTGCTGGTGACGGGTGAAAAAAGCCAGACGGTCGGCAGTTACGCAATTGGCGACCAGGGCCAGCTCAAGCGCGTTGGCGAAGCCAGGTCGGGCGATGGCGCGCTGTGGATCGAGATCCTGCAAGCCAAACCCTGACCGCTCTTTGTGCATGACGAAAAAGGATCGCCACGGCGATCCTTTTTCGTTTCAGAGTGGGCTCAGATTGTCACCAGGCTGATGCCCTGGCAGCACGGGGTGGCGAATGTGCCTGCACGGCTGACGCTGGCGCAGGTTTTCATGGCGCCTTCACTTCAACGAGCAGAAGGCTCAGGGACTATCCGCGCCCCTCGATTCACGCGACAATCGCCACCTATCAAATGACTGCACTGGATACTTCTGCTTTGAACGCCGAGCTGCGCCGTCGCGCCTACCTCGATGCCATGCAGGTAGCCACTTGGCTGCCGCGTACCGAGCTGCCCTTTGCCGCGCCGTCGCGTGCCGAATTGCTGGCGCCGCCGCCTGCCGAAGCGCCGCTGAATGTCGTCAGTGAATCGGTGGCAGCGGTGGCCGAGCCGGTACGCGAGACGCCGGCCGAGCGGCCGAAGATCGAGATTCCGCGCCCAGGCGCCCAGCCGCGCCAGACGGCTGTCGAACCGGTGGCGGAGCCGGAACCTGTCGAGGAAAAACCGGCTCGGGTCAGTGCACCGCCGCCACGTTTTGCCCTGCAGTTGCTGCGTGCCGGTGATTGCGCCCTGCTGGTGGAGCTGCCCACCGGTCAGCCGTTCCAGAGCCGCGATCCAGCCTACGTCCTGCTCAAGGATCTGTTGCGCGCCGCCGGTCTGCCGGACAGCCCGCAGCTGCTCGGCGAGCCGGTGCGCTGGCCGCTGCTGGTGCGCGGTAACCTGGGTCAGGGACCGGAGGCGGCGCTGGAGTTCGTGCAGAGCTTCGTGGCTGCACGCCTGGAAGAGCAGCCCAGCGCCTGTCTGTGGCTGGTCGGCCTGCCGGCCATTCGCTTCGCTGGCGAGGGTGACGAGCACAGCTACAACCGTGAGCTGCAGATCGAGGGCCTTGGCGCCTGCTGGGCGTTGCCGGGCCTGGAGCTGCTGATGGAAGAACCAACGCGCAAGCGCGAGCTGTGGCAGGCCATGCGGAGAATCCGCCAGCGCTGGTCAGCCCCTGCTCAATCCTGAGAACACCCGTCTTTGTGCCTGAGTTACGCCCGATGAGCGATGCGATTTCCTTCCGCCCGATGACCGAGGCGGATCTCGATGCCGTGCTGAAGATCGAATACGCCGCCTTCAGCCATCCGTGGACGCGCGGCATCTTCACCGACAGCCTCAAGTCCTATAACTGCTGGCTGATGTTCGAGGGCAATCAGCAGGTCGGTCATGGCGTGATCAACCTGATCCTCGACGAAGCGCACCTGCTCAATATCACCATCAAGCCGGAAAGCCAGGGCCGTGGCCTTGGCTTGCGCCTGCTCGAACATCTGATGAAAGAGGCCTTCGAACTAGGCGGGCGTGAGTGCTTTCTTGAAGTGCGCGCCAGCAACCAGAGCGCCTACCGCTTATACGAGCGTTTCGGTTTCAACGAAGTGGGGCGCCGCCGCGATTACTACCCGGCAGTCGGTGGGCGTGAAGACGCGTTGGTGATGGCCTGCACGCTGGTCGATTGATGTCATTACTTTAAAAACGCAGCCCGGATGCAATCCGGGAGATCGTCGCCCCGGATTGCATCCGGGCTACGGTCTGGCCGTTTGATCGCACCAGGCGTTTCACCCCGGATGCCCATCCACTCGCGCCTGACACAGCATCGACGCGTAATACCAGGCGAACAGGGCGAAGGCCACGGCCCAGCATAGCGCCGCCAGCCATAGCCAGCTGCTGCCCGCCGCGACTCGAATCAGCGCGCCCAGATTGAGCAGGCCGAAGGCCCAGGTCATTGCCTTCGGCGGTTGCAATGCACGGCCGGTATGACCGAGGCTGACCCGCGCCATCATCGCCAGGATCAGCCCGCCCATTGCACCCACCGCCAGCGCGTGGTTGGCCAGGCTGGGTTGCGTCAGCCAGCCCAGGTGCCACGCAGCCATGCCGAGCGTGGCGAGCAACAGCCAGGCGTAGGCCAGGTGCAGGGACCACAGCAGCGGTACGCGCCAGACGCCGCGCAGGTGCCAGCGCCACAGGCGCAGGCCGTGCAGCACGCTCAGCACGATGAAGGGCACGGCCAGCCAGGAACTGGGCCGCAGGTTATGCCCGCTGGCGAACAGCGCGGCGACCAGCACACCGCAAACCAGCAGCAAACGATCCTGCCAGGGATGGGCAGCGAAGGCCTCGATCCGGCCCAGGCCGCGCTGGGTGAAAAAGGGGATCACGCGACCACCGATCAGGCTCAGCATTACGGCGATCAGCCATAGCGCGGCCAGCGCGCCACGGCGCTGCAGGCCATCGTCGCCCAGCACCAGGCCGGCGAGGCTGAGGGACTGGCACAGCGCGAGCAGGCTCAGCACCAGCAGGATTGGGTAGTTGTTGCGTTGCCGCGCGGCAATCAGCTGGCGCGCCATCTGCGCAATGAACAGGCCGATAAAGGCCAGTTGCAGAACTGCCAGCAGTGCCAGCGGCGCGGGGAAGAACCACACCAGGCGCGCGGCCAACCACAGTCCGAACAGAGCGATCAGGGGGCGGCCGCTGAGACCCGGACTCCCGGTCCAGGTCTGTACAGCAGTGAGCAGGAAGCCAGCGATGATCGCCAGGCCGAAACCGAAGGGCATCTCGTGGCGATGCCAGGCTAGCATGCCACCGGGCACCGCGGGGCTCGTCAGCCCGTGCAGCGCCGCCGCCCAGAGGGCGACGGCAAACAGGGCGAACAGCGCGCCAGCGAGAAAGAACGACCGAAAGCCAAGGCGCCAGAGCGGCGCGATGGCCAGGGCCTGCTTACGATCAAGCAATTGCATGAGCGCTTGCTCTCTCTTTCAGGCGTTCCTGCGCGATCAGGCGCAGCACGTAGCCGATCTTCAGCACGCTGGGACCGATCAGTGTCAGGCTGTGTGCCAGCACCAACGTCGGTACGTTCAGGTGCCTCTCCAGGCCATAGGCCGCCAGCACGCCCAGGAGCAGCAGGACGAGCCCGGCCCAAAGCAACTGGCTGGACAAATGCAGGATCTGCATGGGTGGGAGATTGAGCGGATACATGATTCACCTCCTCGTTGATCAGCTGTCCAGCGCCGAAGCCGGACCGAAGAATTCGTAGCGGCTTTGCTCGTCCGGTACGCCCAGTGCCTGCAGGTGACGCTTGACCTGAGCCATAAAGGGTTTCGGGCCAAGGAAGTAGGCGTCCAGATCACGTTCGGACGGCAGCCACTGCTCCAGCAGTTCGCGGCTGAGGAATCCCTCTGCGTCGGCCTGGTCACCCTCGCGCGGTTCGCTGTAGCAAACGTAATGGCGGATCTGCGGATGCTCGGCGGCGTGCGCATCGACCCAGTCACGGAATGCGTGAACATCGGCACTGCGCGCGCAGTGGATAAAGTGAATCGGTCGTCCCGAATGACGTGCCGCGTCGAGCATGGCCAGTGCCGGGGTAATGCCGACACCGGCGGTGATCAGTGCCAGCGGCTTGTCCGACTCGCTCAGGGTGAAATCGCCGGCTGGCGGGAACAGATCCAGTTCGTCGCCTTCATGAACATTGTCATGCAGGTGGTTGGAAACGCGTCCGCCTGCTTCACGCTTTACGCTGATGCGGTACTCGCGGCCATTGGCCAGCGCCGAAAGCGAGTAGTTGCGGCGTACTTCTTCGCCGTCCAGCAGCAGGCGCATGCCGATGTACTGGCCTGGCTGGTAGTCGAGCAGGGCGCCGCCATCGACCGGGACCAGATAGAAGGAGGTGATCTCGGCGCTCTCGATGACCTTACGCGCCACGCGGAAGGCCCGCGCGCCACGCCAACCGCCAGACGCCGTGGCGTTTTCCTCGTAAAGCTGTTCTTCGGCGCCGATGAAAATGTCGGCCAGTTGCTGGTAGGCCACGGCCCAGGCATCGATCACGGCATCGGTGGCGATCTCGGCGCCCAGCACCTCGCGGATCGCGCGCAGCAGGCAGCCGCCGACGATGGGATAGTGCTCGGGGAGAATCTGCAGAGCGACGTGCTTGTTCACCACCTGGCGTACCAGCGGCCCCAGGGCCTCTAGGCGGTCGATATGGCGCGCGTACATCAATACGCCGTTAGCCAGAGCGCGCGGCTGGTCGCCGCTGGCCTGGTGGGCCTGGTTGAACAGCGGACGTACTTCGGGATACTCGCTGAGCATCATCCGGTAGAAATGGGTCGTCAGCGCTTCGCCGCCGCTTTCCAGCAGCGGCACGGTGGCTTTGATCAGGTCACGTTGAGTGTTGGTCAGCATTAGGGTATCTCCGCAAGACAAATAAAGAGGCCGGTGTGGCTCGTCTGGCCAGTTATGGCGTGCTAGCGTTAGCGATAAATACCCATCAGAAATCGTGCCAGATAAATAATCCTTAAATATCAATGGCTTGCTTGTTTTGCAGTATTAATGACTCGCTTTGCGTGTGGGTCTTAATGACTAAGAGTAGTCTAAATGACCGCTAACCCTTTGCTGGAAACCCTGATTCCTCTGGTGGCAGACCTTTCGCGCGAGCTGGATGATGGCGAGCGTTACCGCCGGCTGCTCGCCGCCTTGCGCCAGCTGTTTCCTTGCGATGCCGTGGCGCTGCTGCGACTCGATGGTGAGGTGCTGGTGCCGCTGGCGGTGGAAGGCCTGAGCCCAGACACCCTGGGGCGGCGCTTCCGGGTCAGCGAGCATCCGCGCCTGGCCGCGTTGCTGGAGCATGCCGGGCCGACTCGCTTCGCCGCCGACTGCGGCCTGCCTGATCCTTATGACGGGCTGGTAGACGGCCTGCATGGGCATCTGGAAGTGCACGATTGCCTGGGTTGCCCGCTCTATCTGGATGAGCAGCTATGGGGCCTGTTGACCCTGGATTCGCTGGACCCGGCCAGTTTCGGCCGGCTCGATCTGGACAGTCTCGATGCGTTCGCCAGCCTGGCGGCGGCCACGGTCAAGGTCAGTCAGCGCATCAGCGGCCTGGCGCAGCGGGTCGAGGCCGAGCGCCAGCTCACCGAGTTGTACAAGCAGGCGCGCCAGCAACCGCGCGAGCTGGTGGGGCAGAGCACGGCGCTGCGCAAGCTGCAGGACGAAATTCGCCTGGTCGGCGACAGCCCGCTGACCGTGCTGATCACCGGCGAAACCGGCGTCGGCAAGGAGTTGGTGGCTGAAGCCATCCACGCCGCCTCGCCACGCGCCCAGCGGCCTCTGGTCAGTATCAACTGCGCGGCGCTGCCCGATGCGCTGGTGGAGAGCGAACTGTTCGGCCACGTGCGCGGCGCCTTCTCCGGGGCGATGAGCGAGCGCAGCGGCAAGTTCGAGCTGGCCGATGGCGGCAGCCTGTTCCTCGACGAGGTGGGCGAACTGCCGCTGGCGATCCAGGCCAAGCTGCTGCGCGTGCTGCAGAGCGGCCAGTTGCAGCGGGTCGGTTCGGATCGCGAGCACCGTGTCGATGTGCGGGTGATCGCCGCCACCAACCGCGACCTGGCGGCCGAAGTGCGTGCCGGACGCTTTCGCGCCGATCTCTATCACCGCCTGAGCGTCTATCCGTTGCCGGTGCCGCCGCTGCGCGAGCGCGGCCGCGATGTGCTGTTGCTGGCCGGTTATTTTCTCGAGGAGAACCGTGCCCGGCTCGGGCTGCGCAGCCTGCGTCTGAGTGCCGAGGCGCAGAAGGCGCTGCTGGGCCACGACTGGCCGGGCAACGTGCGCGAGCTGGAGCATTTGGTCGGTCGTGCGGCGATCAAGGCGCTGGCGCGCCACGGCGAGCGCCCGCGCATTCTCAGCCTGGACGTGCAGGACCTGGACTTGCCGACGGCCGAGGCGCCGCCCCTGATCGACGAAGTGCTGGCGCCCGGTGAGGCTATGCCGACGGGTGTGGAGCTGCGCACGGCGGTGGACGCCTTCCAGCGCAGACTGATCGAACAGTGCCTGGCGCGCCACCAGGGCAAATGGGCCGACGCGGCGCGTGAGTTGGGCGTGGATCGCGCCAACCTCAGCCGCCTGGCCAGGCGCCTGGGTATTCGCTAGCCGGATTGTGGGAGGGGCTTTAGCCGCGATCTGTTCACGTCGCGGCTAAAGCCCATCCCACATCATCGGCATCTGCTCGTAGTCCGGATGCAATCCGGGGCCAGCAACTCCCGGATTTCATCCAGGCTACAGTTGGAACACCAGCGCCTTCAGGCCGCTCTCGGGGGAGATATCGGGAAACTCCGGTGGGTTGTCCAGGCGCTGCACGAAGTGCAGTTGTGGCGCTTCGGCCGCCATCCCTTCGATAAGGAAGTCCGGGCCGATATCCGGATCGTTGACGCAGGCCAGCACCATACCGTGCTCGCTGAGCAGTTCCGGCAGGCGCCGGAGTATCTTGGCGTAGTCCTGGGTGAGAGCGAAGCTGCCTTTCTGAAAGCTCGGCGGGTCGATGATCACCAGATCGTAGGGGCCGCTCTTGCGCACCTTGCCCCAGGACTTGAACAGTTCATGACCAAGAAACTCCACTCGGGAGAGGTCATGCCCGTTCAGGCGATGGTTGTCGCGACCGCGTGACAGCGCCGCGCGCGCCATGTCCAGGTTGACCACCCGCTCGGCACCGCCGGCAATGGCCGCCACGGAGAAGCCGCAGGTGTAGGCGAACAGGTTGAGCACGCGCTTGCCGGCGGCCTGCTCGCGCACCCACTGGCGACCCAGGCGCATGTCGAGGAACAGCCCGCTGTTCTGCTTGCTGCCCAGATCCAGCAGGTAGTGCAGGCCGTCCTCGATGATCGGCCATTGCGCCTGTGGCTCGCCGGCCAGCCATTCGCTCTCGCTGCCCTGTACATAGCGATGCTGCAGCAACAGGCCGCGCGCGCCGCTGGCCTGCCACTGCGGTGTTGCCAGCAACTCGATCAGCAGCGGTCGCAGCGCTGGCGATGGCTCGCGGAACAGCATCACCAGAACGATGCCGGACAGCCAGTCGACGGTGATCTGTTCCAGCCCCGGCCAGCAGCGGCCACGGCCATGGAACAGGCGGCGGGTCTCGCTGCCGGGGTGGTTATCCAGCGCCTGCAGCAGGTGCTCGCGCAGGGTGGCGAGGGCGGCATCAGTCATCGCGGGTCAGCACTTCCAGCAGCTCGATCTCAAAGGTCAGGTCGGAGTTGGGTGGAATCGCGCCCATGCTGCGCTCGCCATAACCCAGATGCGCCGGCACCAGCAGCTTGCGCTTGCCACCGACCTGCATGCCCATCAGGCCCTGATCCCAGCCCTTGATCACGCGGCCGGTACCGATCACGCACTGGAACGGTTTGCCGCGCGAGTAGGACGAGTCGAACTCGCTGCCGTCCGCCAGCCAGCCGCGATATTGAGTGGTGATCAGGGCGCCCTTGACCACGGCCTTGCCGTCGCCGAGTTGCAGGTCTTCGATGATCAGTTCGTCGCTCATTTCAGGTTTCCTTGCGATGACGGTTTTGGCTGGCCTGTACCGAGCGTTCGGCGGGTACGCGCAGCTGGGTCAGCAGGTAGTCGGCGAACGCCGGTGCATAGTTCTGCAGAGCGATGGCGCCGGCCATGCAGCTCAGCCAGTTCTCGGCCAGCGCCTGGTCGATTGGCCACTGGGCATGAAAGGCAGGGATGCTGATGCTGCCGTATTTCTCGGCGAACAGCCGCGGCCCGCCCAGCCAGCCGCTCAGGAAGCACGCCAGCTTGTCGCGCGAGGCGCTCAGGTCGGTTGGGTGCAGGGCACGCAGTGCGGCGGCTTCGGGGCGTTCGTCCATCAGTCGGTAGAAGTCATCGACCAGGCGGCGCAGGCCGTCGATGCCACCGGCAGCCTGGTAGGAGGCATCGCCGGTGCCGTAGGGAAATGTGTCGCTCATCGAACCATCGTCCGGAAAAGGCGCCATTGTAACCGCTGGCGTAGAATGCTCGGCCAGTTTGAAGCACATGAACCTGTGGGAGGCGCTTTAGCGGCGACTATCGCGGCTGAAGCCGCTCCTACAGGTGCCCCTGATCTGCCGTGTAACCCGTGACCCAATCCCGATGACGCAACCCCAGCAAGGCTTCGTGCTCAGCCGCCATTGGCGCGACTCGCCGGAAGGAACAGAGGTGGCCTTCTGGCTGGCGACCGATACCGGCCCGCGCCAGGTGCGCCTGCCGTGCCAGGAAACGGTGGCGTTCATTCCCGCCGAGCAGCGTGCCTGGGCCGAGCCGTTATTGCGCAATGAGAAGGGCGTCGAGTTGCGTGAGCTGGCCTTGCGCGATTTCAAGCGCCGCCCGGTGCTGGGGCTGTATTGCCGCCAGTACCGCCAGTTGCTGCAGTTGGAGAAGAAGCTGCGTCAGGTCGGAGTGGATGTGTACGAGGCCGATATCCGCCCGCCGGATCGCTACCTGATGGAGCGCTTTATCACTGCCTCCGTCAGCTTCGAGGGCATCGAGCAGCAGGACGGCAGCCTGCTGTGCAAGTCGCTCAAACCCGCCACCGATTACCGCCCGACGCTGCGCCTGGTGTCGCTGGATATCGAGACCAGCGCCCGCGGCGAGCTGTATTCCATCGCCCTGGAAGGCTGTGGCCAGCGCCAGGTGTACATGCTCGGCCCGGCCAATGGCGACGCCAGTATCGTCGACTTCGACCTGGAGTACTGCGACAGCCGCAAGGCACTGCTCGAGCGCCTGAATGACTGGCTTCGGCGGCATGATCCGGACGCAATCATCGGCTGGAACCTGGTGCAGTTCGACCTGCGCGTGCTGCGCGATCACGCCGAGCAACTCAAGGTGCCGCTGCTGCTGGGGCGTGGCGGCGACGTGATGGGCTGGCGCCAGCACAACAGCAGCCAGCACTATTTTGCCGAGGCGGCTGGGCGACTGATCATCGATGGCATCGAAGCGCTGCGTTCTGCGACCTGGAGCTTTTCTTCGTTCAGCCTGGAGTCGGTGGCGCAGACCCTGCTCGGCGAGGGTAAGGCTATCGACACGCCCTATGCGCGGATGGACGAGATCCAGCGCATGTTCGACGAGGACAAGCCGGCACTGGCCCGCTACAACCTCAAGGACTGCGAGCTGGTCACGCGCATCTTCGCCCACACCGATCTGCTTGCCTTCCTGCTGGAGCGCTCCAGCGTCACCGGTCTGGCAGCTGATCGCAGTGGCGGCTCGGTGGCGGCCTTCACCCACCTGTACCTGCCGCCCATGCACCGTCTGGGTTTCGTCGCGCCGAACCTCGGCGATATTCGCGGCGAGAACAGCCCTGGCGGCTTCGTCATGGATTCGCGCCCCGGCCTGTACGACTCGGTGCTGGTGCTGGACTACAAGAGCCTGTATCCGTCGATCATCCGCAGCTTCCTGATCGACCCGCTAGGGCTGGTCGAAGGTTTACGCCAGCCGGACGACGAGCACTCGGTGGAAGGCTTTCGCGGCGCGCGTTTCTCGCGTACCCGGCACTGCCTGCCGGCCATCGTCGAGCGCGTCTGGCAGGGGCGCGAGGCGGCCAAGCGCGAGGGCAACAAGGCGCTGTCGCAGGCGCTGAAGATCATCATGAATGCCTTCTACGGCGTGCTCGGCTCCAGTGGTTGCCGCTTCTTCGACCCGCGCCTGGCATCGTCGATCACCCTGCGCGGGCACCAGATCATGAAGCGCACCCGCGAGCTGATCGAAGCCGAGGGGCATGCGGTGATCTACGGCGACACCGACTCTACCTTCGTCTGGCTCGGCCGCGCCCATGACGAGGAGGAGGCGACGCGCATCGGCCGCGCGCTGGTAGCGCGCGTGAATGCCTGGTGGCGCGAGCATCTGCAGAATGCGTACGGCCTGACCAGCGCCCTGGAACTGCAGTTCGAGACCCATTACCGGCGCTTTCTCATGCCCACCATTCGCGGCACCGAGGAGGGCAGCAAAAAGCGCTACGCCGGTCTGGTACGCGCCGCCGATGGCAGCGAGCGCATGGTGTTCAAGGGGCTGGAAACGGTACGCACCGACTGGTCGCCGCTGGCCCAGCGCTTTCAGCAGGAGCTGTACCGCCTGGTATTCGCCGGCCAGCCCTATGAGGACTACGTGCGCGATTACGTCAAGCGAACCCTGGCTGGTGAGCTGGACGAGCTGCTGGTGTATCGCAAGCGTTTGCGCCGACGCCTCGACGACTACCAGCGCAACGTGCCGCCACACGTACGCGCGGCGCGCCTGGCCGACGAGCATAACCAGCGACTGGGCCGGCCGTTGCAGTACCAGCGCGGCGGCTGGATCAGCTACCTGATCACCACTGGCGGGCCGCAACCGCTGGAGCGCTTGCTGTCGCCGGTGGATTACGAGCACTACATCAGCCGCCAATTGAAACCTTTAGCCGATGCCATCCTGCCATTCGTCGGCGGCGAGTTCGAACGGTTGGTGGATGGGCAGCTCGGGCTCTTCTGAGCATTTGCAGGATGGGGGTGAGGCAGCCTGCTGCTCGATCCAGGCCTGGGGCTACAGTTGCAGAATTCGCGGACAAGTCCGCTCCCACGATAAGCAGATGCTACCTGTGGGAGCGGACTTGTCCGCGAAGCTTTTACGCGGTCTTCGTCCGTGACGCTGTTCCCCCGCAAGCAGACTACTGCCGTGGAACGCTTGCACGGCGTGAAACACTTTGCAAAATTCGCCCCGTTGAGCGGCATTCGCGGCCTGAATATATTTGCGCCCGTGATACCGGGCCCCTCTGGCGGTTAACACCGCGATGTCGGAATCACAGTCTGTTCAATCTGACTGTAGGAGGGGCTCATGACTGCCCTCGAACCGTTTCTCTTCGCCGACTTCCTCGGCACGGCCACCTGGTTGTGGCTGGTCTTCATCGCTGTCGTCATCTCCCTCTTGGCCTTCGACCTTGGCGTGCTGCATCGCGATAACCGCGAGATCGGCGTGCGCGAGAGCCTGTTGCTGTCGGGCGGCTACATCACTGCGGGTCTGTTGTTCGGTGTCTGGGTGTTCTTCCAGAAGGGCGGCGACGCCAGCATGGATTACCTCACCGGCTTTCTGATCGAGAAATCGCTGTCGATGGACAACGTGTTTCTCATGGCCATGATCTTCAGCTTCCTCGCCATCCCGCGGCAGTACCAGCACAAGGTGCTGTTCTGGGGAATCATGGGCGTGCTGGTGCTGCGGGCGATCATGATCGGCCTGGGCGCCGCACTGATCCACGAGTTCGCCTGGATCCTCTACGTGTTCGGCGCCTTCCTGTTCTTCACCGGCGTGAAAATGCTGTTCTCCAAACTCGACGATGCGCCGGACCTGCAGAACAACATGCTGGTCAAGTTCCTACGCAAGCACCTGCGCGTGACCGATGAGCTGCACGGCCAACGCTTCTTCGTGCGGCAGGACGATGGCAAGGGGCGCAGCGTGCTGTGGGTGACGCCGCTGTTCTTGGCGCTGATCCTGATCGAGTGCGCCGACCTGGTGTTCGCCATCGATAGCGTGCCGGCGATCTTTGCCATCACCCAGGACCCGTTCATCGTCTACACCTCGAACATCTTCGCCATCCTCGGCCTGCGTGCCCTGTACTTCGCCCTGGCGGCGCTGATCCACCGCTTCGCCTACCTCAAGTACGCGCTGGCCCTGGTGCTGGTGTTTATCGGCGCGAAGATCTTCCTGGTCGGCATCATCGGCAAGATCCCGGCTGCGGTGTCGCTGAGCGTGACCCTGGGCCTGCTGATCGGTGGCGTGCTGCTGTCGCTGTACAAGACCCGCGGCCAGCCGCCCGCCAATATCTGACCCATTAACCTGGCCTCGCCTTACGGGGTGAGACCGGTCTCGCAACCGGAGAAATTGAGATGTACCAATTCTGGAAAAACCGTCTGGCGCCCGTCGCGCTGGGCGTAGCGCTGATCACCTTGGCGGGCTGCGATGCCGCCGAGCAGTCCGCGCAGAAACTCGCCGAAGAGGCGAAGAAGGAAGCGCAGGCGCTGATCGAGGAGTCGGTCGGTGAGGTGGTGGACGAGGTCAACCGCCAAGTGGATTCTCTGCAGGAGTCCACCAATCGCGCCCTCGGCAAATCCGAGCAGGAGCGTGACGAGGGCGCCGAGGCCCGGCAGGAGCAGGAAGACGAGCCGGTAGCGAGCGTCGAAACCTGAGGTCTATGTCGGACGGCGGAGAAGCCTGTCCAGCAGTCTGGCTACGATCAGCCCAGGCAGGATCGCCAGGCCGAGCAAGTTGAGCTGGTTTAGCAGCAATTCACGGAAGATTTCCGCCGCGCTCCAGGTGTTGCCGTAGGAACTGGCAAACAGGTTCACGGCGCAGTATGCGGCGAGGCTGGCGCACAGGCTGTAGCTGAGCAACAAGGGCAGGGCTTTGCCTCTGCGTAGCAGGCCGCTGGCGGCCAGCAGCAGGAACGCGATCAGGCCAGGAAGGCTGGCGAGCACAAGTTCGATAGCGGGGTTGCTGCCCGGCTCCAGCAGCGATGGCCACTCCAGCCCCAGGCTGTCGTGGCGCAGTTTGTGGGTCAGCAGGGCGATGAACAGGCCGGTGCTGGGAATCAGGCACAAGCCCTGAACGAGGCGAATCAGGCTGGAAAACATGGCGTGGGAGGCGTGGCGGTCAGGTCTGCAGATGAGCGTCCAAGGATACGGCAACGAACAGCGGTTCGCTGCTTATCACGCGCAGCCCCTCGGGGCCGCTTTCCAGTAAGCGGCGTTCGTGGTGTGCAATCTGCAGTTCGAGGTCGTAGCCTGCGCTGCCCAAGTCGCTGGCGAGAGACGCGATGGCCGCCTGGGCCTGGGGAACATCGGACTGGAAATACCCCAGCAACTGCTCGTTGCGGCTGATGACGAGGCGGAAGGTCGGCATGCTGGTTCTCCTGGGTGACATTGCAGTTGGGCCGGGGCGGGCGTAGATATCACAAGGCGCAGTGGCTGCCAGCCAACTCGACGCGGCCAAAGCTGGCGCCCACGTTGAGCGGGGTGATGGCCAGCAACTGGTCCAGGCGCAGCTCCTGCTGGCCCGCGTCGCCTTGCACCAGCAGAAACTCCTCCTTGCTGGCGGCCGTGCGCGTGGTCAGTGCTCTGGCCTCGAAGCTGAGGCCATCGAGCCGTTCGATGCGCAGGCGGTAGCCGTGCATGCAGGCGATTTCCAGGTAGTCGTGCAAATCGCAGTTCAGGGGGCGATAGGTGTTCATGGATGTCTCCTAGCAATCTTGCAGGGGAATGATGAAGTAGCCCTTACTGCTGATGGCCGCCGCGATCTCCGGGTGAGCCGGCTGGCTGTGGCAGAACTGGCAACGGCTCTGTTCGATGGCGTCTTCCTGCAGGCCGCGCTCGGCCATCCAGTCCCTGGCGAACTGGTTGGCGTGCGCCTGATCGTTGCCTTCGATCAACACATCGAAGTGCAGATAGCGGCCGTCGCGCGTACGTACGTGGGTATCGAAAACATTCACTTTCATGATTCTCTCCTCGGCGGTCAGCGAGACGCCGAGCGGCGTCTCGCATGTACTGCACTTACTTCAGGTCGTCGATCGAGGCGCCGAAGTTCAGGTGCAGCACCTGGCCGTCGACCACCAGCGCGGGCACCGACTTGACCCCGGCCTGTTCGGCTTCCGCGACGCGCGTGGCCTGGTCGCCGAGGTGAACGATCTCCACCTTGACCTCCGGAGCCAGCAGATTCAGCAGGGTTTGTTCGGCCGATACGCAAACGGGGCAACCGGCGTGATAGAAGCGTGCTTGAGTCATGATCAATCTCCTGTTGGGTAATTTAGTATCGATTCGATACTGATGCGAAGATTGCCCGCAAAACATCCTTTGTCAATATGGTATTTAGTCGATACTATGTTTCGACAGGAGTGATACATGACCGACACGACTCTCTTCGATCTACTTGAACGGCTTTCAAGCCTGACCCGCATCTGGTTTCGCCAGCACCCGCTGCTGGCCGAGCTGCAGCCCATCCAGCTGAGTGCGCTGATGTACCTGGCGCGCTGCAACCGTTATTCGAATACGCCGCTGGGGGTGACCGACTACCTTGGCCTGACCAAGGGCACGGTGTCGCAGTCGCTCAAGGCGCTGGAGGGCAAGGGGTTGATCGTCAAGACGCAGGACGCACGCGACAAGCGCAGCGTGCACCTGGCGCTCACCGAGCCGGCCTGGGAGCTGCTGCAGGCGCTGTTGCCGCCCGATTTTCTGGCCGCTGGCGAGGCCCGCCTGGGGGCTAGAGGCGAGCAGCTCAAAGCCCTGCTGACCGACCTTCTGCGCGAAATCCAGCGCGACAACGATGTGCCTGGCTTCGGGCTGTGCGGCAGCTGTCGTTTTCACCAACAGATCGATGGCGAATCGTTCTGCAGTCTGACCCAGGAACCGCTGGCGCCAGACGATGCCAAGCTGATCTGTCGTGAACATCAACCCCCGGAGGCCGCATGACCCGCCTGATTCTCGATGCATTGCTTACCGGGCGGGCGCAGCCGTTCACCCGACCCGGCTCGCGCAGCGGCATTGCCAAGACGTCACGCCAGGAGCCGCTGGCGGCGACCGCATTGGGGCTGGCTGGCGACGAGCAGGGCGACCTGCGGGTGCACGGCGGCGTGGAGAAGGCCATCCATCACTACCCGCGCGAACACTACGCCGCCTGGCTTAGCGAGCTTGGCGAACATCCTCTGCTGGCGCAGCCCGGCGCTTTCGGCGAGAACTTCAGTACCACAGGGTGGACCGAAAATGATGTTTGCCTGGGCGATCTCATACGGGCCGGCAGCGCCTTGCTGCAGGTGTCCCAGGGGCGCATGCCATGCTGGAAGCTGAGCGACCGCTTCGGCGTCGCCGATCTGGCGCTGCGCGTGCAGCAGTCCGGCCGCACCGGCTGGTACTACCGAGTTGTTGAGGAGGGCATGGTTCGGGTCGGCGACCCTCTGCAGTTGCTGGAACGCACCCATGCCGATTGGCCGCTGAGTCGGCTTTCGGCAGTGTTGTTCGACAGGCGGGTGGAGCCCGAGCTGTTGCGTGAATGCCTGGCTCTGCCACTGGTGCCGTCCTGGCGCAAAACCCTGGAGCGGCGTCTGCAGAAAACCGAAGTCGAGGACTGGGCACCGCGGCTGGAAGGGCGGCCGACCATCGCGAATCCTTGACGCACCACGCGCTTCGCCTTTTTGCTTCCTGCCGGCTCAGTGCCTGCGTGGCACCGACTTGAGCAACTCGTCCGGTGGCATCTCACACTGGATCTTGCGGCCGATCAGCGCTTCGATCGGCGGCAGGGCGAAGGCGTCGTCTTCGCCGGCGAAGCTGATCGAGGTGCCGCTGGTGCCGGCGCGGCCGGTACGGCCGATGCGGTGCACGTAGTCGTCCGGGTCTTCCGGCAGAGTGAAGTTGATCACGTGGCTGATACCGTCGACATGGATGCCACGGCCGGCCACGTCGGTGGCCACCAGCACGCGGATATGCCCGGCGCGGAAGCCTTCGAGCACCTTGATGCGCTTGTGCTGCGGCACGTCGCCGGACATCTGCGCGGCGCTGACGCCGTCGCGGGTCAGGCGCTCTTCGATGCGGCGCACTTCGTCCTTGCGGTTGGCGAAGACCATCACCCGGTCCCAGGCGTTCTGCGTCACCAGGTTGTAGAGCAGCTTGTACTTGTCGCTGGAAGCGACGGCGTAGACGTGCTGCTCGACGGTTTCGCTGGCGACGTTGGTGGGCTCGATCTCGACGATGGCCGGGTTGACCGTCCACTGCTTGGCCAGGTTCATCACGTCGTCGGTGAACGTGGCGGAGAACAGCAGGGTCTGGCGGTCGCCCTTCATCGGCGTCTGGCGGATGATCTGGCGCACCTGCGGGATGAAGCCCATGTCGAGCATGCGGTCGGCTTCGTCGAGCACCATTACCTCGACCATGTCCAGGTGCACCTCGCCGCGCTGGTTGAAGTCCAGCAGGCGGCCCGGGGTGGCCACGAGGATGTCGCAGAAACGCGACTCCAGCTGCTTGAGCTGCTTGTCGAAGTCCATGCCGCCGACGAAGCTCATGACGTTGAGCTTGGTGTACTTGGTCAGCTCGGCGGCGTCCTTGGCGATCTGCACCACCAGTTCGCGGGTCGGCGCGATGATCAGCGCACGCGGCTCGCCCATGTAGCGCTCTTTCGGCGCCGGGGTCTGCAGCAACTGGGTGATGATCGAGATGAGGAAGGCGGCAGTCTTGCCGGTGCCGGTCTGGGCGCGGCCGATGGCGTCCTGGCCCTTGAGGGTGTAGCCCAGCACGCCGGCCTGGATCGGTGTGCAGTAGGGGAAGCCGAGATCGTGGATGGCGTGCATCAGCTCGGGAGCGAGCTTGAAGTCATGGAAGCGCATCTTGCCTTCGGCCGGCTCGACCACGAAATCTTCCAGCTTCCAGGTGTCTACCGGCTTGGCTGGGCGCTCGCGGCGCGGCTTGTCGGCTTTCGGCGGGCGCGGCGGCTGTGGCGCCGGGCTGTCGCCAGCCGGTTCGTCTGCGCTGCGGGCGGGCTTGTTCCTGCGCGGGCGCTTGTCGTCTGCGCCACGGCTCTGGGCGGGCGCTGCTACGGGTGACGGCGCTGGTTGCGGCTGCTCGTCTTCGGCCTTGCCGAACATTTTCTTGAGTGCTTTGAGCACGGGCTTCTCATCGACTGGTTAAGGAGTGAACGCCCGCCAGTGTAATGCAAGACGCGGGCGTGGCGAAGTGCTTCGCTCGCGTCTGTCAAGCGTACTGTGCGGTCAGTGCGTCATTTCTCCGGCAGGCTGGCCAGCAGCAGGCGCTGGACATTGCCGCCCATGATCGCGGCGATGGCTGTGTCGTCGAAGCCGGCGCCTTGCAGGCCTTCGGTGATCTGCGCTAGGCCGGTTACATCGAACGGCGTGTGCACGGCGCCGTTGAAGTCCGAACCCAGGGCGACGTGCTCGACGCCGACCTTGTCCGCGGTGTAACGAATGGCTTTGACGATGGCGGCGACCGAGGTGTCGCACACCGCGGTGCTCCAGTAGCCGATACCGATCACCCCACCGGTGGCGGCGATGGCCTGCAGGTGCTTGTCGCTGAGGTTGCGTGTGCCGGCGCAGGTGCCCTCGACTCCGGTGTGCGAAACCAGTACCGGACGCTTGGCCATGGCCAGTACGTCATCGATCAGCGGCCGCGAAGCGTGGGCCAGGTCCACCAGCATGGATTTTTCTTCCAGGCGCGCGATGACCTGCCGGCCTAACGGGGTGAGCCCGCCTTTTTCCTGGCCGTGGGCGGAGCCACCGACCTCGTTGTCGAAGAAGTGGGTCAGGCCGGCGATACGGAAGCCTGCGTCATACAGCACGTCGATGTTTTCCAGCTTGCCTTCGATGGGTTGCAGGCCCTCGGTGGCGAGCAGGCCGGCGACGCGGCGCGGGTCCTTTTCCCAGGCTTCGACGAAGTTCGCCAGGTCCGCGCGGGTGCGGATCAGCACCAGACGACCATCACTGCCAGCGGCGGCGTCCTGGAGTTTCTGTGCCTGGTACAGCGCGCGTTGCAGCAGGCTGTTCCAGGTTTCCCGCGGCCAGCGCTGAGCCATGGCCAGCAGGGTGATGTTGTCGCTGTCGGCGCCGTTGCTCTCCATGTTCAGGCCGCGCGGAGTCTTGGTCACGGTGGAGAACACCTGCAGGCCGAGGCGGCCTTCGAGCATGCGCGGCAGGTCGGAATGGCCATAGTCGTAGCGCTTGAGCAGGTCGCGCTCCCAGAGCAGCGCATCGTCGTGCAGGTCGGCGACGAACAGGCCCTGGTGGAGCTTTTGCGCGCTGGCACTGGCCGCATAGGGTGGCGGGTTGGCGACGCTGTTCATCTGCGCGTCGATCACTTGCGGCAGGCCGAGCACGGCGAGGGCGGAGAGGGGAATCAGCAGAAGCAGGGCGATCAGCAGTTTGCGCATGAGAAGCCATCCGGGCATGTTGTTATGCCCGGCACTCTAGCAGGGAAGCGTAGTGTCCGGCGCGCTCGGGTACGTGTGCGCAGCGATGTTGGCAACGCTCAGCCGCAGAGGCAGTTGCGACCCTGTTGCTTGGCCTGGTACAGCGCCGCATCGGCACGCGCGATCAGGCCCTGCAGGCTGTCCGGCTGTTGTATCTGCGCCAGACCGATGGAAATGGTGACGCCGGGCAGCACGCCAACCGGCGAGTAGAACGAGGCGATCTGCTCCAGGCTGACGCGCAGGCGCTCGCCAATGCCGCGCGCGGCCTCGGCAGCGATCTCAGGTAAGAGGATGACGAACTCCTCGCCACCGAAACGTATCAGGCTGTCCTTGGGCCTGAGCTGGCTGCTCAGGGTATGCGCCACCAGGCACAGGGCGTAGTCGCCGGCCAGATGGCCGTGCTGGTCGTTGTAGGCCTTGAAGTGGTCGACATCGAGCATCAGCAGCGACATGGGTTCATCGTTGAAGGCGCAGCGGGTGCTCTCGCGCTCGAACACGTGCTCCAGCCAGCGTCGGTTGAAGCAGCCGGTCAGGGTGTCGACGTTGGCGTTCTGCTCGCTGTCGAGAATCTTCCGGTTGCCCTGACGCACGCGGTCGCAGAGCAGCTCCAGCAGGTTCTGCATCATCTGTGGGGATTGCTCGAACAGCGCCACCAGGGATTCGCGATGCAGGCGCAAGACGATGGAGGGGCGCTCGGCTACCACGTAGGCAGAAGGATGCTCGTTGTCGATGAAGCTGATTTCACCCGCGCAGTCGCCGACTTCGAGGGTGCTGACGGCCTGGTTGTCCAGTGAACCGAGGTAGACGCGCAGCTGGCCTTCTATCAGCAGATAGAGGTGCTGGTTGCGGTTGAAAGGGGAAAGCAGCACTTCGCCTGCTTCCAACTCGCAGGCACGAAACTCCCGCAGCAACTGATCGAGGCTGCTGGTGGCGACATTCTGAAAGAGTCGCAACTGCTGGACTTGCTGCAGGTCTGCCTGCCAGTGCGCCGGTTTCATCGCAATCTCGTCGGGCCTGGCCGGGGGAATAGGCCGTAGGGCTCCACCAACGCTCCCTGTCGTGTCTACGGATCGCTCGACATTATTCCGCCGCTGGAGGCCTGGCAATGCCTGTCCCAAGCCAGACCGACCAATGGCGGCACGAAAGTGCAAAGTTGTTAACTGGCGCGCGTCCTTGCGCGCTCTGGATCACGTTGCGAAGTGAATACGATGGCCTACTGCATAGCCGGCCAGGCGCTCGCCGATGGCCTCGGCAAGTGCCTGATCCTGATTCGGCAGGTGAACGTGAGCCAGTTGACCGGCCTTGTCGTCGCTCAGCACTTCGACCCGAGCGGCAGGATGCAGCTCGCCGACGGCAGCTTGGTAGACGCGGGTGATGGCATCGAAGCGCAGCGCCGGCTTGAATGTCTTGCCCACTGCGGTGAGCGGCATGGCATCGATGATCCAGGCGTCCTTGGGAATTGCGGCGCGCTCGGGAATGTGCGCGGCGGCATGCTCGAGCAGTTCCGCCTCGCTGATCTGGCTGCCGGGTTTGAGCTGCACGTAGACCACCGGCAGCTCGCCGGCCTTCTCATCCGGCTTGCCCACGGCAGCGGCCATGGCCACGGCCGGGTGCTTGTGCAGGGCTTCTTCGATCATCTGCGGGTCGATGTTGTGGCCGCCGCGGATGATCAGGTCCTTGCTGCGGCCGGTCAGCCAGATATAGCCATCGACGTCGACGCGGCCAAGGTCGCCGGTGTTGAACCAGTCGCTATCGACCCAGATGCCGGTATTCTTGCTCGCCTGCAGATAGCCCTTGAACACCGTGGCGCCACGGATGCACAGGTTGCCGATTTCATTTGGCGCGGCATCGCGAACGTAGTGTCCCTGTTCGTCGAGCACCTTGATGCGCACCTCGCAGTAAGGCATCGGCAGGCCGATGGAACCAGGGCGGCGTTCGCCGGCTGGCGGGTTGGCGCAGCTGCCACAGGTGCCTTCGGTCAGGCCGTAGCCTTCGATCAGGGTCAGGCCGGTCTTGGCCTCGAACTGGCGGATCAGCTCGACAGGCATCGGCGCCGCGCCGCACAGCGCGTATTTCAGCGAGGACAGATCATGGCCCTCGCTGGGCACCTGCAGCAGGCCGGCATAGATGGTGGGCACGCCGCTGAAGAAGCTGACCTTGTGGCGTTCGATCACTTTCCAGAAATTGCCGATCAGCGTGGTGTTGCGATAGCCCTGCGGCGTGGCCAGCAGCACCTCGGCGCCACCGATGAAGGCCGCCAGGCCGGTGACGATCACACCGTTGACGTGAAACAGCGGCAGGCCGCAGAGCGTCACGTCTCCGACGCCGAAGCGGGTCACCAGGTTCATGCTATAGGCCATGGCCACTTCGTTGCCGTGGCTGTGCGGCGCCAGTTTCGGCGTGCCGGTGGTACCGCCGGTATGGAAGTAGCTGGCGATGTCCTCGGCGGCGATCACGCGTCCGCTTTCCAGATGGTCGGCGGGGCAGGCGGCGATGGTTTCATCGAAATCCAGCACGCCGTCCGGCAACGGGCCGCGCTGGGCCTTGAGCGCACTGCGTTGCGGTTCCGGCAACAGGTTGGCCATGTCCACGCAGAGAATCGCCTTGAGCTCCGGCAGTTGATCGCGCAGGGCCTCGACCTTGTCCCACAGGTCGGTGCCGGGGAAGGGCGCCAGGGTCACCAGTAGTTCGGACTCGGAGGCATGGATCAGTTCGGCGATGTGCTCGGGATCGAGCAGCGGGTTGATCGCGTTGACGATCCCCGCCGCCTCGCCGCCCCAGATGGTGTAGTGGGTCTGCGGCAGGTTGGGCAGCAGGAACGAGACTGCCTTGCCCGGGCGTAAACCCAGGCGATGAAAGGCATTGGCGGTCTGGGTGATCCTGGCCAGCAGCTCGGCATAGCTCAGGCGCAGTGGCGTTTCATCGCCCGTGCCCTGGAGGATGAACGACAGCGCCGGTGCATCGGGGTTGGCCTGTGCCGTGCGGCGGATCAGCTCGAAGGTGCTGCCGGGTAGATCGCGCTCGCTCAACGGCGTGCTCTCGATCTGCTCGATATCCTGCAGGGTGCGAATCAGGGGCGCTGTGCTCATTTATCGTGCATCTCTTCGGTTCGGTCAGTTGGCCAGCAACTGGCCCAACCATTCGGCGATATCGCGAATCTCTTCCGGCAGGACCTCGTGGGTCATCGGATAGTCGCGCCATTGCACCTGTGCGCCACTGGCGTGCAGGCGGTCGTACGCGGCACGTCCCATGTCGGGTGTCACCACGTCGTCGAATCTGCCATGCAAACAAAGCACCGGCAGTTGTCTTTTTGTATCCGCCAGCTGCATGTCGTCACTGAAGGTCGGCGCGTAGGTCGACAGCGCCAACACCCCGCCGAGGCTCTGTTGGTAACGCAGGAAGGCGGTGTGCAGCACCACCGCGCCACCCTGGGAAAAGCCGGCCAGGACGATGCGCTCGGCGGCGATGGCGCTTTCGCGCTCGGCTTCGATCAGCGCGATTACCTCATCGGCGGACTCGTCCAGCTGCGCCTGGTCGATGGCGCGTGCCGGGCTCATGGCAAGGATGTCGTACCAGCTCGGCATGCTCCAGCCGCCATTGATGGTGACCGGGCGGGTCGGCGCCTGCGGCAGGATGAAACGCGTGGTCGGCAGGCGTTCCTGCAGCATCTCGGCGACCGGCAGGAAATCGTAGCGGTCAGCGCCCAGCCCGTGCAGCCAGATCACGCTGGCATCGGCGGTTTGCGGGGGCTGCAGAATCATGGGTGCGGTCATTGGTAGCTCCAGTGTGGTGCAGGTGCCTTTATTTGGGGCGGCACCCTTTTCAAGGCTTGGCTAATCTGTGAACAAGTTGTCGCACGGGTGAATCTTTTGCGCTTGACCCCTTTGGATACGGCAGTTCGCCGTGTGCTGGTACGGGGCTTGCTATGCCTCATCCGGACTGACGACGCGGTGCGCTAACGGTAACACTGTGTAATGCGCGCTGCTCAACAGGCAGGAATCTGCTGTGGGGGGTTCCTAACCAGACCGTCGGGGCGGTGATACGCCCAGGCGGATGACGATCCGTCTCAAGCCCGTTCAACCAATGGGCAGGGCAGGAGCAGTTGGCCAGCAGAGGGTAATGCCGACTAGACTCCCGCCTGACGTTCGAACTTCTCGTCGATACCGTTGCTGCCAGCGGATCGCAAGCCTCAAAAGGGTGGGGAAGGCGGACGGAGACTCCAACACAACAAGAGCAACTGGAGGTTTTTGATGAAGATGGTGAAATCCACCCTGGCTGTTCTGACTACCGCAGCTGTGCTCGGTGTCAGTGGTTTTGCTCAGGCAGGCGCCACCCTGGATGCGGTGCAGAAGAAAGGCTTCGTGCAGTGCGGTATCAGCGACGGTCTGCCTGGTTTCTCCTACGCCGATGCAAAGGGCAATTACATGGGCCTGGACGTCGACGTCTGCCGCGCGGTTGCAGCCGCGGTGTTCGGTGACGCGACCAAGGTCAAGTACAGCCCGCTGACCGCCAAGGAGCGCTTTACCGCGCTGCAGTCCGGCGAAGTCGACATCCTTTCGCGCAACACCACCTGGACCAGCTCGCGCGATGCGGCGCTGGGCCTGAACTTCACCGGCGTGACCTACTACGACGGTCAGGGCTTTCTGGTGAACAAGAAGCTGGGGGTTTCCAGCGCCAAGGAACTGGACGGTGCCACCGTCTGCATCCAGGCCGGTACCACCACCGAGCTGAACCTCTCCGACTACTTCCGTGCCAACGGCATGAAGTACACCCCCATCACCTACGATACCTCCGACGAGAGCGCCAAGTCGGTCGAAGCCGGTCGTTGCGACGTGCTGACCTCCGACCAGTCGCAGCTGTACGCACAGCGCATCAAGCTGGCCACCCCGGGCGACTACGTGGTGCTGCCGGAAGTCATCTCCAAGGAGCCGCTCGGCCCGTCCGTTCGTCAGGGTGACGAGGAGTGGTTCGATATCGTGCGCTGGACCCTGTTCGCCATGCTCAACGCCGAAGAGCTGGGCGTGACCTCGGCCAACGTCGAAGAAACCGCCAAATCCACCAAGAACCCGGACGTAGCCCGTCTGCTAGGGACCGAAGGTGAGTTCGGCAAGGACCTCAAGCTGCCGAAAGACTGGGCAGTGCAGATCGTCAAGCAAGTCGGTAACTACGGCGAGTCCTTCGACCGTAACGTCGGTGCCGGCAGCGAGCTGAAGATCGAGCGTGGTCTCAACGCCCTTTGGAACAAGGGTGGTCTGCAGTACGCACCGCCGGTGCGTTGACCGTCCACAGCGGCAGACGAGAATCTGTTCATAGGCTCGCGAGCTAGAGGCATGCAAGGAAAAAGCAGGCGAAGAAGCGCAGTTTACGAGTTGTAAATGAGCATTCTGAGCCTGTTTATGACGCAGCAGGCCCGACGCGCAGCAGACTATGGACCGGTTCTCGGGGGCTGCCGCTGTCGTTTCCGATTAAGTGAACTCCGGCCTGATTGTGTACGGCCGGGGCTTCCGTGAGGGTTGTCATGCATACGACTGCTAACGCCCCGCGCCCGCGTGGATCGCTTCTGAACGATCCGCAGGTGCGCGCCTGGGCTTTCCAGATCATTGCCGTTGTCGCCGTCGTGGCGCTCGGCTGGTTTCTCTTCCAGAACACCCAGGCCAACCTGGAGAAGCGCGGGATCATCTCCGGCTTCGCGTTCCTCAACAACAGCGCCGGCTTCGGTATCGCCCAGCACCTGATCGACTACACCGAGAGCAACAGCTACGGTCGCGTGTTCGTGGTCGGTCTGCTCAATACGCTGCTGGTGTCCTTCATCGGCATCGTGCTGGCCTCCATACTCGGCTTCGTGCTGGGCGTGGCGCGGCTGTCGCCGAACTGGCTGATCAGCAAACTGGCCACCGTCTATATCGAGATCTTCCGCAACATCCCGCCGCTGCTGCAGATCCTCTTCTGGTACTTCGCGGTCTTCCTCGCCCTGCCCGGACCGCGGCAGAGCCTGGATGTTGGCGAAACCTTCTTCCTCAACAGCCGTGGTCTGTACATGCCGGCGCCGAGCCCGTCGGAGAGTTTCGGCCTGTTCGTTGTGATCCTGCTGGCCACCATCGTCGGCATCATCGCGCTGGGGCGCTGGGCCAAGAAGCGCCGCGAAGCCACCGGCAAGATCTTCCCGCTGCTGTGGACGTCGCTGGCGCTGATCGTCCTGATCCCCGGGCTGACGGCTCTCGTCGCCGGCAACCCGTTGCACTGGAGCGTGCCGGAGCTGACCGGGTTCAACTTCCGCGGCGGCCGGGTGATGATCCCCGAGCTGATGGCGCTGACCCTGGCGCTGACCATCTACACCGCAGCCTTCATCGCCGAGAACGTGCGCTCGGGGATCATGGCGGTCAGCCATGGCCAGACCGAAGCCGCGCGTTCGCTGGGCCTGCGCCCAGGCATCACCCTGCGCCTGGTGATCATCCCGCAGGCACTGCGCGTGATCATCCCGCCGTTGACCAGCCAGTACCTCAATCTGGCGAAGAACTCCTCGTTGGCGGCCGGCATCGGCTACCCCGACATGGTCTCGCTGTTCGCCGGCACGGTACTTAACCAGACCGGTCAGGCGATCGAGGTCATGGCGATCACCATGAGCGTTTATCTGGCCATCAGCATCAGCATTTCCCTGCTGATGAACTGGTACAACAAGCGCATCGCGCTGACCGAGCGGTAAGGAGCAGCCATGCAGACCCATATCTTCAAGCCTGACCTGCCGCCGCCGAGCATGAGCGTCGGCGCGCTGGGCTGGCTCAAGGCCAACCTGTTCTCCAACTGGTTCAACACCCTGCTGACCCTGCTGGCGCTGTACCTGATCTGGCTCGTGGTTCCACCGCTTCTGCAGTGGGCGATCTTCGATGCCAACTGGGTGGGCAGCACCCGCGCAGACTGCACCAAGGAAGGCGCGTGCTGGGTGTTCATTCAGCAACGCTTCGGCCAGTTCATGTATGGCTTCTACCCCAGCGAGCAGCGCTGGCGGGTCGATGCCACCATCTGGCTGGCCATCGTCGGAGCTGCGCCGCTGTTCGTCCCGCAGATGCCGCGCAAGGCGTTCTATGGCGTGGCATTCCTGGTGATCTACCCGATCATCGCCTGGTGCCTGCTGCACGGCGGCGTGTTCGGCCTGAGCGTGGTGCCTACCAGCCGCTGGGGCGGCCTGATGCTTACATTGGTGATCGCCTACGTCGGCATCACCGGCGCCTTGCCGCTGGGCATCCTGCTGGCGCTGGGGCGACGTTCGAACCTGCCGGCGATCAAGGTCATCTGTGTCACCTTCATCGAATTCTGGCGCGGCGTGCCGCTGATCATCGTGCTGTTCATGTCTTCGGTGATGCTGCCGTTGTTCCTGCCCGAAGGCATGAGCCTCGACAAGCTGCTGCGAGCCCTGGTGATGGTGATCTTCTTCGAGGCCGCCTATATCGCCGAAGTGGTGCGCGGTGGCATGCAGGCCATCCCCAAGGGCCAGTACGAGGCGGCCGCGGCCATGGGCCTGGGCTACTGGCGGACGATGGGTCTGGTGATCCTGCCGCAGGCGCTCAAGCTGGTGATTCCAGGCATCGTCAACACCTTCATCGCCCTGTTCAAGGACACCAGCCTGGTGATCATCATCGGCCTGTTCGATCTGCTCAACAGCATCAAGCAGGCGACCACCGACCCGGCCTGGCTGGGCATGGCCACCGAGGGCTACGTGTTCGCCGCGCTGGTCTTCTGGATTTTCTGTTTTGGTATGTCCCGCTACTCCATGCATCTGGAGAGGAAGCTGGACACCGGCCACAAGCGTTAGGAGTTGATCAGTATTTGCTGCGCGTCGACCAGGCGTCGTTGAAAACACTCTCGGAATGCTCACGTACAACAGTACGCTCCGCTCCCTCGAATGTTTTCGCCTTGCCTGGCTCTAGCTCGCTAAATCCTGAATCGAGCCCCTCGATAGGAGTGAATTTATGAGTGAAGCAATCAAGCAACCCAGCGCCGAGCCGATGATCCTGCTGCAGGGCGTGAACAAGTGGTACGGCCAGTTCCACGTGCTCAAGGACATCAACCTCAGCGTGCAACCGGGCGAGCGTATCGTGTTGTGCGGGCCGTCCGGCTCGGGCAAGTCCACCACCATTCGCTGCATCAACCGTCTGGAAGAGCATCAGCAGGGGCGCATCGTGGTCGATGGCACCGAGCTGACCAGCGACCTCAAGCACATCGAGGCGATCCGCCGCGAAGTGGGCATGGTGTTCCAGCACTTCAACCTGTTCCCGCATCTGACCGTGCTGCAGAACTGCACCCTGGCGCCGATGTGGGTACGCAAGATGCCCAAGCGCCAGGCCGAGGAAATCGCCATGCACTTTCTCGAGCGTGTGCGCATTCCCGAACAGGCCCACAAGTTTCCGGGTCAGCTCTCCGGAGGTCAGCAGCAGCGTGTGGCGATTGCCCGTGCGCTGTGCATGAAGCCGAAGATCATGCTGTTCGACGAGCCGACCTCGGCCCTCGACCCGGAGATGGTGAAAGAGGTGCTGGACACCATGATCGGCCTGGCCGAAGACGGCATGACCATGCTCTGCGTGACCCACGAGATGGGCTTTGCCCGTACCGTGGCTAACCGGGTGATCTTCATGGACAAGGGCGAGATCGTCGAGCAGGCCGAGCCCAACACCTTCTTCACCAACCCGCAGAACGAGCGCACCAAGCTGTTCCTCAGCCAGATCCTGCACTGAGTCGGCGTCGCGTTGTGTATCAGGGAGCCTTCAGGCTCCCTTTTTCTTTGCCTGGTATTAACTGCGTCGCATGCGTTTGCGAAAGGCGCCGGGCGTTTCGTCGCACAGCTGTTTGAAGCGCTTGGCGAAGGTGGCGCGGTCGGCGAACCCGACTTCGCTGGCGATCTGCTCCAGTGACTGCGTCGAGTCGGCCAGCGCCTGTTGCGCGACGCTGATGCGCAGGCGCTGCAGGTAGTCGCCTGGGGTCAGCCCGGTGCCCTGTTTGAAACGGCGCAGCAGGGTGCGCGCCGAGCAATGGGCCTGCTGCGCCAGGCGGTTGAGATCAATGGCCTCGGCGTGGTGTTCGCGCAGCCAGGCCAATAGCGGCGCCAGTGCCTTGTCTTCGGTGTTGGGTAGCAGTGGAGCGAAGCGCGTCTGCGTGCCGCGCTGGCGCTCGATCACCATGGCACTGGCCACTTGTTGTGCGAGCCATTCGCCGGCATACCGGCCGATCAGGTGCAGGCACAGGTCAAGCCCGGCCTGTGCGCCCCCGGAGCAGAACAACGGGCCATCTTCGGTCAGCAGCAGGTCGCTGCGCAGGTTTACCTGGGGAAAGTGGTGCGAGAAGGCCCCGGCCAGTGCCCAGTGGGTGGTGGCCTGGCGACCATTGAGCAGACCGGCTGCTGCCAGCAGGAAGGCGCTGCTACACAGGCTCGCTACTTGCTGTCGGTCGCGTCGAGCCAGCCAGGGCAGGAGTCTGGCGTTGCTCTCCAGAGTCTTGCTGATGGCGCTGCCGGTGGCGGGCACGATCAGCAGGTCGGCCTGTTCGGCCAACTGCAGGCCGCCATCGACCCGGATCTGCGCGAAATCCAGCTGCACCGACTGTCCATCGAGGCTGAAGCGCTGCAGCTCGAAGCCCGGCGTATCGGCGAGGCGATTGGCCAGGCTGAAGGCGTCCTGCGCCATGCTCAGGCTGGAGCAGATGGTTTGCGGGCAGATATAAAGGGCGATGCGCAGCATGAAACCGGCTCTTGTGTGGATTTGGCGATTATTGACACAAGGTTGTCTTTATCGCCAGTCGTCACCGGATTCTCCCGCGCACAAACTAGGCTGCATTCACGTGCCGTAGCGCGCATGCGCGCCGGTCACCACCAGAACGCACGCAGGAACGAGTCATGAGCCACCCCAACGCCGAACTACTCCAGCGTTTCTACAGCGCTTTCCAGAAGCTCGATGCCGAGACCATGGCGGCCTGCTACGCCGAGGACGTGAAGTTCTCCGACCCGGTCTTCGTTGGCCTGCGCGGCGCAGAGGCAGGTGATATGTGGCGCATGCTGTGCAGCCGCGCCGAAGACTTTTCGCTGACCTTCGACTCGGTGCACGCCGATGACCATGCCGGCAGTGCGCGCTGGATTGCCAGCTACCGCTTCAGTGCCACTGGTCGCCAGGTGGTCAACCACATCCAGGCGCGCTTCGTGTTCCGCGACGGGCTGATCGTCGAACATCGCGATCATTTCGATCTGTGGCGATGGGCGCGTCAGGCGCTCGGTGGCAAGGGGCTGCTATTGGGCTGGGCGCCACCGGTTCAGGCCGCCATTCGTCGACAGGCGGCACGCGGTCTCGTCCAATTCCGCGCTTCGCGCTAAGGCGGGCGAAGGAACGCAGTGGTAGGCTATTCGGTCTTAGCCTTCAATAATGAGCGTGCGCACATGGGGTGTCGCATCTCCACTGCCAATCGAGACCTGCCGTGACCGAACTGATCGTTGCCGTAAAACAGGCCAAAGCCTGGGGGGTTCATGCCGTTACCGCCAGCGGTGTGATCCTCGCTCTGCTGGCGCTGTTGGCTGTACTCGACGGCCAACCCAAGCAGTGCCTGATGTGGCTTGGCCTGGCGCTGCTGGTCGATGGCCTGGATGGTTCGCTGGCGCGACGTTATGACGTCAAGGGCGTGCTGCCGCACTTCGACGGCTCGACCCTCGACCTGGTGATCGACTACCTCACCTACGTCTTCATCCCCGCGATCTTCCTCTACCGCTTCATCCCGTTGCCGGATTACACGCCGCTGTTCGCCGTTGGGCTGATCCTGCTGTCCTCGCTGTTTTGCTTCTGCAACCTGAACATGAAGAGCAAGGACAACTACTTCGTCGGCTTCCCGGCGGCCTGGAACGTGGTGGTGCTGTATTTCTACATCCTCGATGTGCATCCCTGGGTCACCCTGGGCATGATCGTGCTGCTGGCCGGCCTGACCCTGACCAAGATGAAGTTCCTGCACCCGTTCCGCGTACGCCAGTTCATGCCGCTGAACATCCTGGTGACCTTCGTCTGGATGCTCTCCAGCGCGCTGCTGATTCTGCAGTACCCGGCCAACCATTTCTGGCTGCTGGCGCTGTGGTGGCTGGCATCGGCTTACTTCGTCGGCATGTGCCTGTGGCGCTCGGCGCGTGAGTGGTTTCCAGCACGCGGATGAATGCGGCCGTCGAAAAGGCTTGGTTCGTCTATCTGGTGCGTGCGGCCAATGGCGCTCTTTATTGCGGTATCAGCGATGACCCGCAACGGCGCTTCACCCAGCACCAGAGTGGCAAGGGCGCGCGTTTCTTCCATACCAGCCCCGCGCTGGCGCTTGCCTATGTCGAGGCCTGTGCCGGCAAGGGCGACGCGCTGCGGCGCGAGCGGGCGATCAAACGCCTGAGCAAAAGCGCCAAAGAGGCGCTCATTCTGGCCGTTGATAGCGTTGCATCACCCTGAGACGGTGGGCGTGGCCAAGCGAGGCGGTTAAGCTGCAGCTTTCGACTTTGTCGCGGAGCGCGCCATGCACGAGCTGATCCTGCACCATTATCCGACCTCGCCGTTCGCCGAGAAGGCCCGCCTGATGCTGGGCTTCAAGCAACTGTCCTGGCGTTCGGCGATGATCCCTCCGCTGATGCCCAAGCCCGACCTCACCGCACTGACCGGCGGCTACCGCAAGACGCCGGTGCTGCAGGTCGGTGCTGACATCTATTGCGATACGGCGCTGATCGCCCGCCGCCTGGAGGCCGAAAAGGCCACGCCGGCGCTGTTCCCCGAAGCTCAGGCGTTCAACGTCAGCCTGCTCTCGCAATGGGCTGACTCGGTACTGTTCCAGCACGTCGTGGCGCTGGTATTTCAGCCAGAGTCGATGGCGCTACGCTTCGCCAAGGTGCCGCCGGAGTTCGCCAAGGCCTTCGCCGCCGACCGCAGTGCGCTGTTCTCCGGCGGCACGGCGAGCCGTCTGCCGCTGGAGCAGGCCAAGCACCAGTGGCCGGCGCTGATGGGCGCATTGCAGCGTCAGTTGCAGTGCGAGCAGGGTGACTTCCTTTTCGGTGAGCCATCGCACGCAGACTTCTCCGTGGCCCATTGCCTGTGGTTCCTGCGCGGCACGCCGGTGACCTCGCCGCTGGTCGACGATTACCCCGAGGTCGCTGCCTGGCTCGCCCGGGTACTGGGCTTCGGCCATGGATCGCTGAGCGAGATGAGCGGCGAGCAGGCGATTGAGGTGGCGCGTGCTGCCACGCCGGCGGCGCTGCCGGACGAAGCCTTCGTCGACCCCAATGGCTTCGAGGCCGGCCAGGCGGTGAGCATCGCGGCGGTGGACTATGGTGTCGACCCGGTACAAGGCGAATTGCTGCATGCCGGGCGTGACGAGCTGATTCTGCGTCGCGAGGACGAGCGCGCCGGCGTCGTGCATGTGCACTTCCCACGCCTGGGCTTCCGCATCGAGGCGCGCTGAAGCTTGCTGCGCCGCCTGTCAGTAGGCGGCGCGGATGGCGCGTACGTCGTAGCCGTGGATGACCTGCCCGCGCAGGTCGATCACCGGCACGCCGCGCCCGCCCAAGGCCTGGTATTGGGCGCGGCCGGCGGCATCGGTCTCGATATTCACTTCGCGATAGGCGATGCCGTCCTCGGCGAACAGCTCGCGTGTCTTGGCGCAATAGCCGCACCATTGCGTGGCATAGAGCACCACTTCGCCGCTGGCATTGCGTGCCTGGGGCGGGTCGATCCAGCGCTCGACCTTGTCCCAGTGTTGCCACAGGGCCAGGGCGGCGAGCAGCAGCACAATCGTCTTCATCGTTTCGCGTCCTTGTGTGATGGCGCGGTCATATCAGGGTAAACCGCGCGGGGCCATCCCGCCAATCTTGCGCTATCAGTCCTGGCGACGCTTGAGCTGGTCCTTGAGCTGGGTCGGCAGCTGGCGAATGATCAGCATGTCACGCCCCTCGTCGTATTCGACCTTCGAGCCCAGCAGGTGCGCCTCGAAGCTGATCGACAGGCCCTCGGCGCGGCCGGTGAAGCGCTGAAACTGGTTGAGGGTGCGTTTGTCCGCCGGAAATTCCGGGGCCATGCCGTAGTCCTTGTTGCGGATGTGTTCGTAGAAGGCCTTGGGGCGCTCCTCGTCGATCAGCCCGGAGAGTTCGTCGAGGGTGATCGGCTCGCCCAGCTTGGCCTGGCTGGTGGCATAGCCGACCAGGGTCTTGGTTTTTTCGCGCGCCTGCTCTTCGGGCAGGTCCTCGCTTTCCACGAAATCGCTGAAGGCCTTGAGCAGGGTGCGGGTTTCGCCCGGGCCGTCGACACCTTCCTGGCAGCCAATGAAATCGCGGAAGTAGTCCGAGACCTTCTTGCCGTTCTTGCCCTTGATGAAGGAGATGTACTGCTTGGACTGCTTGTTGTTCTGCCACTCGCTGATGTTGATGCGCGCGGCCAGGTGCAACTGGCCAAGGTCCAGATGCTTGGCCGGGGTCACGTCCAATGCGTCGGTCACTGCCACGCCTTCGCTGTGGTGCAGCAGGGCGATGGCCAGGTAGTCGGTCATGCCCTGTTGATAGTGGGCGAACAGCACGTGGCCGCCGGTGGACAGGTTGGATTCCTCCATCAGCTTCTGCAACTGCTCGACGGCCTGGCGGCTGAAGGCAGTGAAATCCTGCTCGCCATCGAGATAGGCCTTGAGCCAGCCACTGAACGGGTAAGCGCCGGATTCCTCGTGGAACAGGCCCCAGGCCTTGCCCTGCTTGGCGTTGTAGCTCTCGTTGAGGTCGGCCAGCAGGTTTTCCATGGCTTGCGACGTGGCCAGCTCGCTGTCGCGGGCGTGCAGTGCGGCAGGGCTGCCGTCGGGCTTCTTGTCGATCAGGTGGACGATGCAGTGACGGATCGGCATGGCGGTCTCGTGGGCAGATGAAACAGGAGGCGAAGTTTACCCGAAGCGGCCGCTGGATTCCGGCATGGATCGTTCCGTGAAGCGTCTTGTAGTCACGCAGAAAGTCGCGGCGCACAGTCAATCGTAGGGCAACCAAGCTGAAGCCTTCGCGGCTGAAGCCGCTCCTACGGGTGGATGAATTCTGTAGGAGCGGCTTCAGCCGCGATGGTCATTCAGTGCCGCCGCTGCTGCAACTCGCGCAGTCGCTCGATCACGTAGCGTACGTGCAGGTGCAACTCGTACAGCTGGTTGGAATACGACAGCGGCACTTCCACGGATGCCAGCTCGTCCTCCAGGTGCTCCAGGCGGGCGATCTCGCTGTCGAGCTCGTCGGGCAGCGAGCCGGCATGCAGCTTGCGGTCGATCTCGCGCAGGTACTTGTACCAGCGATAGATGCGCGCGCGGATGCGCCACTGGTAAAGTGGCCCGACGGCCTTGAGCAGCGGGATCATCACCACGATCAGCGGGATCAGCAGGATGATGTAGCGGTCGGCCAGCGAGGCGATGCGAAACGGCACGTAGCGCTGCAGGATCGGCAGCCCCTTGTCGTAGTAGTGCCTGGCGTCCTTGTGCAGGTCGAAGGTGCGCGGCTCGGCGCTGGGGAAGGTGCCGGCCGCGTCGAGTAGCGTGCCCTTCCTCATCACTTCGCGGGTGGCCTCGAGAAACAGCGGCACCAGGCCGGGGTTGAATTCATCGTTGACCACCAGCGTCGCGACGGGCGCGAGGGTGACGATATCGCGATCCGGCGCGTTGCTGGCCAGGTCGAGCAGGCCTTCGCCGACCTCCACCCGATTGAAGAACGGCAGGCGCGCCTCATAGGCGGCGGCGCGGCGAAAATGCGCCAGGACGATGTCCGGGTTGGCGGCCAGTTGCTGTACCAGGGCGTTTTCCGCAGGCCCGACAAAGAATGCGGCATCCAACTCGCCGGCCATCAGCGCGCGTGCCGCCTTGCCGCCGCCGGTGCTCTGCCAGGTTTCCGGATACTGCTCGGGGGCGATGGCATTAGCGCCGAGAATGGCGTCGCTGGCGGCGCGAGTGCCACTGCCATCGCCGCCCAGGCCGACGCGCAGCGGCAGCAGGTCGGCAATGCGATCGAGCTCCACGTCACGTCGGTAGAACAGCCACAGCGGTTCCTGATAGATGGCCCCCAGGCTTTCCAACTGGCGCTGCTGCGCGGCTGTAAGCTGGCGCTCCAGACCGCTTTGCACCAGGGCGATTTCGACTTGCGGGTTCGTCGCCAGCAGGCGCTCCAGGTTGTCACGCGAGCCTGAGGTCGGTACGAGTTTGAGCTCGAAGCCTTCCTTGGCCAGTTCCTCCTTCAGGCGCTCGGCGAACTGTTGATAGGCCCCGGTCGGCGTGCCGGTGGCCATGCTCGCGCTCATCTGCGGCGGTGGCGGGACGAACTGGAACAAGGCCCAGACGATTACCCCAACCACCGGGACGATCCACAGGTTGGTCAGGATCATGATTTTCAGATCGTTCAGTACGCGGTGCATTGGGCATCCTTTCGGCATTCTCGATTCAAGGATAGAACCCCTGAGCGACGAAGGTCACGCCTTGGCTGCGTCGTCGCTCGGGTTACGCCGTTTTCGACCCCTAACGGCCGCGGAGGTGCAGGTAACCTTGCGCTGGCAGAGCGGTTGCGTCAGGTCATGGCCTTGTGCATGACGCGCAGGCGATCGAGCAGCAGCAACGCGCCGAGCAGCGCCACGGCGTACAGGGCATCGCCGCCGAGCATGAGCAACACGCCGGCGCAGAGCACTGCGCTAAGCCCTGCGAGCAGGCGCCAGAAGCTTCGCAGCAGCACCCAGCCAGCGGCCATGCTGAGCAGATAGATCAGCACGAAGTTGCCGTTGGCGTAGCGGATGAGGTCGTCCACGGACAGGTTCAACGAGGCGGAAAGCGTAGTGCACAGTGCGCAGCTGAACACCACCAGCAGCAATGCCCTGCCGGGTACGCCATGGCGATTGCGCGCAGCCATCGCGACCGGCAGGCGGCCCTCGTCGGCCAGGCTCCAGATCAGCCGGGCAAAACCCTGGATGTACACGTTCATCGAGGCGAAGCAGGCCAGATAGCCGAGCACCGTTACCGGCACGCGCGCCTGGTCGCCAAGCAGCAGCGAGAACAAACGCGGCAGGGCGGCGGTATCGCTGTGCACGTCGCCATAGGTGGCGAAGCTCAGCACCGCCACCGAACAGGCCCAGTACACCAGGCCGGCCAGCAGCACGCCGAGCAGCAGCGCCAACGGAAAGTCGCGCTCGGGATGTTTGAACTCCTCGCCCAGATGGGTGAAGGCCTCAATGCCGACGAAGCACCAGAACATGACTGCCAGCGCCGTAGGCAGCAGGTGCCATTGCCCGTCCATCGTCGGCAGCAGCGGTTGGCTGGCGCGCGGCAGGTCACCAACCCACCAGATCAGTGCCACGCTGGCGACGATGGCCACGGCAATCAGCCCCTGCAGCGTGCCCGATGCTTTTGCTGGGCGTTGGCCGAGTACGAGCATGGCGACCAAGGTCGCCAGTTCGATGAGCAGCAGGCCGGTGCGATCGAGGTCGAACAAGGCCAGCCAGAAACCGCTGGCGATATGCAGGGCAGCCGGCAGCCCGACCGGCAGCACGGCGAGAAACAGCAGGGCGCTGACGCCCTCCATGCGCAGGCCGAAGGCGCGCCCGATCAGGTGCGGCGCGCCACCGGCATGGGGGAAGCGCTTGCCCAGCTGGGCGAAGGTGAACGCCACCGGCAACACCAGGTTAATCAGCAGCAGCCAGGCCCACAGCGAGGCCTCGCCGGCCGCGGTGGCCGCCAGTGCCGGCACCACGAAGATGCCGGTGCCGAGCAGCGATGTGCTGAGCAGCGCGATGCCCTGCAACAGGCCCAACTCCTTGTTCAAGCGACTCATGGGGTATGCTCATCCTCTTTCCGATACCGCCATGGTAGGGCGCTGGCCGTTTGCAGGCTGGCGCCTTTTGCCGACGAAATGGTGGTTTTCCCCGTCAAACTGATTGCCGCCCGAGAAGCCCGTGGACAAGTTCGATCGCCAGATCCTCGCTCTGCTGCGCAGCGATGCGCGTACCTCCATCAGCCAGATTGCACGTGAGGTGAATCTGTCACGTTCGGCGGTCAGCGAGCGGATTCGCCATCTGGAGAGCAGCGGGGTGATTCGTGGCTATCACGCCCAGGTGGCGGAGCTGGGCGAGGCGGGGGTAAAGGCCTTTCTAGAGCTTTTCTATCAGGGCGGGCGTTGCGAGGAATACGTCGAGCGCATGCGCGCGCTGCCCGAAGTGCGTCATTGTAGCGGCATCAGCGGGGAAACCGACATGCTGGTGTTCATCGAAGCGCCGAGCATGACGCGCCTGAGCGAAGTGCGCGGGGCCATCGAGGCGTTCCCCGGCATGCAGAAGGTCAAGACCCATGTGGTGGTCAAGGACTGGGCGATGTAGCGCTACTCGGCGTGCTCGCCTTGCAGTTCCGGTTGCGGGCGCTGCAGGGCCAGCAACGGCAGGCCGGCGCCGAGCACCAGCAAGCCAAGCAATGCGCCACTGCCAGCGTAGAGCGTGCTGGCATACAGCAGGCCCAGGCAGGTCGCGGCGAACAGGATCGGCGTCAGCGGATACAGCGGCACGCTGAACGGCCGCGGCACCCAGGGCTGGCGCTGGCGCAGGCGGATCAGCGCCAGGGCGACGAGGAACATGAACAGCCAGAACACCGGGGCGGTGTAGGCCACCATGGTCTCCACGCCGTTCTCGCTCAGCGCGCCGAACAGGATCAATGGCAAGGTGAATGCGCATTGCAACAGCAGCGCGCGCACCGGCGTGGCGCCGCGCTCGTTCCAGCGCCCGATGAAGGCCAACAGCGGCACGTCGCGGCCCAGCGCGTAATAGACCCGCGCGCCGGTAAACAGGGTGGCGTTCAACGTACTCAAGGCGGTGAGGCAGACGAACAGCGCCAGCAGTGCTTCGGCTCTTGGCCCGGCGACGATGCTCATCAGGTCCGCTGCCACTGCGTCGCTCTGGCGTAGGCCGTCGAGGCCGAAGATATTCAGAAAGACCAGGTTCGCCAGCAGGTAGATGGCGGTCACCACCGCCGTGCCGATCAGCAGCACGCGGCTCATGTTGCGCGCTGGGTTGCGCAACTCGCCGGACAGATAGGCTGCCTCGTTCCAGCCGCCGTAGGTGAGCAGCACGAAGACCATGCCCATGCCCAGCATGCCGGCCAGGTTGCCGCCGGCAGGTGCCGAGGTGGCAGCGGTCGGCTGCGGTTCGGCCAGCGCCAGGCCAGCGAGCACCACCGTCAGCAGTGCCAGTACCGTCACCCCGGTGAAGAACACCTGCGCCCGCCGCGATTCGCGTGTGCCGAGCACATTGAGCAGGGTCAGCGCGACCACTACCGAGGCTGCATGCCAGGCCCCGCCATATTCGCCGAGCGGCAGCAGGCGCTGGGCGTAGTCGCCATAGATGAAGGCGACCACGGCGATGGCGCCGGTCTGGATCACCGTGCCGCGAGCCCAGGCGAACAGCAGGGCGATCTGCGGCCCCCAGGCCAGGCTTAGATAATGGTATTCACCGCCCTGGTCCGGGTGCGTTGCGCCCAGCTCGCCGTAACACAACGCGCCGATCAGCATCACCAGGCCGCCGACCAGCCACAGCGCAAGGTACAGTTCGGCGCTGCTGGCATGTTGCGCCACCAGCGGCGGCAGGCCGAAGATGCCGACGCCGATCACCACACCGACCAGCATGGCCACGGCATCGACGACCGAAAGCCCGGCGCGCTGGGAGGACGCTAGCGAGGTCATGGTTCAGCTCCTGTACGCGACCCAACCCTGCTGCGCGCCGTCCGCCGGCACCGCCTCGATACGATCACCATTGAGCTGGCCGACATACAGCCTGTCGTCGAGGGTGAAGTGCAGTTCGTTGCCCTTCAACTGGCCGCTGAGTCCAGCGGGATGGCCTTCGACCGTGCCCGTGACTTTCTGAAAGCGCTGATCGAGTTCGACCTGATAGCGTTTGCCATCGAGTTCGAGGGTCCACTGGCCCGCCACCTTGGCCGGCACGATCCACAGAAATACCGAGCTGCCGTTGATCACATCGCTCTGATCGGGCTCCCAGTCACCGAGACTGAAGGCGTGCGACACCACCCGAGTGCCGGGTTTTAGCGTGTCGAGAATCACCGGGCGCAGACGCATGTTGACCGTGGAAAGCAGGTACATGGTCAGCACGTCGGCCTCGGAAATATCCTTCTGGAACAGGTCGCCCTGCTCGAAGGTGACCTTGTCGGTCACGCCCTCGCGTTTGGCGTTTTCCTTGGCTTCTTTGACACGCTCGGGGTCCAGATCGATGCCGAGTGCAGCCTTGGCGCCATGATCCTGCACCGCGGAGATGGCGATGCGGCCGTCGCCCGAGCCCAGGTCGATGAGGTAATCGTCCGGGCCGACTTCCGCCAGCTTGAGCATGTGCGCGACGACCGGTTCCGGCGTCGGTACGTAGGGCACGTCGAGCCGCGCTGGTTGTTGGGCCTGCGCGGGGCCGATCAGCAGACCGGCCAGCAATCCGACGGGCAGGGTGAGGGAGGCGAAGCTGCGAACGGATAGAGCGCTCATCGGGAAAAGCTCCTCACGAGGGTGGCGATTTTTTTCCGACTGGCGAGCGGGACCTAGGTTCGTATCGATACGCAGCAGGATCGGGCAAGAACGCCCTTCAACCCAGTGGGCGCAACGCCTGCGGCTGTGTAACCGGATGTGATGCGGCGCCCGGCATTGCCAGCATCCAGCTGCGCAGGCACTGTAGGCGGGTTTTTCGCTTTGGTCGTTTTCGCATGCGCATCCTGCACACCTCCGACTGGCATCTGGGCCAGCACTTCATGGGCAAGACCCGTCAGGCCGAGCACCAGGCCTTTTGTGCCTGGTTGCTGGAGCAGGTACACGCGCATGAAGTGGACGTGCTGCTGATCGCCGGCGATGTGTTCGACACCGGCGCGCCGCCCAGCTACGCCCGTGAACAGTACTACCGTCTGGTCGTCGACCTGCGCGATGCCGGCTGCGCGCTGGTGGTGCTCGGCGGCAACCACGACTCGCCAGCCATGCTCGGCGAAAGCCGCAGCCTGCTGGCGCAACTGGGCACCCGCGTGGTGCCGGGCGTGGGTGTCGATCCGGGTGAACAGGTGCTGGTGCTGCTTGATCGCACGGGCCAGCCGGGCGCGATCCTCTGCGCCATCCCCTTCATTCGCCCGCGAGATGTCATGGCCAGCCAGGCCGGGCAGAGCGCGCAGGACAAGCAACAGTCGCTGCAGCAGGCCATCGCCGAGCATTACCAGGCCTTGTACCAGCTGGCGCTGAGCAGGCGCGAGGCGTTTGCTCCGGCGCTGCCGATCATCGCCACCGGCCACCTCACCACCGTGGGCGCCAGCGCCAGCGAATCGGTGCGCGAAATCTACGTCGGCAGCCTGGAGGCATTCCCCACCAGCGCTTTCCCACCGGCCGACTACATCGCCCTTGGTCATATCCACCGCCCGCAAAAGGTCGGCGGCCTGGAGCACATCCGCTACAGCGGCTCGCCGATTGCCCTGTCCTTCGACGAGGCGCGCCAGCAGAAGGAAGTGCTGCTGCTGGACTTCGGCGAGGGGGAGCTACAATCGATCACGCCATTGCCCGTACCGGTATTCCAGCCCATGGCCAGCCTGCGCGGTTCGCTCAAGGAGCTGGCCGGTGCCATCGCTGCGGCCGCTGAACAGGGCACACCCGAGCGCCCGGTCTGGCTGGAGGTGCAGGTCAGCAGCGACGATTACCTGAGCGATCTGCAAAGCCGCATCAACGCTCTCTGCGAAGGGCTGCCAGTGGACGTACTGCGCATCCGCCGTGAGCGTGGCAATGCGGCAGCCAGCTTGGCCAGTGACTCGCGGGAGACGTTGGACGAGCTGAGCGTGGAGGACGTTTTCGCCCGTCGGCTGCAGCAGGAGGCGTTCGAAGAAGACGATGCCCAACGCCTGCAGGGGCTGTATCGGCAGGTGCTGGAAGCGCTGCCGCGGGCTTAGATGCTCTGGTGCGCTTTGTTCGCTAGCGCATGCCTATGCCGACACGCTCCAGCCCCAGGTACGTCCGCCTATCAACGCCAAGCGCAAGATAGACATTGGGCACCCTGGCGAATCTACTTCGATCAAACCGCCGCTTGAACGCGGCGCGGGAAGCTGGTCCAAAACCACGAGCTAGCAGTTCCCCACGTAGGTTCACTTATCTGAAACCGATGGAACAACGTCGATAAATCGACGTTCTGAATCAGTGTCGTTTCGCTACGGGAATACGCTAGCTGGAACGGATCTTGAGGCCGACTTGGTGCCGAGAAGTTGCTTCAGTCGTAGCAGGTTGAGCGCACTCATCCACAGCTTGATTCGGACAAGGAGCAGATAAATTGTGAAAGCAGCAGCCTACGATACACCCGGCGCCCCTAGTGTTTTGAGATACATCGATCTTCCAAGACCCGCTATTGGTCCAAGTGAAGTGCTGATTTCCGTTGAGGCCATTTCGCTCGAGGGTGGTGACCTGATCAACCGTCGCTCTACACCGCCGCCCCATCCATCTTGGGTAGTCGGTTATGCGGCATCCGGAACCGTGATCGAGATCGGGACGGAGGTCAGAAACCGCAAGGTCGGGGATAGGGTCGTCGCGTTCGATATGCAGGGTTCGCATGCGGAACTCTGGTCTGTGCCGGAGTCGCGAACGTGGTGCATACCCGATGAGCTAGATGCCTCGGGTGCTGCAGTTATACCAATCTCATTTGGAACCGCTTACCACTGTCTTTTCACGCGAGGCGCACTTACACGTGGGGAGACTGTTCTCATCCAGGCGGCTGCCGGCGGAGGAGGGGTTGCTGCTCTTCAGCTTGCAGCACAATCGGGCGCGACTGTAATTGCTGTAGCAAGCGGGGCACAGCGCAAAAATCGCTTGGTCGAACTCGGCGCTGACCACGTAATAGACCGCGCTAACTGTGACGTGGTGGAAGCAGTTCATAAATTCACAGAAGGCGCAGGCGTCGACCTCGCTATCGATCCGGTTGGAAAGACTCTGCAGGCCTCCCTTTCCTGTCTCGCGCATGAGGGCCGTCTTGTCTTTGTCGGTAATGCGGGGGGCGGCAACCTGACAGCTGACCTGTGGCCACCGATGCAGGCCAACCAGACACTCCTGGGCGTGTTCATGGGAACCCTTTTCGAGAGACCCTCCGTACGTTCGAATGTTGACGACATGTTGAAGGCCATTGCTAAGGGCAGTCTTCGCAGCGTCATTGACCGAACGTTTAAGTTATCGGAGGCTGCCGCAGCCCATGATTATGCCGAGAAGGAGAAGCCGCTTGGGCGTATCGTCATCAAACCGTAAAACCCGGTCTGAGCAGGAAGTCGAACGCTCATTCACAGCGGTGAACCGCGCTTCTTCCCAGTTTTGCCCTGTCTGGCCAGTGCCGAAGCCGCTTTGTTGTGACCAATTGGGTTGACCGTTCCAGTTGCCGGGGGGGATTCGGCCCACCTGCGCTCCTCCTTCCCCGCAGCCCTCAGGCGTCGTCTTGTGGTCTATTCCGCTGCAGGCGTTCTATGCTGTGGATGATGGCCATTTGGCTGAGGTGCAAAGGTGCCGTTGTTGAATTCCTTGATACGTGCGCTGAACCCCCTGCACGGGGCGCCCGAGACGACTCGGCAGGCGTTCGTCAGCTGGTATCTGCAGGCGAAGATTCCGCAGATTCGCTACGTCGCATTCCTGACGATGGCGCTGTACCTGATCTATGCCGCCATCGAGCAGAACGTGGCGAGCGAGCAGGTATGGGCTCGTTTCATCGTTCACGGGCTGATGGTGCCCGGAGCGCTGCTGGCAGTTGGGTTGTTGAGTTTTCAGCCGAACCGCCAGCGCACCATGTTCGCCATTCTCATGGTGGCGCCCGTGTGTACGGCGGCAGCCAATCTCTATTTCAATTACGGCACACCGCTGTTCGTCCATTACGCACCGGAGATCTACCTCAACCTGATGTGGACCTTCGCCGTTTCCGGGCTCACCCTGCGTCAGGCCAGCGCAACGGCCTCGGCGTCGGTGCTGGTGATTCTCCTCGTCACTCTCGGTGATTCGCTGCAGCCGGGCATGCAGCGCCTGCACCTGATCTGGATTCTCGCCTCGTTCTCCTTCGGCCTGCTCAGCGCATTTCTGCTGGAAAAGGCATACAAACGCATGTTCCTGCATCAGGACAGCTTGGTCCTGAGCGCCAGCATCGACAGCCTGACCGGGTTGTGGAATCGCGCGCGTACCCTGCACTTTCTCGTCGAAGAAGCTGCACGGGCCAACCGCTACGGCACGCCATTCTCGGTGGTGCTGATCGATATCGACCACTTCAAGACGGTCAACGACACACACGGTCATGCGATCGGAGACAGCGTGCTGCGTCAATTCGCCGGATTGCTGCGCGACGGTGTGCGGGTCGTGGATAAAGTCGGCCGACTCGGCGGCGAAGAATTTCTCATCGTCCTCCCCGAGACCGGTGCAGAGCATGCGATGCGGGCCGTGCAGGCGCTGCAGAAGCGTATCAACGGCTTTTCGTTCGACCGCGTTGAGCGCAACAGCGCAAGCTTCGGCATTGCCGAATACCATCCCGGCGAAAGCCTCGACAGCCTGATGGAACGCGCGGATCAGGCCATGTACCGGGCCAAGGCCAATGGCCGCGACCGTATCGAGGTCCTTTGAGTACAGGCCTGAACCGGCCATGAGCCGCTCTGGTCGAAAGCGACTACCCCCATTGCTGTGGAGAGCCTCATGCAAAGACCTGCGCATTTTCTTCTCGCGACTGCTGCCGTTTCCCTCTTGCTCACTGGCTGTGCGAAAAACTCCAGCGAGCAGGACGCCAGGCTGACCGAACAATGGCAGGGCCGCTGGAACGGGCCGGAAGGCACTTATCTGGATATCAGCGGCACGCCTGCCGATTACCGTCTGACCATCGCCAATCTCGATGGTCCGCGGCGCTTCGTCGGCCGTGCGCAGGGAGGGAAGATCGTTTTCGTGCGCGATGGAGAAGTCGAAACCATCACCGCCACCGACGGTGAGGCCACCGGCATGAAGTGGCTGCTGGATAAGCAGAACTGCCTGACCGTGCGCAGCGGCGAGGGCTACTGCCGCGATTGAGCCTGCACGCGGCTGAGGACAATGCCAGAATGAACGCCTTCATCGGCTTACGACCTGTGCATGAAAATCCTCAGCCTGCGCCTCAAGAACCTCAACTCGCTCAAGGGCGAATGGAAGATCGACTTCGCCGCCGAGCCTTTCGCCGGTAGCGGCCTGTTCGCGATCACCGGGCCGACCGGCGCGGGCAAGACCACACTGCTCGATGCCATCTGCCTGGCCTTGTACCACCGCACACCGCGTATGAGCACGCTGTCGGCCAGCGGCAACGAGCTGATGACCCGGCACACCGCCGACTGCCTGGCCGAGGTCGAGTTTGAGGTGAAAGGGCAGGGCTATCGCGCTTTCTGGAGCCAGCGTCGCGCGCGGGACAAGGTCGATGGCGCGCTGCAGGCGCCGAAGGTCGAACTGGCGCGCATTGCCGATGGCGAAATCCTGACCGACAAGATTCGCGAGAAGGAACACCTTACCGCCGAGCTGACCGGTCTGGATTTCGAGCGTTTCACCAAGTCCATGCTGTTGGCCCAGGGTGGCTTTGCGGCCTTCCTCGAGGCCAACGCCAACCAGCGCGCCGAGTTGCTGGAGGAACTGACCGGCACTGAGGTGTACGGGCAGATCTCGCAGCAGGTCTACGAACGTACCAAGGCTTCGGAGCAGGCGCTCAATCTGCTGAAAAGCCGCGCCCAGGGCATGGAGCTGCTGGACGAGACGCAGCGCGCCGAACTGCAGGCCGAGCATCAGCGCCTGAGTCAGGGAGAGGCGCCTCTGCTGGCGCGGCAGCAAACCCTGCAAGGTCAGCGCCGCTGGCGTGAGGCCCTGCAACAGGCCGAGCAGCAACGCGAGCAGGCGCGCCTGGCGCTGGGGCAGGCGCAGCAGGCACGCAACGAGGCGGCCGACGATTTGCAGCGCCTGGTCGCCAGTGAACCGGCCGTTCGCTTGCAGCCGCTGTATCAGAGCTGGCGGCAGGTGCAGGAGGATCGCCAGCGCGCGCAACAGGCGCTGGACGATCTGCAGGCGCAACAACGCCACAGCAGCGAGCGCGAACACCAGCAACTCTGGCTGGCCAGCCGCTACGCCCGGCAATGCCTGAACCTTCGCCAGCGTGAACAGCAGCAACTGGCCGAACAGCGCGAAGAGCTGCAAGCGCGCCTGAGCGCCACCCCGCAGCGAGCGCGACTGGGCGAGTTGCTGGGGGGCTGGCGTGCGCAATTCGATCAGCGTGGGCAACTGCTCAAGGAACGGCTTGCGCTGCAGGCGCGCCTGGCGCAGGAGCGTGAGCAGCTCGACAGTCTGCAACACCAACGTACTCAGCTCAGCACGCAACAACAGGACGCAGCGACACGCCTGGAGCAGGCCAGGGGCTTCGAAGCCAGGCAGCAGAGCGAGTTGCAGGCGTTGCTCGGCGAGGGTGATGAGGCCGGGATGCGTCAGCGCTGGCAGCAGTTGCAAGTGCAGGGCCGGGCGCTGGACCGCCTCGAGCAGCTGGCGCAGAGCCGCGAGCAAACGGCCGAACAGCTCACCGAGCTGGCCTCGCGCCTGGCGCAGTTACAAACGAAGCACGCCGCCAAGAACGATGAAATCACCGGCCTGCGTGAGCGCTACAAGGGGCTCAAGCAGCAGGTCATCGACAAGGAAAAACTGCTGGAGCAGGAGCAGCGCATTCAGGATCTGGAAGCCTATCGTGCCCAGTTGCAGGCGGGTGAAGCCTGCCCGCTGTGCGGCTCGCACGAGCATCCGGCGGTCAGCCAGTATCAGGCGCTCAACGTTTCCGCCACGCGCCAGGCGCTGGAGCAGTGCCGCGGCGAGCTGGCGCAGCTGGAGAACCAGGGCGGCACCCTGCGTGACGAGCTGACCCGCCTGGCCACGCAAATCGCCCAGTTGCAGCAGCAACTGGAGCAGGCCCAACAACTGGCCAGTCAGCAGGAGGCGCAGTGGCAGCAGCACCTGGCCGAACAGGCCTTGCAGATCGCCGATGGCAACGCGCTGCGTCAGCTACAGCGGGAACACGAACAGAGCCTGGCGCAGTTGCAGGAGCGGCTCGCTGCTGTCGAGAACTGGCAGGCACAGCTGGCGCAGGCGCGCAATGCGCGTGAAGTAGCTGAGCGCGCCTTGGCCGATATCCAGCAGCGCCGGGAGCTGCTGGCGCGCGATGAGGACAATCTGTTGGCGCGCCAGCGTGAGCAGGATGAACGTCTGCTGAGCCTGGAGCAGGAGCTGCAGCGCCATGAGCAGGCACTGTTAGCCAGCCTCGAAGGGTTCGCCCGGCAGTTTCCGGCGGACGCTGATGCCTGGCTGGCCGAGCAGGCAACCGCCTGGCGCGACTGGCAACAGGCTCAGGCGGAGGATCAGCAACTGCACGAACAACAGCGCGAGACGCAGCGTTTGCTCGCTGACGCCGAGGCCCAGGCCGAGCACTGGCAGCAGCGTTGGCAGGGCGAACAGGCGCAGGCGCTGAGCGAACCCGAACCAGTGGCGCAGCCCGAGCAGGCCCTGCAAGGTGCTATCGACAGCCTGGCCAGCGCGCAGCGTGAAAGCGATGCCTTGCGAGGCCGGGAGCAGAGCCAACACGCCTTGCTGCAGCAACTGCAGCAGCGCCTGAGCGATACCGAGCAGCGCTGGCAGCAGGCGCTGGTGGCCAGCCCCTTTGCCGATTTGCCGGCATTTCTTGCTGCACTGCTGGACGATGACGAACGCGAGCGTCTGACCGCCTTGCAGGCGCGTCTGCAGCAGGCTCTCACCGAGGCGACGACGCTGCTGGCCGCCGCCGATGCGCAATGGCAGCAGTTGAGTGCTGCTGCGCAGACCGAGCTGACCTTGGCCGAGCTGGACGAGCAGCTACAGGCGCTGCAGCGGGCCTTGCGCGAGCTGAGTCAACGCCAGGGCGAGCTGCGCGCCCAGTTGCAGGCTGACGATGCGCGGCGCAGCAGCCAGCAGGCGCTGTTCGCCGAGATCGCCACGCAGGAGCGCGAACATGCGCTGTGGCAGCAACTCAACGGTTTGATCGGTTCGGCCGATGGCGCCAAGTTCCGCAAGTTCGCCCAGGGCCTGACCCTCGATCACCTGATCCACCTGGCCAACCGCCAACTGACGCGCCTGCACGGTCGCTACCAGCTGGCGCGCAAGAGCAGCGGCGAGCTGGAGCTGGAGGTCTGCGATACCTGGCAGGCTGATGTGGCCCGCGACTGCCGCACGCTGTCAGGGGGCGAGAGCTTCCTGGTCAGCCTGGCGCTGGCCCTGGCGCTGTCGGACTTGGTCAGCCACAAGACCAGCATCGACTCACTGTTTCTCGACGAAGGCTTCGGCACCCTGGATGGCGAAACCCTGGAAGTGGCGCTCGATGCCCTGGACAACCTCAACGCCAGCGGCAAGACCATCGGCGTGATCAGTCATGTCGAGGCGATGAAGGAGCGCATTCCCGTGCAGTTGCGGGTACACAAGGGCGTCGGCCTCGGTTACAGCCGGCTCGATGCGCGTTTTGCGGTGAAGGAAGGAGCATAGCGATGCTGATGCGAGCGAAGGATTCCACCCTACTGGTGATCGACCTGCAGGAGCGGCTGCTGCCGGCCATCGACGGCGGCGCGGCGGTGGTCGAGCAGGCCGCCTGGCTGGTTCAGGTGGCGCAGCGCCTGCAGGTGCCGGTGATCACCACCGAGCAGTATCCCAAGGGGCTGGGGATGACCGAGGCGGGCCTGCGGGCGCTGCTGCCGAGCGAGGGGTTGCGCGAGAAGATTCATTTCTCGGCGACCAGGGGCGCCGGGCTGTTCGATCTGCCGGGCGGCGAGCGTCGGCAGTTCATCGTTTGTGGCACGGAAACCCATGTCTGTGTGTTGCAGACGGTACTCGGCCTGCTGGCGGCCGGGCGCGAGGTGTTCGTGGTGGACGAGGCCGTCGGCTCGCGCCGGCCGCGCGACAAGGCCCTGGGCCTGGCGCGCATGGAGCGTGCCGGCGCTGTAATCGTCTCGCGTGAGATGGTCGCCTTCGAATGGCTGGAGCAGGCGGGCACGGAAGTGTTTCGTGAGGTCAGCAAGGGTTTTATTCGCTGAGCGGGCGCGGCATTTCGCGGCTGAAGCCGCTCCTACGGAACCGTAGCCCGGATGCAAGCCGGAAATCTCGGGCGGCTGGCCCCGGATTGCATCCGGGCTACGAGGGTCAACTGTCGTGAGAGGCGCTTTAGCGGCGATGGTTTGTCGCGGCTAAAGCCCCTCCCACGGTTTGCGGCGGGTTTCTGGGCGGGGCATTTCACGGCTGAAGTCGCTTCTACGGAACCGCAGCCTGAATGCAATTCGAGGATCTCGAGCGGCAGGCCCCGGATTGCATCCGGGCTACGAGGTCAACTGTCGTGGGAGGCGCTTTAGCGACGATGGTTTGTCGCGGCTAAAGCCCCTCCCACAGTTTGCGGCTGGTTTCTGGGCGAGGCATTTCGCGGCTGAAGCCGCTCCTACAGAACAACGCTGTAGGGCGGACTCAGGCGCGTAGGTGAACAGTTCGCCATTGGCGCTTGCAGAGCGTTCCCGGATTGCATCCGGTCTACGCGCACTGTGGGCGTTTCAGGCGCCTGCCTGTCGCCAGGCACTGCGCTGCTCGGCACCCTTGAAGGTCCAGGCCACCAGGCGGCTCTGCTTTTGTCCCTGGGACATGCCGAGGATGCGCACCTCGGCCGCGCCGGCCCTGGCCAGCCAACCCTGCAGCAGCTCGACGTTGCTGCCTTTGGACACCAGGCTGCTGAACCACAACACCTGCGCGGCTACCTGCGCGCTTTCGCTGGCCATGCGCTTGAGGAAGGCGGCCTCGCCACCTGGGCACCACAGCTCGGCCGCCTGGCCGCCGAAGTTGAGCACCGGCAGCTTGCGCCTGGGGTCGAGCTTGCCGAGGTTGCGCCACTTGCGCGTGCTGCCGCGGGTCGCCTCGTCGGCACTGGAGTGGAAGGGCGGGTTGCACAGGGTCAGGTCGAAGCGTTCATCGGCTTGCAGCAGTCCGAGGAAGATATGTTCGGCATTGGCCTGCTGACGCAACTCGACGCCGCCGGCCAGTTGCGGGTTGGCCGCGACGATGGCGCGCGCCGAGGCCAGCGCGGCCGGGGCGATATCGGCGCCGACGAAACGCCAGCCGTATTCGCAATGGCCGATCAGTGGGTAGATGCAGTTGGCACCGACGCCGATATCCAGCGCGCGGATGTCGGCACCCCGCGGTATCTGCCCGCCCTGCTCGCTGGCCAGCAGATCGGCGAGGTTGTGCAGATAGTCGGCACGGCCGGGAATCGGTGGGCACAGGTAGCCATCGGGAATGTCCCAGTGGCGAATACCGTAGTACTGCGCCAGCAGCGCGCGGTTGAACACCTTGACCGCCGCCGGGTTGGCGAAGTCGATGCTCGGCTTGCCGTATGGGTTGGTAATGACGAACTGGCCCAGCTCGGGGCTTGCCTTGATCAATGCAGGGAAGTCGTAGCGCCCCTGATGGCGATTGCGCGGATGCAGCTCGCCCTTGGCTGGCGCGGTTTTCACGGCGGCGGGGGCGGGTTTGCGTGGGCGTTTCGGCGGCTGGGGCATGGCGATGGTCTGGCGAGTCGGGTGCGGATTTTCCCACAGCCTGGCGCGGTGTGGGAGCGGACTTGTCCGCGAATGGATGCGACAGCCAAGCTTCGCGGCCAAGGCCGCTCCCACAGGGGGCGGGTGTTTTCCTCAGCGTCTTGGGCTACAACGGAAAGATCAGCGGCACCAGCAGTACGCTGACGATCATCACCAGCAGGGTGAAGGGTACGCCGATACGCACGAAGTCGCCGAAGCGGTACTGGCCGGGGCCGAGCACCAGGGTGTTCACCGGCGAGGAGATCGGCGTCATGAACGCTGCCGACGCCGCCAGCGCCACGGTCATGGCGAAGGGCAGCGGCGAGGCCCCTAGCGCCTGCGCAGTGGCGATGGCCACCGGGGCCATCAGCACCGCCGTGGCGGTGTTGGAGATGAACAGGCCGATCACCGCGGTCAGCGCGAACAGGCTGGCCAGGATCAGGTGCGGTCCCGCACCGCCCAGGCCACCCACCAGGCCCTGCACGGCCAGTTCGACGCCGCCGGTCTGCTGCAGCGCCTGGGCGAAGGGCAGCATGCCGACGATGAGGATCAGCGTTGGCCAGTGAATCGCGCGGTAGGCGCTGTCCAGGTCGATGCAGCGAAACGCGCCCATCAACAGGCAGGCGATCAGCGCGGCCTGCACATTGGGCACCAGGCCGCTGACCATCAGGCCCACCATCACCGCCAGGCTGAGCAGCGCGTAGGGCGCCTTGCGCGCGGCAGGTGCCACCTCGGCTACTTCCGCCGGCAGGCTGAGCACCAGAAAGTCGCGGTTCAGCCCCTGCAAACGGTGTATATCGCGCCAGGCGCCGGCTACCAGCAGGGTGTCGGAGGCTTTGAGTTTCTCATCCACCAGCACGCCTTCCAGCGCCTGCCCCTGGCGGCGCAGGCCGACCACGTTGAGCTTGTGCCGCGAGCGGAAGCCCAGTTCCTGGATGGTCTTGCCGGGGAGTTGCGACTCCGGCGGCAGTGCCACTTCGGCCAGGCCCAGTTCATGGGCGTGCAGGCTGAAATAGGAATGCGGCAGCGGCATGGGCTCCAGGCCCAGCGCCTGGTAGCTGCCGAGCAGGCCGATGGTGGGGCTGGCGATATCCACCAGCAGCACGTCGCCCGGCTCCAGTAGGGTATTGCCACTGGCCATCAGCAACAGGGTGCGCAGGCGCTGGCGACGCTCGATGGCGATGACGTTGATGCCGTGATCACGGCGCAGCTGCAGCTCGTTGAGAATCTGCCTGGCCAGGGGCGAGTCGGCGCGTACCTGCAGGCGCCGCTCACGCTCGCTCAGGCGATAGCGCTCGGCGAGGTCGGCCAGGGTCAGGCGCGGCGGCTCGGCGTTGCCGTCGGCGTCATTGCGCACCAGCCAGCGCCGGGCGACCAGCATGTAGCCGACACCGAGCACCAGCACGGCCAAGCCGATGGGGGTGAAGGTGAAGAAGTCGAAGCCATCCAGGCCGGCGCGGCGCAGTTCGGCGTGTACCACCAGGTTCGGCGGCGTGGCGACCAGCGTGAGCATGCCGCTGATCAGCCCGGCGAAGGCCAATGGCATCATCAGCCGGCCCGGGGCGATGCGCAGGCGTGCGGCGACGCCGAGCACCACCGGAATGAAGATCGCCACCACGCCGGTGGAACTCATCACCGAACCCAGCCCTGCTACTGCCAGCATCAGCAGAATCAGCAGGCGCGTCTCGCTGCTGCCAGCTTTGGCCACCAACCAGTCGCCCAGGCGGTAGGCGATACCCGTGCGCACCAGGCCATCGCCGATGATGAACAGCGCGGCGATGAGGATGACGTTGGAATCGCTGAAACCGGCCAGGGTCTGCTGCAGGTCGAGCACACCGGTCAGCGGCAGGGCGACCAGCACCAGCAGGGCGACCACGTCCATGCGCGGCTTGCCGATGATGAAGAGGGTGACGGCGCCGGCCAGCAGGCCGAGCACCCAGAGCAGGTCCGGATTCATCGCATATCCCATGAAGGGCGCCTCTAAAAACTACCTGCGTTGTCATCACTGCGTTAAAAACAAGCTCGTGCGCGAGTCCGATCAAAATGCTCATTTACAGCTCGTAAAGTCGAGCGCGACTCCGACCGTTTTTCGCTTGCTTGACTCGCTGGCGCTCGCTCTTCGGGCCAGCCTTCGGCTGTTACTCCCGCTGGTCGTTGCGCCTTGTGCTGACTGCCTCGCCTACGTTTTTAGAAGCGCCCTGAAGTAAAGGCGCGATTATCTCAGGGATAACCCAGCGTCGCCTTGATCTGTTGCAGGTTGGCGGCGATCCAGCGCTTGTCGATCGGCCCCCAGTCTTGAATCCGGTAATGACCGGCATTGTTGCGCTCGCCCTGGTTCTGCGCGAACTGGCAGTCGATATCCAGTTCGGCCAGCGCCGCGAGGGTGTCCTGCGCGGTGCGCCGCGGCATGCCGGTGGCCTCCATCAACGCGGGCACGCTGACGGCCTGGCCGCTGTCGATCAGCCAGGCCACGTAGAGGCGACGGTAGAAACTGGTGCGGGTCTTGCTCGTCTGCATGGTGACTTCCTGTTCGTGTCCGGGCGCCGCCGCGGGTCAGGCGGCGAACAGCAGTATGTAGGTGCCGGCACCGGCCAGGTAGCCGAGAAGGGCCAGGCCGGTGATCTTCTTCAGATACCAGATGAAGTTGATCTTCTCCATACCCATGGCTGCCACACCGGCGGCCGAACCGATGATCAGGCAGCTGCCACCGGTGCCGGCGCAGTAGGCGAGCATTTCCCAGAAGTTGCCGTCGACCACGAAGTTGCGCAGCCAGGGCAGTTCTTCCGCGGCAGCGGTGGCCAGGGTTTCGGGGCTGATCAGCGGGTACATCTTCATGGCGCCGGCGACCATCGGCACGTTGTCCACCACGGCCGACAGCAGTCCGATGGAAATGGCGATGCTGTAAACGTTGCCCAGGCTGTCCTTGAGCAGCGTCGCCACCTGGATCAGGTGGCCGGCGCTGGACAGCGCCGAGACCGCCAGCAGGATGCCGAGGAAGAACAGCACGCTGGTGATGTCGATACGGCGCAGCACGCCGACCACCGACAGCGGGTCCTTCTCTTCGCTGTTCTTGCTGCGGTGGATGATCTCGGTGGTGATCCACAGCAGGCTGAGGCCGAAAAGGATGCCCATGTACGGCGGCAGATGGGTGAGGGTCTTGAATACCGGCACGAAGATCAGCGCACCCAGACCGAGGCCGAACACCAGGTTGCGTTCGAAGGGCGTGGTCGGGTCGCGGCGGCTCTCGGCGCTTTCCTTGATGCGCGGCTCGGCCACGTCGCCTTTGAGGCGGAAGCTCATGACCAGCAGCGGCACCAGCAGGCAGACCAGACTGGGCAGGAACAGCTCGATGATGATACCGGTGGCGGTGACCTGATTACCGATCCACAGCATGGTGGTGGTGACGTCGCCAATTGGCGACCAGGCGCCGCCGGCGTTGGCGGCGACGACCACGATGCCGGCGTAGAACCAGCGCTCGTGGCGGTCGGCGATCAGCTTGCGCAGTAGCGAGATCATCACGATGGTAGTGGCCAGGTTGTCCAGCGCGGCGGAGAGGAAGAAGGTGATCAGCCCCACCAGCCACAGCAGGTGCACGCGCTTGTGAGTGCGGATGCGGTCGGTGATGACCTTGAAACCTTCATGGGCGTCGATCAGCTCGACGATGGTCATCGCGCCCATGAGGAAGAACAGAATCTCGGAAATCTCGCCGAGATGATGGCGCAGCTCTTCGACCACATGATGGGTGTTGGTGCTGGCCCCGGCAGTGCCGGTACCGAGCAGCGGCAGGATGCTGTCGGCGCCGAGCACCAGCAGTGTCCAGGCGATCACGGCGGTGAGCAGGGCGGAGGCTGCCTTGTCGATCTTTAACGGGTGTTCGAGGGCGATGCAGAGGTAACCGAGGACGAATACGAGGGCCATCAACGCATACATGAAGGGGTCCGCCTGTTTTCTTTTGGAGGTATTGGAGGTCGGTAGGCGGGGGGAAGATGCCTGAAATACCTTGTAAAAGGAAACGACTTAATGCCGCAGCTGCGCAGCGAGGGCGATCCATGCCGCTCGCGCGCAGCGGTACGGCTACTGTGCGGCAGCGCTGCTGCGTGGTGGCAGCAGGTAGGCGAGGGCGATGGCCAGCACCGGCATGATCAGGTTGAAGAAGCAGTACGGCAGGTAGCTCAGGGTGGCCACGCCGAGGGTGGCGGCCATGTAGGCGCCGCAGGTGTTCCAGGGCACCAGCACCGAGGTCAGGGTGCCGCCGTCTTCTAGGGCGCGGGACAGGCTGGTAGCCGGCAGGCCGCGCTTCTCATACTCGGCGCGGTACATACGGCCCGGCAGCACCAGGGCGATGTACTGATCGGCGGTGATGATGTTGGTGCCGATGGTGGTGGTGATGGTGCTGACGACCAGGCCGCTGTCGCTGCGAACCAGGCGCAGCGCGCTCTGCAACAGGCGTTGCAGCAGGCCGAGGCGCTCCAGCACGCCGCCGAAGCACATGGCGCAGATGATCAGCCACACGGTGGTGAGCATGCTGCCCATGCCGCCCTTGGATAGCAGACCATCGAGTTCGGCGTTGCCGCTGGCCGACTCGTAGCCGGCGAACAGCGCGCTCCATACGGTTTTCAGTGGGGCCAGTGCACCGGCGGCAGGGTCGCTCAGGCGCGCCATCACTTCAGGCTGGAACACCACGGCGAACACTGCACCGAGCAGGGCGGCAAGAAACACCGCCGGGAAGGCGGCCCACTGGCGCACCGCGAGCAGCAACAGGAAGGCCACTGGCAGCAGCAGGTGCCAGCCCAGGCGGAACTGTGCTTCCAGGGCTCTCAACACCTCGGCGATGCGCCCGGTGTCATGGTTGGCGCTGGCCTGCTGGCCGAGGGTGAAGAAGATCACCAAGGCGATCAGCAGCGCCGGCACGGTGGTGCGCAGCATGTTGCGGATATGCGCGAACAGGTCGGCGCCGGCAGCGGCCGGCGCCAGGTTGGTGGTGTCCGATAGTGGCGACAGCTTGTCGCCGAAGTAGGCGCCGGAAATGATCGCGCCGGCGGTGATCGCCGGGTCCAGCCCCAGGCCTGCTGCCACGCCCATCAGACCGATGCCGAGAGTGCCGGCCACCGTCCACGAGCTGCCGATCGACAGCGCGGTGAGCGCGCAGATCAGGCAACTGGTGAGGTAGAAGTACTCGGCGCTGATCAGCTTCAGGCCCAGCCAGATCATGGTCGGCACGGTACCGGCGAGAATCCAGGTACCGATCAGTGCGCCGACCGCCAGCAGAATCAGGTTGGCCTTCATCGCCATATGAATACCAGCGAGTATGCCTTCTTCGATCTCGGCCCAGCGCAGGCCGTTCTTCAGTCCGACCAGGCCTGCGACGAAGGCCGCGCTCATCAGGGCGATCTGGTTCGGGCCGCTGGAGGAGCCATCACCGAACAAGTAGACGGACAGGCTGAGGAGCACGACGAGCACGCCAATCGGCAGCAGCGCGTCGAGCAGGGAAGGGGAGCGGGGTGTCATTGGGGGTACCGGAAAATCAGATGAACCGTGGGGGGCTTCAGCCGCGACTTTGCGGTTGAAGCTCGCGACTGAAGCCCCTCCCACAAAAAACAAACCCGCGCCGGTTAGGGCGCGGGCCTGTGGGTGTCGCGGGAGGATCAGAGTGCAGCGATCTTGCCGCGCTGCTCGACCATCTTGGCCAGGGCCTGCTCGGCCTCGGCCAGTTTGGCGCGTTCCTTTTCCAGCACTTCGGCGGGCGCCTTGGCGACGAAGCCTTCGTTGGCGAGCTTACCGCCGACGCGTTTGACCTCACCGTCGAGGCGGGCGATTTCCTTGTCCAGGCGCGCCAGTTCGGCGTCCTTGTCGATCAGCCCGGCCATCGGCACCAGCACTTCCATCTCGCCGACCAGGGTGGTGGCGGACATTGGCGCTTCTTCACCGGCAGCCAGCACACGTACCGATTCCAGCTTGGCCAGCTTGTTCAGCAGCGGCTCGAAGTCGGCCAGGCGGCGTTGATCTTCGGCACTGGCGTTGGCAACGATGATGTCGATGCGCTTGGCCATGGAGATTTTCATCTCGCCACGAATCTGGCGTACGCCGAGCATCAATTGCTTGACCCACTCGATGTCCCCTTCGGCGGCGGCGTCGATGCGGCTTTCATTGGCCACCGGCCACGGCTGCAGCATCAGGGTCTCGCCCTGCACGCCGGCCTGGCCCTTGATGCGCTGCCAGATTTCTTCGGTGATGAAGGGCATGAACGGGTGAGCCAGGCGCAGAATCACCTCCAGCACGCGCACCAGGGTGCGGCGGGTGCCGCGCTGGCGCTCGATGGGCGCGTTCTCGTCCCACAGCAACGGCTTGACCAGCTCCAGGTACCAGGCGCAGTACTGGTCCCAGACGAACTCGTAGAGCGCCTGGGTGGCCAGGTCGAAGCGGAAGGCATCGAGCTGGCGGGTGACTTCGGCTTCGGTGCGTTGCAGCTGGCTGATGATCCAGCGGTCCACCGAGGACAGCTCAACCTCTTCACCGTTAATGCCGGTGTCCTGGCCATCGGTGTTCTCGATGACGAAGTTGGCGGCGTTCCACAGCTTGTTGCAGAAGTTGCGATAGCCCTCGACGCGGCCCATGTCGAACTTCACGTCGCGGCCGGTGGTGGCCAGCGAGCAGAAGGTGAAGCGCAGGGCATCGGTGCCATAGCTGGCGATGCCTTCGGGGAACTCCGCCTTGGTCTGCTTGGCGATCTTCTCGGCCAGCTTGGGCTGCATCATGCCGCTGGTGCGTTTTTCCAGCAGTTCGTCGAGGGTGATGCCGTCGACGATATCCAGCGGGTCGAGCACGTTGCCCTTGGACTTAGACATCTTCTGCCCCTGGCCGTCGCGTACCAGGCCGTGCACGTAGACGGTCTTGAACGGAATCTGCCCGGTCAGGTGAGTCGACAGCATGATCATCCGCGCGACCCAGAAGAAGATGATGTCGAAGCCGGTGACCAGCACGTCGGTCGGGTGGAAAGTCTTGAGGAAGTCGGTCTGCTGCGGCCAGCCGAGGGTGGAGAAAGTCCACAGGCCGGAGCTGAACCAGGTGTCCAGCACGTCTTCGTCCTGGCGCAGGGCGGCATCACCGAGATTGTGCTTGGCGCGTACTTCCGCTTCGTCACGGCCGACGTAGACGTTGCCGGATTCGTCGTACCAGGCCGGGATGCGGTGGCCCCACCACAGCTGACGGCTGATGCACCAGTCCTGGATGTCGCGCATCCAGCTGAAGTACATGTTCTCGTACTGCTTGGGCACGAATTGGATTTCGCCGCTCTCGACCACAGCGATGGCTTTTTCCGCCAGCGGCTTGGTGGAAACGTACCACTGGTCGGTCAGCCACGGCTCGATCACGGTGCCGGAGCGGTCGCCCTTCGGCACTTTCAGCGCGTGATCCTCGATCTTCTCCAGCAGGCCGGCAGTGTCGAACGCAGCGACGATCTGCTTGCGCGCCTCGAAACGATCCAGGCCGGCGAACTGCTCGGGGATGTTGGCCTCGATCTGCTCGTTGACGCTGCCGTCGAGGTTGAACACCTGGGCGCTGGCCAGCACGGCGGCATTCTTGTCGAAGATGTTGATCAGCGGCAGGTTGTGGCGCTTGCCAACTTCGTAGTCGTTGAAGTCGTGCGCCGGGGTGATCTTCACGCAACCGGTGCCGAACTCGGGATCGCAGTAATCGTCGGCGATGATCGGGATGCGGCGGCCCAGCAGCGGCAGTTCGACGTAGCTGCCGATCAGCGCCTTGTAGCGCTCGTCTTCCGGATGCACGGCCACGGCGCTGTCGCCGAGCATGGTTTCCGGGCGGGTGGTGGCGACGATCAGGTAGTCGTTGCCTTCGGCGGTTTTCTTGCCGTCGGCCAGCGGATAACGCAGGTTCCACAGCGAGCCTTTCTCGTCGTGGTTTTCCACCTCCAGGTCGGAGATGGCGGTGTGGAACTTGGTGTCCCAGTTTACCAGGCGCTTGCCGCGGTAGATCAGGCCGTCTTCATGCAGACGGACGAAGGCTTCCTTCACCGCCCCGGACAGGCCGTCGTCCATGGTGAAGCGCTCGCGCGACCAGTCCACAGAGGAGCCGAGGCGACGGATCTGGCGGGTGATGGTGCCGCCGGACTGGTTCTTCCATTCCCAGACTTTCTCCAGGAATTTCTCGCGGCCCAGGTCGTGACGACCGATACCCTGCGCTGCCAGCTGGCGCTCCACCACCATTTGCGTGGCGATGCCGGCGTGGTCGGTGCCCGGCTGCCACAGGGTGTTGCGGCCCTGCATGCGGCGGAAGCGGATCAGCGCATCCATGATCGCGTTGTTGAAGCCGTGACCCATGTGCAGGCTGCCGGTGACGTTCGGCGGCGGGATCATGATGGTATACGGCTCACCATGACCTTGCGGGGCGAAGTAGTCGTTCTGCTCCCAGGTCTGGTACCAGTTGGATTCGATGGCGTGCGGCTGGTAGGTCTTGTCCATGCGCGGCGGGACCCTTGTGACGGCTGATCGGAAAAGCCGACAAGTATAACGGGGATGGGCCTTGTGGCGTAAGGGCTGCGCGTCAGAGGGCAGTGGCGCGGCGCTGGGGGCAGGGCGCGCCGCCTGGGTTGAGACGTGTCAGGGTTTGCGCGGCGGCAACAGGCGCGGCAGTCGGGCTTCCAGGCGACGTTTGAGTTCGGCCTCGATCTGCGGCACGAAGTCGTCGATCACGTCCTGCAGGATCAGTTGCGCGGCTGCGCGCAGCTCGCCATTGAGGTGCTGCAACTCGCGGGCGCTGTCGTGCAGGCGCGGCTCGATGCGTTCACGCAATGGGCTCGCGGGCGGAGGCTCGGCAGATGCTGGCGCCGGCGCGCTCGGCTTGGGCGCCGGCGCGGCGTGGAAGGGCGGCGGTGGGCCGGGCGGCGCGCTGACGATATCGGACAGCACCGGGATGCTGTCCGGATCGAGTGAGTCGATCAGCAGCGGTGGCTCGGATCTGTCGTCACCCAGCAGCTCGCGAATCGACTCCAGGTCGTGCAGCAGTTGAGCAGGTTTTTGCGGAGGCTTGGGCGTGTCCATGGCGGTCGGTGCGGCGGGCTAAAAGGGCAGAAGTAGCCTGAATTGTGAGCGCCGACGGCCACTAAAGTTCGACGCGCTGCGGATCATACCCGCGCTGGCGGTAGGTGCGGAAATTCTCGCGACAGGCGCTGAGCAATTCGGGTTGCTGGTTGACGATCTCGATGATGCGGGAAAAGCGCTCGACGTGCGGCGACAGGCTGCTGCCGAGGTTGATCAGCACGCCTTGGTCGGCACTCGGCACTTCATCGATACCCAGTACCACGGGCGACAGCGGCGCGTCCTGATGCAGGTCGTGGGGTACGAAGCGCTCGGCCTTGAAACTCCACAGCAGCTCGTTGAGTTCAGCGCATTGCGCCTCGTCGCTACCTCGGACGAACACCGGCAGGCCAGCGCCCCAGGCCTTGAGCGCCAACTGGCAGGCGGCGCGCAGACGGCCCGCGGCGTCGCTGGAGGATAGAACGTAGAACTCGATTCTGGGCATCAGGGGCTTCGACGATAAAAAGCGAATGGCGGTGAAGTGCATTGTGTAGGAGCGGATTTATCCGCGATAACTCGCGAATTATCGCGGCTGAAGCCGCTCCTACACAGGCGTGGCCGGGCTGCGGCGTCAGGCCTTGGCGCGGTCCAGCAGATACTGGGTCAGCATCGGTACCGGACGACCGGTGCCGCCCTTGTCCTTGCCGCCACTGATCCAGGCGGTGCCGGCAATGTCCAGGTGCGCCCAGTGGAAGTTCTTGGCGAAGCGCGACAGGAAGCAGCCGGCGGTGATGGTGCCGGCCTTCGGCCCGCCGATGTTGGCGATGTCGGCGAAGGGGCTGTCCAACTGCTCCTGATATTCGTCATGCAGCGGCAGCTGCCAGGCGCGGTCGTCGGCGGTGTCGCCGGCCTTGAGGATCTGCTTGATCAGCGTGTCGTTGTTGCCCATCAGGCCGGAGACGTTGCTGCCCAGGGCGACGATGCAGGCACCGGTGAGGGTGGCCACGTCGATCACTGCCTGCGGCTTGAAGCGCTCGGCGTAGGTCAGCGTATCGCACAGCACCAGACGGCCCTCGGCGTCGGTGTTGAGGATCTCCACGGTCTGCCCGCTCATGGTGGTGACGATGTCGCCAGGGCGAGTAGCGCGGCCGCTGGGCATGTTCTCGGCGCAGGCCAGCAGGCACACCAGGTTGATCGGCAGTTGCAGCTCGAGCACGGCCTTGAGCGTGCCGAACACGCTGGCGGCGCCGCACATGTCGTACTTCATCTCGTCCATGCCGGCGGCAGGTTTGATGCTGATACCGCCGGTGTCGAAGGTGATGCCCTTGCCGACCAGGGCGAAGGGCTTCTCGTCCTTCTTGCCGCCCTGATAGTGCATGACGATCATCCGCGGCGGCTGCTCGCTGCCCTGGGCCACGGCGAGGAAGGCACCGGCGCCGAGCTCCTTGAGCTTCTTCTCGTCAAGGATTTCGACCTTGAGGTTCTTGTGCACCTTGCCCAGAGCCTTGGCCTCTTCGGCCAGGTAGCTGGGGTGGCAGAGGTTCGGCGGCAGGTTGCCCAAGTCCTTGGTGAAGGCGACGCCGGTGGCGATGGCGCGGGCATGCTGCAGGGCGCGTTCGGCGTCGGCCTGTTCGGCCTTGTCGACGACCAGGGTGATCTTCTTGAGCGCGCGCGGCTCGGCCTTTTGGCTCTTGAACTGCTCGAACAGGTAGGTGCCGTCGGCCAGGGTCTCGACGATCAGGCGGGTCTTGCCGTAAGTATCACGGCCCTTGACCTTGAGCTCGCCAAGGGCGAGCAGCGCGTCGCTGCCGCCCAGGCCCTTGAGCACGCCATGCACGCCTGCAACCAACTTGCGCAGTTGGCGGTCGGATAGATCGCCCTTGCCGCAGCCCACCAGCAGCACGCGTTCGGCCTTGAGTCCCGGCAGGCTGTGCAGCAGCAGGGTCTGGCCCGGCTTGCCGGCGATATCGCCACGCTTGAGCACGGCGGAGAGGGCGCCGTTGCTGGCCTGGTCGACGGCCTTGGCGGCATCACCAAGCTTGCGGCCTTCGCCGATGGCGACCACCAGGGTCGCGGTTTTCAGGGTTTCCGCACGGGTACTTTTGACGAGGAATTCCATAGTGAGCTGTCCCCAAGACAAAGAGTCGGGTTTGACGGATAATGGCCGCCATTTTTCGAGGGTCCACCCTGCGGTGGGCCGGCAAGTAGGTGCGGCTAGTTTGAGCGTTCGCGCCTGAGCCTGACAACCCTGGAGCGTCCGGTTTGATCGTCTTCCGTTATCTGTCCCGCGAAGTGCTGGTGACCCTCAGTGCGGTGAGTGCCGTACTGCTGGTGATCATCATGAGCGGTCGTTTCATCAAGTATCTGGCCCAGGCGGCGCAGGGCGTACTCGACCCGGGCGTGCTGTTTCTGATCATGGGCTACCGGATTCCCGGCTTCCTGCAACTGATCCTGCCGCTGGGGCTGTTCCTCGGTTTCCTGCTGGCCTACGGCCGTCTGTACCTGGACAGCGAGATGACCGTGCTGTCGGCCACCGGCGTCAGCCAGCAGCGCCTGACCGCTTACAGCATGGCGCCAGCGCTGATCGTCGCGCTGCTGGTTGGCTGGCTGAGTCTGGGCCTGGCGCCGCAGGGCGTGGCCAGCGTGGCGCGCATCCTCAACGAGCAGGATGCCCTGACCGAACTCGATACTCTGGTGCCGGGGCGCTTCCAGTCGCTGCGTGATGGCTCGCGAGTGACCTATTCGCAGGAGCTGTCGGCCGATCGCAGCGAGCTGCGTGGCGTGTTCATGTCGGAGAAGCGCTTCTCCACCGATGGCCGTTCCGAGCGTGGCATCACTGTGCTGGTGGCCGAGAGCGGGCGCCAGGAAATCCAGGACGACGGTAGCCGCTATCTGATTCTGGAAAATGGCTACCGCTATGACGGTGAGCCGGGCGAGGCGGATTACCGCGCCATCCAGTACGACACTTACGGCGTGCTGCTGCCCAAGCCGGAGGTCGCCATCGAAGCCAGCGAACGTGAGGCGACGCCGACTCGTGAGCTGCTCGGCAGCAGCGACCCGCGCATGCAGGCCGAGCTGCAATGGCGCCTGTCGTTGCCCCTGCTGGTGTTCATCGTCACCTTGCTGGCCGTGCCGCTGTCGAAGGTCAACCCGCGTCAGGGCCGCTTCCTCAAGCTGTTGCCGGCAATCTTCCTTTATATGGCGTATCTGGGCCTGCTAATCGCCGCGCGTGGCGCGCTGGACAAGGGCCGGCTGCCTGCGGCCCTGGGCCTGTGGTGGGTGCATGGCATCTTCCTCGCCATCGGCTTGGCGTTGTTGTACTGGGAACGTCTGAGTTTGTGGTGGGCCAGCCGCCGTGCGCCGGCGTCGGAGGTGGCTCATGGCTAAGCTGGATCGCTACATCGGCGCTCAGGTTTTCTTCGCCATTCTGGCGGTACTGGGCGTCATCCTCGGCCTGGCGTTGCTGTTCGCCTTCATCGATGAGCTGGGCGACCTTAACAAGGGCGATTACGGCCTCGGTCAGGCGCTCTGGTACGTATTGCTGACCGCGCCGCGCCGGGCCTACGAGATGTTGCCGATGGCGGCGCTGATCGGCTGCCTGATCGGTCTCGGCACCCTGGCCAGCAACAGCGAGCTGACCATCATGCGCGCTGCTGGCGTGTCCATCGGGCGTATCGTCTGGGCGGTGATGAAGCCCATGCTGGTACTGATGCTCGCCGGCATTCTGATCGGCGAGTACGTTGCGCCGCTGACCGAGAACCAGGCCCAGGCCGACCGTGCGCTGGCGCAGGGTGGTGGTGCGGCGCAGAGCTCCAAGCGCGGTATGTGGCATCGTCAGGGCCAGGAATACGTGCACATCAACGCCGTGCAACCAGGCGGTGTTCTGCTCGGGGTTACGCGCTACCGCTTCGACGGCGAGCGTCGCCTGCTTTCGGCCAGCTTCGCTCGCCGTGCCGAGTACCGTGACAACCACTGGATGCTGAGCAACGTGCAGACCACGCTGCTGCATGAAGACCGTTCCGAGGTGGTCAATCAGCGCGAAGAGCGCTGGGACATCGAACTCAACCCGGAGCTGCTTGGCACCGTGGTGATGGAGCCCGAGTCGCTCTCGGTGACCGGGCTGTGGCAGTACATCCACTACCTGGGCGAGCAGGGGCTGAACAATGCCCGTTACTGGCTGGCGTTCTGGACCAAGGTACTGCAGCCGCTGGTGACTGGCGCTCTGGTGCTGATGGCGATTTCCTTCATCTTCGGCCCGCTGCGTTCGGTGACGCTGGGGCAGCGCGTCTTCACCGGCGTGCTGGTCGGCTTCATCTTCCGTATCGCTCAGGACCTGCTGGGGCCGTCGAGCCTGGTGTTCGGCTTCTCGCCGCTACTGGCGGTGCTGGTGCCGGCTGGCATCTGCGCGCTGGCCGGTCTCTGGCTGCTACGCCGCGCCGGCTGAGTCGCTTGTGGGCATGAAAAAGCCGGTTCAGTGAACCGGCTTTTTCGTATCTGCTCGGGCTACTTCTTGTGAATGTTCTTGGGTAGCTGAACCACGCGGCTGTCCGAATAGATGTCGTGCCAGGTGCGGCCCTGCTTGTCCCACAGCAGCCAGAGAAAACCCAGGCCGGCGAACAGCCAGGAACCGATGGCGACCACGAAACGCAGCAAGGCCTGCCATAGGTCAATGGCGCTACCGTCGGCGTTCTGAATGCGCAATCCCCAGGCCTGCATGCCCAGCGTCTGGCCGTTATGCGTCCAGAACTTGGCGAAGAAGGCGAACAGCGACAGCAGTACCAGGCTGGCGAGAAGCGGGTCGTTGTCCAGGGCGCCGGCTTCGGCCATCGCCATCAGTGCATCGCCACCATGAATCAGGCGCAGGATGCCCTGTTGGTAGATCAGGGTGACCACCATGATCAGCGCCACGCAGAGCAAAAAGTCGTAGAAGAGGGCCGCCAGGCGACGAATCAGCCCGGCAGTGGGAAAGTCTCCCTGCGGGCGTAGCTGGTGTTTCGGCATGATGGGCTCGCTGTGACGAAAGTGCGCGCCATTCTAACCGCGACTTTTCCCCAGGCATAAAAAAACCCCTGATCGAGATCAGGGGTTCTTCAAAGCAGCGGCAATCAGCCCAGGATCTGAACCTGGTCGGCCTGCATGCCTTTTTGACCTTGCACAGCTACGAAGCTGACTTTCTGGCCTTCTTTCAGGCTCTTGAAGCCGTTACCTTCGATCGCGCGGAAGTGCACGAACAGATCCGGACCGCTTTCGGGAGTGATAAAACCAAAACCTTTCTCGTCGTTAAACCACTTGACGGTACCGTTCTGACGATTCGACATGTCTTTTTCCTTGAAACTAAAGTTGATGACAGCCTCCGAGTATAGAGGGCTGAGACTGGTTGCAAGGAGTAATAGAAGTCGAGCGGGATGTAGCGGATCGAAGTGATCTGCTGCACCAGAGTCACGATTCACGGCGACCCATGCAAACAGTTCGATCACTCTACGCTAACTTTTGCGCAATTGCCAACCCCTGCCAGCAAGGTCGCCAGCCAGGTTTTACGGGGCCTGCCGAGGTGCCGGAAAAGTTTGGCGGTAACCGGCTTGCAACAATTGCCTCTATTGTTCACGCAGATACGAAAAAGCCCGCAAGACCAAGGTCTTGCGGGCTTCGAATCGTGGTGCCCCGGGGGAGACTCGAACTCCCACTCCTTTCGAAAACGGATTTTGAATCCGCCGCGTCTACCGATTCCGCCACCGGGGCACGATGGCGGCGCAGTATAGGGATGCACCTTGCGCCGGTCAATCGGCGTTAATGCGGTAATTGGCTATCGATGCGTTCCTGTACTGGCGGCCAATGGCAGTGATGATGGCGCCCGGCTTTTATATTGCGGTTGCGGCTAGAATCGCGCTGTCATCAAGATTGCCGAGTATGGCACTTATATAAATGACCTCGGGGTGAGGCGGTCATGGGAGAAGGAGTTATCAAAGGTTTGTGCCGGATGCTCGTCACGGGTCTGCTACTCGTGCCTATCGCTAGGGCCGACACCCTGACCTACGCCGTCACCGATGAAAGTTGGGCACCTTACTGGATAGTCGAGGGGGCTCGGGTCAGCGGCATCCTCCACGAGTTCATGCTCGCGCTGGATGAGCGCTTGCCGGAGTCGCTGCTAGCCAGCCACCCGTTGCCGCCGCTGCGGACGCAAAAGCTTTTTCGCGAGGGGCAGTTGCAGATCGAGTGTTGCGTCAGCAAGAGCTGGCGCAGTGACGCCGAACAAGTCGAGGTCTCGGCGTGGACGGTGCCGGTGCTGGAAACCGAGGAGATGCTGATTTTTCCTCCCGGCAGGGATTTCCCCTACAGTCATCTCGAGGATCTAGGTGGACGAGCCATCGCCACCGTGCGCGGCTATGGCTATGCCGGCAGCAACCACTTTCAGCGTAACGATGGCGCCGATGTTCAGGCACTGATCTACCGCGTTGCCCAGGGGCGCAGCGAGGCCGGCATCCTCGACCGCCTGGAGTGGCGCTATCTGCAACATGTGGACGGGCAGTTGCGCGGGACTCGCTGGCAGGTGGAGGAGGGGCCGACGATTCATCGCTCTCAATTGCGTTTGCGCCTGCACCGAGATCGGCTGGGTCGGCTCGAGGCGGTCAATGCCGCCATCCGCTCGCTGCAGAACGATGGCACCCTGGCGCGGATCGTCGCCAGGTATGCGCCGCAGCCTCACGTGGTCGGACTGGGGGAAATCCGGTAAGCTTCGCCATCCTGCAGAAATACCCCCGCCGAATAGAATCATGCGTGTTGCCGATTTTCACTTCGATCTGCCCGAGTCGCTGATCGCCCGTCACCCCCTGGCCGAGCGTCGTGCCAGTCGCCTGTTGCAGCTGGACGGCCCGAGTGGCGCGCTGCGTCATGGCCAGTTCACCGACGTGCTGGAGCAACTGCGCTCCGGTGATCTGATGGTGTTCAACAATACCCGGGTGATTCCGGCGCGCCTGTTTGGCCAGAAAGCGTCCGGCGGCAAGCTGGAGATACTGGTGGAGCGTGTGCTCGATCAGCACCGCGTGCTGGCCCATGTGCGCTCGAGCAAATCGCCCAAGCCGGGCTCGCAGATTCTTATCGAGGGTGGTGGCGAGGCCGAGATGGTCGCGCGTCACGATACCCTGTTCGAGCTGCGTTTCGCCGAGCCGGTGCTGGCGTTGCTGGAGCGGGTCGGCCATATGCCGTTGCCGCCATATATAGACAGGCCGGACGACGAAGCGGATCGCGAGCGTTACCAGACCGTCTACGCCGAGAAAGCGGGCGCAGTGGCTGCGCCGACTGCGGGGCTGCACTTCGATGACGAGCTGCTGGCGGCGATCCGTGCCAAGGGTGTGGAAACGGCATTCGTCACCCTACATGTCGGCGCCGGTACCTTCCAGCCGGTGCGCGTGGAGCGCATCGAGGATCACCACATGCACAGCGAGTGGCTGGAAGTCGGCCAGGATGTCGTCGATGCCGTGGCGGCCTGCCGCGCCCGTGGCGGACGCGTGGTCGCCGTCGGCACCACCAGTGTGCGTTCGCTGGAGACCGCGGCGCAGAGCGGCGAGCTGAAGCCGTTCAGCGGCGATACCGACATCTTCATCTACCCGGGGCGTCCGTTTCATGTCGTCGACGCGCTGGTCACCAACTTCCATCTGCCCGAGTCGACCCTGCTGATGCTGGTGTCGGCCTTCGCCGGCTATGCCGAGACCATGGCCGCCTATCGCGAGGCCGTGGCGCAGGGTTATCGCTTCTTCAGTTACGGTGATGCCATGTTCATCACCCGCAATCCCGCCGCGCGCGGGCCCGAGGTTTGAGTATGTCGCGCACCTGTCGCATGTCCTTCGAGTTGCTGGCTACCGACGGCAAGGCCCGTCGCGGCCGCCTGACCTTCCCGCGAGGCGTGGTCGAGACCCCGGCCTTCATGCCGGTGGGTACCTATGGCACGGTCAAGGGCATGCTGCCGCGTGACGTCGAGGACATCGGCGCGCAGATCATTCTCGGCAACACCTTCCACCTGTGGTTGCGCCCGGGCATGGAGGTGATCAAGAAGCATGGCGACCTGCACGACTTCATGCAGTGGCAGGGGCCGATCCTCACCGACTCCGGCGGTTTCCAGGTGTTCAGCCTCGGGGCGATGCGCAAGATCAAGGAGGAGGGCGTGTACTTCGCCTCGCCGGTCGACGGCGCCAAGGTGTTCATGGGGCCGGAAGAGTCGATGCAGGTGCAGCGCGACCTGGGCTCGGACATCGTGATGATCTTCGACGAATGCACGCCGTACCCGGCCGAGTTCGACGTGGCCAAGCGCTCGATGGAGCTGTCGCTACGCTGGGCCAAGCGCTCCAAGACCGCGCACGGTGAAAGCACCGCGGCGCTGTTCGGCATCGTCCAGGGTGGCATGCACGAGGAGCTGCGCATGCGCTCGCTGGAGGGTTTGTGCGAGATCGGCTTCGACGGCCTGGCCATCGGCGGCCTGTCGGTCGGCGAGCCGAAGGAAGAGATGATCCGCGTGCTCGACTTCCTGCCGCCGCAGATGCCGGCCGACAAGCCACGCTACCTGATGGGCGTGGGCAAGCCGGAAGATCTGGTCGAGGGCGTGCGCCGCGGCGTGGACATGTTCGACTGCGTGATGCCGACGCGTAATGCGCGCAACGGACACCTGTTCGTCGATACCGGCGTGGTGAAGATCCGCAACGCCGTGCACAAGCTCGACGATTCGCCGCTGGATCCGACCTGCGACTGTTACACCTGCAAACACTTCTCGCGCGCTTATCTGCATCATCTGGACAAGTGCGGCGAAATGCTCGGTAGTATGCTCAATACCATCCATAACTTGCGGCATTATCAGCGGGTTATGGCTGGTTTGCGCGAGGCTATCGGACAGGGTACATTGGCCGCCTTTGTCGAAGCCTTCTATGCCAAGCGCGGCCTGCCTGTGCCGCCTCTGGACTGATTTCCCGAACGTTTGAAGATCCTTTCCATTAGGAGTGTTACATGAGCTTTTTGATCCCCGCCGCCTACGCTGACACCGCGGCTGCTGGCCCTGCCGGCAGCGGTTTCGAGTGGGTTTTCCTGATCGGCTTCCTGGTCATCTTCTATCTGATGATCTGGCGTCCGCAGGCCAAGCGTGCCAAGGAGCACAAGAACCTGCTCGGCGGCCTGCAGAAGGGCGACGAAGTCGTCACCAGCGGCGGTATCGCCGGCAAGGTGTCCAAGGTTGCCGACGATTTCGTGGTGATCGAGGTGTCTGACACCGTCGAGCTGAAGTTCCAGAAGCAGGCCATCGCCGCCACCCTGCCCAAGGGCACGCTGAAAGCCATCTGATTCGGTTCTCGGTTTTTCCATTCCACGGGGCGCTTTTAGCGCCCCGCGTCATAGCGGGCGGCCCGTTCATGCTCAATAAATACCCTCTGTGGAAGTACCTGCTGATTCTGTCCGTACTGGCGATCGGCCTGGTCTACTCCATTCCAAATCTCTATCCAGACGATCCTGCCGTGCAGATCAGCGGCGCCAGCTCGGCGCTGAGCATCGAGCAGACGGATGTCGATCGTGCCAGCAAGGCGCTGACCGATGCCGGTATCCAGGTCAAGGCTGCCAGCATCGACGAGCGTGGCCGCGGCGGCCTGATTCGTCTGATCAAGCAGGATGACCAGCTGCCGGCCAAGGACATCGTCCGTCGCGCACTGGGCGATGACTACGTCGTGGCGCTGAACCTGGCGCAAACCACTCCCGACTGGCTGCGCAGCCTGGGCGCGAGCCCGATGAAGCTCGGCCTGGACCTCTCCGGGGGCGTGCACTTCCTGCTGGAAGTCGACATGGACAAGGCGCTGGACGTGCGCCGCCAGGTCTATGAAGGTGAAATCAAGAGCCTGCTGCGCAAGGAGCGCGTGCGCTATCGCAGCATGCCGGAAAGCAACGGCCGCATTCAGCTCGGCTTTGCCGACAGCGACACGCTGGACAATGCGCAGCGCCTGATTCGCAAGGATTACAGCGATTTCGAACTGACCACTGTCGAGCGCAATGGCCAGCAGGTCCTGCAACTGGGTCTGACCCAGGCGAAGATCGCCGAGATCCGCGAATACTCCATTCGCCAGAACCTCACCACTGTGCGTAACCGCGTCAACGAGCTGGGCGTAGCCGAGCCGCTGGTGCAGCGCCAGGGCGCCAACCGCATCGTGGTCGAGCTGCCCGGTGTGCAGGACACCGCCGAGGCCAAGCGTATTCTTGGTAAGACCGCGAACCTGGAGTTCCGTCTGCAGGCCGATTTCGACGCGCCGCGTGGTGCGACCGAGGCTTTCGGTTTCCGCGAGGAGGGTCGTCCGCCGGTGCAGCTTGAGCGTGAGCTGATCATCACTGGTGACCAGGTTACCGATGCCCAGGCCAGTTTCGACGAGAACGGTCGTCCGCAGGTGAACATTCGCCTCGACGGTCACGGCGGCGATCTGATGAATCGCGCCACGCGCAACAATGTCGGTCGCAGCATGGCGGTGATCTTCATCGAGCAGAAGCCGGTCACTCGCTATGTGCGTCAGACCGTCGATGGCGTCGAGCAGGAAGTCGCCGTCCCTTCCTTCGTCGAAGAGAAGAAGATCATCAGCCTGGCGACCATCCAGTCGGCACTCGGCAGCCAGTTCCGTATCACCGGTCTGAACGGCCAGGGTGAGTCCTCGGAGCTGGCGCTGCTGCTCCGCGCCGGTGGCCTGGCTGCACCGATGTACTTCGCTGAAGAGCGCACCATCGGCCCGAGCCTGGGTGCAGAGAACATTGCCAAGGGTATTGCCTCTACCGAATGGGCAATGATCTTCGTGGCCCTCTTCATCATCGCCATCTACCGTTTCTTCGGTGTGCTGGCGACTGTCGCTCTGGCGTTCAACCTGGTGCTGCTGGTAGGCCTGATGTCTGCCATCGGCGCGACCCTGACCTTGCCGGGTATTGCCGGTATCGTCCTGACCCTGGGTATGGCGGTGGACGCCAACGTGCTGATCTTCTCGCGCATTCGCGAGGAGCTGGCCAATGGCCTGCCCGTGCAGCGCGCCCTGCATGAAGGCTTCGACCGTGCATTCTCGGCGATTCTCGACAGTAACCTGACCACCTTGCTGGTCGGCGGCATCCTGTTCGCCATGGGCACCGGCCCGGTCAAGGGCTTCGCGGTGACCATGTCTCTGGGCATCATCACTTCGATGTTCACAGCCATCATGTTCACCCGAGGTCTGGTCAACCTGATCTTCGGTGGCCGCAACGTCAAGAAGCTGTGGATCTGAGGTGCAGCCATGATCAAATCAACCATTCGTTTTATGGCGGTACGCAATATCGCCTTCGCCATAACCTTGGCGCTGACAGTGATCGGCCTGGGGGCGTTGTTCGCCAAAGGGCTTAACTTCGGCCTGGACTTCACCGGCGGCACCCTGATCGAACTGCAATACGAACAGCCGGCCAATCTTGATCGAATCAAGACCGAGCTGGGCCAGGCAGGTTATACCGATGCCGTGGTGCAGAGCTTCGGCGCCAGTACCGATGTGCTGGTGCGTCTGGCTGGCGATTCTCCCGACCTGGGTAATGAGGTCGCGGCCGCGCTGCGCAAGGTCGACGAGGCGACGCGTTTCGAGGTCAAACGCGTCGAGTTCGTCGGCCCGCAGGTGGGGGAGGAACTGCGTGACCAGGGCGGTATTGCCATGCTCCTGGCGCTGGGCGGCATCATGCTGTACCTGGCGTTTCGCTTTCAGTGGAAGTTCGGTGTCGGCGCCATCGCATCCCTTGTGCATGACGTGATCATCACTCTGGGCGTACTGGCGTTTTTCCAGATCCCGTTCGACCTGACCGTGCTGGCGGCGATCCTGGCGATGATCGGTTACTCGCTCAACGACACCATCATCATCTATGACCGTATCCGCGAGAACTTCCGCGTGCTGCGCAAGACCTCGCTGATCGAGAATATCGACGTTTCGATTACCCAGACCTTGCTGCGTACCATCGCTACATCATTGTCCACAGCACTGGCGCTGTTGGCGCTGCTGTTCTTCGGTGGTGAAGTGCTGGGCGCCTTTGCTCTGACCCTGCTGGTGGGTGTCGTGGTCGGGACCTACTCGTCGGTCTATATCGGTGCCACTGTGCTGGTATGGCTGAAACTCAGCGTGGAAGATCTGATTCCTCCTGCGGCTGAAGCCGAGGCCGACGACGGCCGCCCGTAACGATGTGACAGGCTTCATGAAAGTCAGCGAAAGCCGCGGCCAGTCGAACTTGTCGCGGCTTTTTGCTGTCCTAGGCAGGGAGAAGGGCGCGAGTCGCCGAGCCTAGGAGACACATAAAATGAACAAATCACTGTTGGTAGGTGCCGTACTGGGTGCTGTGGGTGTGACCGCTGGTGGCGCTGTTGCCACTTACAGCCTGGTTGATCGTGGCCCGGATTATGCCGAGGTGCTGGCCGTAACGCCGGTCAATGAAACCGTGAAAACGCCACGGGAAGTCTGCAAGGACGTGGCGGTCACGCGTCAGCGTCCGGTACAGGATCAGCATCAGATCGCCGGCACGGCTATCGGGGCCATCGCCGGTGGTCTGCTGGGTAATCAGGTCGGCGGCGGTACCGGCAAGAAGATCGCCACCGTGGCCGGCGCCGTTGGCGGCGGTTATGCCGGCAACAAGGTTCAGGAAGGCATGCAGCAGCGTGACACTTACACCACCACCGAAACCCGCTGCAACACCGTGACCGACACCAGCGAGAAGCTGGTGGGCTACGATGTGAAGTACCAGCTGGGCGAGAAGGTCGGCACCGTGCGCATGGACCGTGATCCGGGCAGCCGCATTCCGGTCAACAAGCAGGGCGAGCTGGTGCTGGTGCAGCAGACTCAATAAGAAAGCGAGTCATAAAAAAACGCCCCTCGGGGCGTTTTTTATTTTTGCTCGATGAAAGCTCAGCGCTTCATCGAGGGTGCCAGGTGCGGCTGGATCGCCGTCAGCACGGCCTTGAAGCACTTGGTGTTGCCGGCAACGATCTGGCCCTTTTCGAGGAAATCATGGCCGCCGCTGAAGTCGCTGACCAGGCCGCCTGCTTCCTGAATCAGTAGGGCGCCGGCAGCCATGTCCCACTCGGACAGGCCGAACTCCCAGAATGCGTCGAAGCGGCCGGCCGCAACGTACGCCAGGTCCAGACTGGCAGCGCCTGCGCGGCGGATGCCGGCGGTCTGGCCGGTCAGGCTGCGGAACATGTTGAGGTAGTTGTCCAGGTGATCGAGCTGGCCATCGCGGAACGGGAAGCCGGTGCCGAGCAGGGCACCCTCAAGGCTCTTGCGATTGCTGACGCGCAGGCGACGACCGTTGAGAGCTGCACCGCGGCCGCGGCTGGCGGTGAATTCTTCCTGGCGAACCGGGTCGAGGACAATGGCGTGCTCGAGGCGACCGCGGTATTTGCAGGCGATGCTGATGGCGAAGTGCGGCACGCCGCGAACGAAGTTGGTGGTGCCGTCCAGCGGGTCGATGATCCACTGATAATCAGCGCCTTCGCCGCTGCCTTCCAGCACGCCGCCTTCTTCGCCGAGGAAGCTGTGGGTCGGGTAAGCCTTGCGAATGGCCTGGACGATCATCAGCTCGGCGGCCTTGTCGACCTCGGTGACGTAATCCTTGGCATCCTTCTCGTCGACCGAGATGACATCCAGGCGCTCGATGGAGCGAAAGATCATTTCACCGGCGCTGCGAGCGGCGCGCAGGGCGATATTCAGCATGGGCTGCATGGGAGGTTCACCTGGGGCGTTAAAGAAAGCCGGCCATGTTAGCAGAAAACCGTTGCTGATGAAGCGCCGTCTGTACCCCGCATGGCAATCACGCCGGGGCTTGGGTAAGATCGTAGCCCCCTAATCGTTTCTGAGAGTGTCTGCGTTGCTGGACAATATTCGCGTCGTTCTGGTGGGTACCAGTCATCCGGGCAACATCGGCGGTGCCGCGCGGGCGATGAAAAACATGGGTCTGTCACGTCTGGTGCTGGTGGCTCCCGAGGATTTCCCCAGCGGCGATGCCGTTGCGCGAGCATCCGGCGCCACCGATGTGCTGGACGCCGCGCAGGTGGTCGACACGCTGGAGGAGGCGCTGGTCGGCTGCACGCTAGTCATCGGTACCAGTGCGCGCGACCGACGCATCCCCTGGCCATTGCTCGATCCTCGCGAGTGCGGTACGACCAGTTGCGAACAGGCCGCTGCGGGTGGTGAGGTGGCGTTGGTGTTCGGCCGTGAGTACGCCGGTCTGACCAACGAGGAGCTGCAGCGATGTCAATACCACGTGCATATCCCGTCCAACCCGGAGTTCAGCTCGCTGAACCTGGCTGCGGCGGTGCAGGTGCTGGCCTATGAAGTGCGCATGGCCTGGCTGACAGCGCAAAACCTGCCGAGCAAGGTGGAGAAGCTGGAAACCACGGCGATGCTCAATTCCCAGGTCGCGACGGCGGATGAGCTGGAATCTTTCTACGGTCATTTGCGCCGCGTGCTGGTGATGATCGGCTTTCTCGATCCGCAGAAGCCACGGCACCTGATGACTCGCCTGCGCCGCCTTTTTGGGCGCAGTGCGGTGAGCAAGCTGGAAATGAATATCCTGCGCGGCATCCTTACCGAGACAGAGAAGGCCGTGCGTGGAGAGCCTCACAAGCAGGGGAAGTCTGATGTTTGAACGCATGCGAGAAGATATCCAGAGCGTTTTTCACCGTGATCCGGCGGCGCGCAATGCCTTCGAGGTGGTGACCTGCTACCCGGGGTTGCATGCCACCTGGCTGCATCGGGTGGCTCATGCGCTATGGCGTTCGGGCTGGAAGTGGCCGGCGCGCGTGGTGTCCAACTTCGGGCGCTGGATGACCGGTATCGAGATCCATCCGGGGGCGAAGATCGGGCGGCGCTTCTTCATCGATCACGGCATGGGTATCGTGATCGGCGAAACTGCCGAGATCGGCAATGACGTGACGCTCTATCAGGGTGTGACCCTCGGCGGTACCAGCTGGAACAAGGGCAAGCGTCACCCGACCCTGGAAGATGGTGTCGTGGTCGGAGCTGGCGCCAAGGTGCTGGGGCCGTTCACTGTTGGTGCGGGCGCCAAGATCGGCTCCAATGCCGTGGTGACCAAGGCGGTGCCGGCCGGTGCGACCGCGGTCGGCATTCCCGGCAAGATCATCGTCAAGTCCGATGACGAGCAGGAGGCCAAGCGTCAGGCCATGGCCGAGAAGATCGGCTTCGATGCCTATGGCGTAGGTCAGGACATGCCTGACCCGGTGGCAAGGGCAATCGGGCAATTGCTCGACCACCTGCAGGCCGTCGATGGTCGTCTGGAGGATGTCAGCAAGGCGCTGGCTTCTCTGGATTGCGACTATCGCGCCAAGGCGTTGCCGGAGCTGCGTGACGAGGATTTCGCCGAGGTCTGCAAGGGGCAGGGCGACAAGCCTGCAGCCTGATGCGCGGCGAGGTGGTCTCTGCTATCATCTCGCCTCTTTTTGCGGTCAAACCTGAGTAAATTAATAGGTCTTATAGTTGACTTAAATACTCGGGAATTGCATACTCCGCCTCAATTCAGTGATTCGTGGTAGAGCCATGCGACTGACCACCAAAGGCCGTTACGCCGTTACCGCCATGCTCGATCTGGCGCTGCACGCGCAGCATGGTCCCGTTTCCCTGGCCGATATTTCCGAGCGGCAGGGCATCTCCCTGTCCTATCTCGAGCAACTGTTCGCCAAGCTGCGCCGTGGCAACCTGGTTTCCAGTGTGCGCGGGCCGGGTGGCGGCTATCAGCTGTCGCGTGACATGCGTGGCATTCAGGTGGCCCAGGTGATCGATGCGGTCAATGAGTCCGTAGATGCCACGCGTTGCCAGGGGCAGGGCGATTGCCACTCTGGCGACACCTGTCTGACCCATCATCTGTGGTGCGATCTCAGTCAGCAAATTCATGAATTCCTCAGTGGCATCAGTCTGGCCGATCTGGTCGTGCGCCGTGAGGTTCAAGAGGTCGCGTTGCGCCAGGATCAGCGTCGCTGCTCCGGCAGAGGCACTGCGCCGCATTTGGATAAGATTGAAGCGTCTGCCATCGAGTGAGCAGGGCGTTTGCCTGATAGGAGAAACCCAATGAAATTGCCTATTTACCTCGATTACTCCGCCACAACGCCGGTCGATCCGCGTGTCGCGCAGAAGATGAGCGAGTGCCTGCTGGTCGACGGTAACTTCGGCAACCCGGCTTCGCGCTCCCACGTATTTGGCTGGAAAGCCGAAGAGGCGGTGGAGAACGCCCGCCGTCAGGTCGCCGAGCTGGTCAATGCCGACCCGCGCGAAATCGTCTGGACCAGTGGTGCCACCGAGTCCGATAACCTCGCCATCAAGGGCGTGGCGCATTTCTACGCCAGCAAGGGCAAGCACATCATTACCTCGAAGATCGAGCACAAGGCGGTGCTGGACACCACGCGTCAGCTCGAGCGCGAAGGTTTCGAAGTGACCTATCTGGAGCCGGGCGAAGATGGTCTGATCACGCCGGCCATGGTCGAAGCCGTGCTGCGTGACGACACCACGCTGGTGTCGCTCATGCACGTCAACAACGAAATCGGCACTGTCAATGACATCGCCGCCATCGGCGAGTTGACCCGCTCCCGTGGCGTGCTGCTGCACGTCGATGCGGCGCAGTCCACCGGCAAGGTGGAAGTCGACCTGGAGAAGATGAAGGTCGACCTGATGTCCTTCTCCGCGCACAAGACTTATGGCCCCAAAGGCGTTGGCGCCCTGTACGTGCGTCGCAAGCCGCGCGTACGTCTGGAGGCGCAGACTCACGGTGGCGGTCACGAGCGCGGCATGCGTTCGGGCACGCTGGCCACTCACCAGTGCGTCGGCATGGGTGAAGCCTTCCGCATCGCCAAGGAAGAGATGGCGGCGGAAAACCAGCGCATCACTGCCCTGCGTGACCGTTTCTATCGCCAGCTCGAAGACATGGAAGAGTTGTACGTCAACGGCAGCCTGACTGCCCGCGTGCCGCACAATCTCAACCTGAGCTTCAACTACGTCGAGGGCGAGTCGCTGATCATGGCGCTCAAGGACCTCGCCGTATCGTCCGGTTCGGCCTGCACCTCGGCTTCCCTGGAGCCGTCTTACGTGCTGCGCGCTCTGGGCCGCAACGATGAGCTGGCGCATAGCTCGATTCGCTTCACCTTCGGTCGCTTCACTACCGAAGAAGAAGTCGACTACGCCGCTGCCAAGGTCCGCGAAGCGGTGGACAAGCTGCGTGAGTTGTCGCCCCTGTGGGATATGTTCAAAGAAGGTGTCGACCTTTCCTCCGTGGAATGGGCAGCACACTGATAGCTGCCTGAAGAGCGGCACCTGATGAGAGAGGAAATACAACATGGCTTACAGTGACAAGGTCATCGACCACTACGAAAACCCGCGCAACGTCGGCAAGCTGAACGCCGAAGATCCCGATGTAGGTACCGGCATGGTCGGTGCGCCGGCATGCGGCGACGTTATGCGCCTGCAGATCAAGGTCAGCGAAAGCGGCGTGATCGAAGACGCCAAGTTCAAGACCTATGGCTGCGGTTCGGCCATCGCCTCCAGCTCGCTCGCCACCGAGTGGATGAAGGGCAAGACCCTGGATGAAGCCGAAAGCATCAAGAACACCCAGCTCGCCGAAGAACTGGCGCTGCCGCCGGTGAAAATTCACTGCTCCGTACTCGCCGAGGACGCCATCAAGGCTGCTGTGCGCGATTACAAGCAGAAGAAAGGTTTGCTCTGATACGAGGTTTGCAATGGCCATCACCATGTCTGAAGCAGCTGCCCGCCATGTGCAACGCTCTCTCGAAGGGCGCGGCAAGGGCGAGGGCATTCGCCTCGGTGTGCGTACTACCGGATGCTCCGGCCTGGCCTACGTGCTCGAGTTCGTCGATGAGCTGGCGGCCGAGGACCAGGTGTTCGAGAGCCACGGCGTCAAGGTGATCATCGATCCCAAGAGCCTGGTCTATCTCGACGGCACCGAGTTGGACTTCGTGAAGGAAGGCCTCAACGAGGGCTTCAAGTTCAACAACCCCAACGTGCGCGGCGAATGCGGTTGCGGCGAAAGCTTCAACATTTGAGGCCCTGAATGGGTAATCCTTGCCATTTCGCCCTGTTCGACCTGCAACCGGGTTTTCGCCTCGATCTGCAGCAGTTGGCGGCACGTTACCGTGAGCTGGCGCGCCAGGTTCATCCGGATCGATTCGCCGATGCCGGCGAGCGTGAGCAGCGCCTGGCGCTTGAGCGCTCGGCCTGCCTCAACGAGGCTTATCAGGTCCTGAAAACACCGTCGCAGCGTGCGCGCTATCTGTTGGCCATGCGTGGCCCCGAGTTGCCGCTGGAAGTGACTGTGCAGGATCCGGATTTCCTTCTGCAGCAGATGCAGTTGCGTGAAGAGCTGGAAGAGCTGCAGGACGATGCAGATCTGGCTGGCGTCGCTGCCTTCAAAGGCCGCCTGAAAGCCGCGCAGGAGCAGCTCAACGAGGGCTTCGCTGTGTGCTGGGATGACGAGGCGCGCCGTGAAGAGGCCGAGCGCCTGATGCGCCGTATGCAATTCCTCGACAAGCTCTCTCATGAAGTGCGCCAGTTAGAAGAGCGCCTCGACGATTAACCTGTAGGTTGCTTCGGCAGCCTGCCTGATGATTTCAAGAAGACCATGGCCCTATTGCAGATCGCCGAGCCAGGGCAGAGCCCACAACCGCACCAGCGTCGGCTGGCAGTGGGCATCGACCTGGGCACCACCAACTCGCTGGTCGCTGCCGTGCGCAGTGGTCTGGCCGAACCTCTGGCTGATGCTGATGGCGGCGTTATCCTGCCCTCTGCCGTGCGTTATCACGCCGCAAGCATCGAGGTGGGCGAGTCGGCCAAGCTGGCGGCCGCCAGCGATCCACTCAATACCGTGTTGTCGGTCAAGCGCCTGATGGGACGCGGCATCGCCGACGTGCATCAGCTCGGCGAACAGTTGCCGTATCGCTTCGCTGCCGGCGAATCGCACATGCCCTTCATCGAGACGGTGCAGGGGGCGAAGAGCCCGGTCGAGGTTTCGGCTGAGATTCTCAAGACTCTGCGCCTGCGCGCCGAGCAGACCCTGGGCGGTGAGCTGGTGGGCGCGGTGATCACCGTGCCGGCCTATTTCGACGATGCCCAGCGTCAGGCCACCAAGGACGCTGCACGTCTCGCCGGCCTGACCGTGCTGCGACTGCTCAACGAGCCGACAGCTGCTGCGGTGGCCTACGGCCTGGATCAGAAGGCCGAAGGCGTGGTCGCCATCTACGATCTCGGTGGCGGCACCTTCGATATTTCCATCCTGCGTCTGACTGGCGGTGTGTTCGAGGTGTTGGCCACCGGTGGCGACAGCGCCCTGGGTGGTGACGATTTCGATCATGCCGTGGCCGACTGGATCATCCAGCAGGCCGGTATTTCCAGCGACCTCGACCCGGCCGCCCAGCGTCGCCTGCTGCAGGCTGCATGCGCAGCGAAGGAAGCGCTCACGGACGCCGGCAGTGTCGAGCTGAGCTATGGCGACTGGCATGGTTCGCTGTCGCGCGAGCAATTCGAAGCGCTGATCGAGCCGATGGTCGCGCGCAGCCTCAAGGCCTGCCGCCGTGCCGTACGCGATTCGGGTATCGAGCTGGAAGAAGTCAGTGCGGTGGTCATGGTCGGTGGTTCGACCCGTGTGCCGCGTGTGCGCGGGGCGGTGGGTGAGCTGTTCGGTCGTGCGCCGCTGACCAATATCGACCCTGACCAGGTGGTGGCCATTGGTGCGGCGATCCAGGCCGACGCCCTGGCCGGCAACCAGCGTGAGGATGGCGAGGAGCTGTTGCTGCTGGACGTGATTCCCTTGTCGCTCGGCCTGGAAACCATGGGCGGGCTGATGGAGAAGGTGATCCCGCGCAATACCACCATTCCGGTGGCGCGTGCGCAGGAGTTCACCACCTACAAGGATGGCCAGACGGCGATGATGATTCACGTGCTGCAGGGCGAGCGCGAACTGATCGCCGACTGCCGTTCCCTGGCGCGTTTCGAGTTGCGCGGTATTCCGCCGATGGTCGCCGGGGCGGCGAAGATCCGCGTGACCTTCCAGGTCGATGCCGACGGTCTGCTCAGTGTCGCGGCGCGCGAGCTGAGCTCCGGCGTCGAGGCGAGCATTCAGGTCAAGCCGTCCTACGGCCTGACCGATGGTGAGATCGCACGCATGTTGCAGGACTCCTTCCAGAACGCCGGAGACGACAAGGCGGCGCGTGTGCTGCGTGAGCAGCAGGTCGATGCCCAGCGTCTGATCGAGGCAGTCGAGGGGGCGCTGGAGGCCGATGGCGATCGTCTGCTGGATGCCGAGGAGCGCGAAGTCATCGAGCTGCAGGTGCAGGAGCTTCGCGATCTGCTTGCCGGCACCGATGGTCTGGCGATCGAGCGACAGACCAAACGCCTGTCGCAGGTCACCGATGCCTTCGCCGCCAGGCGACTGGATTCGACGGTTAAAGCCGCGCTGGCCGGGCGCAATCTCAACGAGATCGAGGAATAATTAATGCCGCAGGTAATTTTTCTGCCTCACGAGCGATTCTGCCCGGATGGCCTGGTGGTCGAGGCCGAGCCTGGCATTTCCATCCTCGAGCTGGCGCATGAGCACCATATCGAGATGGAAAGCGCTTGCGGTGGCGTGTGCGCCTGCACCACCTGTCACTGCATCGTGCGCGAAGGTTTCGACTCGCTGAACGAGGCGGACGAGCTGGAAGAGGACTACCTGGACAAGGCCTGGGGGCTCGAAGCTCAGTCGCGCCTGGCCTGTCAGGCCATCGTCGGCGAGGACGACCTCACCGTCGAGATTCCCAAGTATTCACTCAACCACGCTGCTGAAGCGCCGCATTGATCCGGGAGGTATCTGTCATGAGTCTGAAATGGGTCGATGTCCTGGATATCGCCATCGAGCTGAGCGAGCAGAAGCCGGATATCGATCCGCGCTACGTCAACTTCGTCGATCTGCGCAGCTGGGTGCTGGCGTTGCCCGAGTTCTCCGACGATCCGCAACGCGGTGGGGAAAAGGTGCTCGAAGCCATCCAGGCAGCCTGGATCGAAGAAGCCCAGTAGGGCATGGCTCGGAGGGGCGGAGTATCGGCGCTACAGTCCCGGATTACGCTCGAGCTACAAATCCGGCGCCGCAAGCGCGGGTTTCGCTGCGTAGCTTTTACTTGCAGCTTGTGGCTTGCCGCCTGTGGCTGCGCTCTCATAACCCGCGTATAATTCGCGGGTTTAATTTTTCGCTTTAACCCTAAAGTTTCTGGAGCTTCACATGGCTGTTCAACGTACTTTCTCCATCATCAAGCCTGACGCCGTTGCCAAGAACGTCATCGGTGAGATCACCACCCGTTTCGAAAAGGCCGGTCTGCGCGTCGTCGCTTCGAAGATGGTGCAACTGTCCGAGCGCGAAGCTGCCGGTTTCTACGCTGAGCACAGCGAGCGCGGCTTCTTCAAGGACCTGGTCGCCTTCATGACTTCCGGCCCGGTCATCGTTCAGGTTCTGGAAGGCGAGAACGCCGTTGCCAAGAACCGCGAACTGATGGGCGCCACCAACCCGAAAGAAGCTGCTGCCGGCACCATCCGTGCTGATTTCGCCGTTTCCATCGACGAAAACGCCGTTCACGGTTCGGACTCCGAAGCTTCCGCTGCCCGCGAGATCGCTTACTTCTTCTCCGCTACCGAGCAGTGCGCGCGCATTCGCTGATACGGCGAATGATGCGAGGGTGAAGCCATGACCAATACCACCGGCAAGATCAACCTGCTGGGCCTGACCCAGCCGGAAATGGAACAGTTCTTCGAGTCCATTGGCGAGAAGCGCTTCCGTGCCGGCCAGGTAATGAAGTGGATTCACCACTTTGGCGTCGATGATTTCGCCGCCATGACCAATGTCGGCAAGGCCTTGCGCGAGAAGCTCGAGGCCTCTGCCGAGATTCGCGGCCCGGAAGTGGTCAGCGAAAATATTTCCGCCGATGGCACGCGCAAGTGGGTGGTGCGTGTGGCGTCTGGCAGCTGCGTGGAAACCGTGTACATCCCGCAGAACGGCCGTGGCACCCTGTGTGTGTCGTCACAGGCCGGCTGTGCTCTGGATTGCAGCTTCTGCTCCACCGGCAAGCAAGGCTTCAACAGCGACCTGACCAGCGCCGAGATCATCGGCCAGGTGTGGATCGCCAACCAATCCTTCGGCAGCGTGCCGGCGAAGATCGATCGCGCCATCACCAATGTGGTGATGATGGGCATGGGCGAGCCGTTGCTGAACTTCGACAACGTCGTCTCCGCCATGCAGATCATGATGGACGACCTCGGTTACGGCATTTCCAAGCGCAAGGTGACGTTGTCCACCTCCGGCGTGGTCCCGATGATCGACAAGCTGGCCGAAGTGATCGACGTGTCGCTGGCCCTGTCGCTGCACGCGCCCAACGACGAGCTGCGCAACCAGCTGGTGCCGATCAACAAGAAGTATCCGCTGGACATGCTGCTGGCGGCCTGCAAGCGCTACATCTCCAAACTGGGCGAGAAGCGTGTGCTGACCATCGAGTACACCCTGCTCAAGGGCGTCAACGATCAGCCCGAGCATGCTGAGCAGATGATCGCACTTCTGGCCGATGTACCTTGCAAGATCAACCTGATTCCGTTTAATCCCTTCCCCTTCTCGGGGTACGAGCGGCCGAGCAATAACGCCATTCGCCGCTTCCAGGACCTGTTGCACAAGGCCGGGCATAACGTCACGGTACGCACCACCCGTGGTGACGATATCGACGCCGCGTGCGGCCAGCTGGTTGGCCAGGTCATGGACCGTACTCGGCGCAGTGAGCGTTATATCGCCGTGCGTCAGCTGGGCAGCGAGGCGCAAGAGCCTCGCGCCACCGCCAATCGAAATTGAAGAGAGGATGTCCATGACCTTGCGCCCTGCGCTGTTATTGCTCGTTGCCAGCCTGCTCGGTGGGTGTGTGACCACCGGCGATGTCGACCCCATGCGTACGGCGAAAGGGCGTGACGAAGCACGTGATGCCTATGTCCAGCTAGGCATCGCTTATATCCAGCAGGGCGATACCCAGCTCGCCAAGGTACCGTTGAAGAACGCGCTGGAGCTTGATTCCTCCAATGCCGATGCGCATGCCGCGCTGGCCATGGCCTTTCAATTGGAAATGGAGCCTAAACTGGCCGACGAGCATTTTCGCAAGGCGCTGTCCCAGCGGCCTGCGGATGCCCGTCTGCTGAACAATTACGGCGGTTTCCTGTTCGAGCAGAAGCGCTATCAGGAGGCCATGAGCACCTACCTCAAGGCCGCCGAGGACAACCTCTATCCCGAGCGCTCCCGAGTGTTCGAGAACCTCGGCATGACGGCTCTGCAACTCGGTCAGCGTGAGCAGGCCAAAGAGTATTTCCAGCGTGCCTTGCGCCTCAGCAGCCGCCAGCCGCGCGCGTTGCTGGAAATGGCGCTGCTGTCCTACGAGGACAAGGAGTACGTGCCGTCGCGTCGCTACTACGATAGCTACAGCGAAATGGCGCCGCAAAGCGCTCGCAGCCTGCTCCTGGGAGCGCGACTGGCCGAGATATTCGAGGACCGTGACCGGGCAGCCAGCCTGGGGCTGCAATTACGGCGCCTGTATCCGGCTTCTCAGGAATATCAGCAATTTGTTTCGGGGCAAAAATGAAAGCCGCGCATAGCGAAGTGACTCAGCCGACGCCGAACAACCCGGGCGAAAGCCTGCGGCAGGCCCGTGAGCTCAAGGGCTGGAGCGTCGCCGAAGTAGCGGCTCAGCTCAATCTGACTCCGCAGCGTCTCACCCAGCTCGAGGCCGGTGCTTTCGACAAGCTGCCGGGCACCACGTTTGCCCGTGGCTACATTCGTGCTTACGCCAAGCTGCTCGAAATGGATCAGAACCGTCTGGTGATGGAGTTCGATCAGTTCACTGGCACCGATGCCACCGGCAGCAGCGTGCATGCACTGGGCCGTATCGAAGAGCCCGTACGGTATTCGCAAAGTATCCTGCGCCTGGTCAGTTTTCTGTTGCTGCTGGCATTGATTGGCGGTGGTTTTGTCTGGTGGCAGGATCAGGGCCGTTCGGTGACCAGTCTGGCTGATCTGGGGCTTGAGCATGTGGAAGTAGAGGGGGCCGATGGCACCACGCAGGTGCACTCGCTTGCCGAGCCGGAAGATCAGGCTGTGGTTGCCGCTCAGGGCGATGAGCGGAGCAGCCCGCTGTTGCTGCCGGTCGACCCGGGTGAAACCCCGGAAGGCACCGGTGCCGCCGAACAGCCTGCTGCCGAGTCCGCGACGACTGAGGGTGAGGCTGCTGAACCCGCGCCGGAGGCCCCGCTTGCTACCGAACAGGATCAGCCAGCAGTGACCGCCACCGCGCCGGCTCCCGCCGCTGAGCCTGCTGCACCTGTAGCGGTGCCGGCAGGGCAGGGCGCACTCAATGTGCAGTTCACCGCCGATTGCTGGACGCAGGTGACCGATGCCGATGGCAAGGTCCTGGTTAGCGCCCTCAAGCGTAGCGGCGAGCGCATCGAACTGACCGGCAAGGCGCCGCTGAAGTTACACCTGGGCTTTGCCCGGGGCGCTCAGGTGACCTACAACGGCGAAAGCGTTGACGTCACGCCGCATATCTCTGGCGAAACCGCGCGCCTGACACTGGGGATGTAAAGCATGCATTGCGAATCGCCGATCAAGCGCCGACTGTCGCGCAAGATCTGGGTTGGCTCGGTACCGGTCGGCGGCGATGCGCCGATTGCCGTGCAGAGCATGACCAATACCGACACCAACGATGTGGCCGCCACCGTAGCGCAGATCCGTCGCCTGGAAGATGCCGGCGCCGACATCGTGCGCGTTTCCGTGCCGGACATGGACGCCGCCGAGGCCTTTGGCCGTATCAAGCAGCAGGTGCGTGTGCCGTTGGTGGCCGATATTCACTTCGACTATCAGATCGCCCTGCGCGTGGCTGAGCTGGGCGTCGACTGCCTGCGTATCAATCCGGGCAACATCGGCCGTGAGGACCGCGTCAAGGCGGTGGTCGAGGCTGCGCGCGACAAGGGCATCCCGATCCGCATCGGCGTCAACGCCGGTTCACTGGAGAAGGATCTGCAGAAGAAATACGGCGAGCCGACGCCCGAGGCCTTGGTCGAGTCCGCCCTGCGCCATGTCGAGCACCTGGATCGCCTGAACTTCCCCGACTTCAAGGTCAGCGTAAAGGCTTCCGACGTATTCATGGCCGTCGAGGCTTATCGCCTGCTGGCCAAGCAGATCGAGCAGCCGCTGCACCTGGGGATCACCGAGGCCGGTGGCCTGCGCTCCGGTACGGTCAAGTCGGCAGTCGGCCTGGGCATGCTGCTGGCCGAAGGTATTGGCGATACCATCCGCATCTCCCTGGCCGCCGATCCGGTGGAGGAGATCAAGGTCGGTTTCGACATCCTCAAGTCCCTGCGCCTGCGCTCGCGTGGCATCAACTTCATCGCCTGCCCGAGCTGCTCGCGGCAGAACTTCGATGTGGTCAAGACCATGAACGAGCTGGAAGCTCGCGTCGAGGACTTGCTGGTGCCGCTGGACGTGGCCGTGATCGGCTGCGTGGTCAACGGCCCCGGCGAGGCCAAAGAGGCGCATATCGGCCTTACCGGTGGTAGCCCGAACAACCTGGTCTACATCGACGGCAAACCGGCCTCGAAGCTGACCAACGAAAATCTGGTGGACGAGCTGGAGAAGCTCATCCGCGACAAGGCGGCCGAAAAGGCTGCCGCCGATGCTGCCGTGATCGTGCGCAGCTGATCCGTGCGTAAGGAAGACAATTGAGCAAGTCCCTGCAAGCCATTCGTGGCATGAACGACATCCTGCCGGAGCAGACGCCTGCCTGGCGCTACCTGGAAAGTACGCTGGTCAGCCTGCTCGATGGCTATGGCTACAAGGAAATCCGCCTGCCCATCGTCGAGTACACCGAGCTGTTCGCTCGCGGTATCGGCGAGGGCACCGATGTGGTCGACAAGGAGATGTACACCTTCTTCGACCGCAACGAAGAATCCCTGACCCTGCGCCCTGAAGGCACCGCCGGCTGCGTGCGTGCCGTGCTCGAGCATGGTCTGTCCGGTGGCGGCCAGGTGCAGAAGCTCTGGTACGCGGGCCCGATGTTCCGCTACGAAAAGCCGCAAAAGGGCCGCTATCGCCAGTTCCACCAGGTCGGCGTGGAAGCCTTCAACCTGCCGGGGCCGGACGTCGATGCCGAGCTGATCGTGCTCACCTGGCGTCTGTGGAAGCAGCTCGGTCTGGCCGATGCGGTGACCCTGCAGCTCAATAGCCTGGGTTCCAGCGAGGCGCGCGCGGCTTATCGCGATGCCCTGGTGGCCTACCTGCAGGAGCGTTTCGAGCAGCTCGACGAAGACAGTCAGCGCCGGCTGACCACCAACCCGCTGCGCATCCTCGACAGCAAGAACGAGACGACTCAGGCGCTGCTGGTCGGTGCGCCGACCCTGGGCGACTACCTCGACGAGGAATCGCGCCTGCACTTCGAGGGCGTCAAGGCGCGTCTGGATGCCGCCGGCATTCGCTACCAGATCAACCACAAGCTGGTGCGCGGTCTGGATTACTACAACCGCACCGTGTTCGAGTGGGTCACCGACAAGCTCGGCGCGCAGGGCACGGTGTGTGCGGGCGGTCGCTACGATGGCCTGGTGACGCAGCTGGGTGGCAAGGCTACGCCGGGTGTTGGCTTCGCCATGGGTATCGAGCGCCTGGTTCTGCTGCTGGAAACCCTGGACCTGTTGCCGGCCGAGCTCAATCGCGCCGCCGATGTCTACGTCTGCGCCTTTGGCGAGGCGGCAGAGCTGGCGGCATTGACTCTGGTCGAAGGTCTGCGCGACGAGCTGCCGGGGCTGCGCCTGTTGCTCAACACCGGTGGCGGCAGTTTCAAGAGCCAGTTCAAGAAAGCCGACAAGAGCGGCGCACGTTATGCGCTGATTCTGGGGGACGACGAATTGGCTGGGCGCGTGGTAGGTTGCAAACCGCTGCGCGACGACAGTGAACAACAAAATGTTGCCTGGGATGCTCTGGCTGAGCATCTGGCCGCCTGCCAGCAGGCTTGAGCAGGCTCTCGATTAGGAGTACGGGGTTAGACATGCAGACCGAAGACGAACAGATCGCGCAAATCAAGGACTGGTGGGATCGCAACGGCAAGCCTTTGCTGGCCGGTGGCGTATTGGCGCTGGTGGCTGTATTCGGCTGGCAGGGCTGGCAGAAGTACCAGGACAATCAGGCGCAAGGCGCCTCGGTGCTCTATCAGCAATTGCTGGAAACAGCGCTGGACCCGGCCGGCAAGCCCGACGCCGCGAAAGTCGCCGAACTGGCCGGCAAGCTCGACAGCGAGTTTGGCGGTAGCCACTACGCCCAGTACGGCAGCCTGTTCGTCGCCAAGGTCGCCGTCGAAGCGGATCGCCTCGACGATGCCGCGGCCGCGCTGCAACGCGTTCTCGACAAGCCGGCCGACGCCACGCTCGAGGAGCTGGCACGTCAGCGTCTGGCCCGTGTGCTGGCGGCCCAGGACAAGACCGATGATGCGCTGAAGCTGCTCGACAGTAAGGTCGAGGATGCCTACCTCGCCAGCCGCGAAGAGCTCAAGGGCGACCTGCTGGTACAGCTGGGTCGCAGCGACGACGCGCACGCCGCGTATCAGAAGGCCAAGGACGCGTTGGCCGAAGACGCCGCCGTCGGTGGCCTGCAGATGAAGCTGGACGACCTGGCAAAAGGGGATGCGTGACGTGATGCGTTGGAAGAATGCCGCACTGCTGGCTCTGGCCGTTCTGGCCGTGGGTTGCAGCAGCAATAGCAAGAAGGAACTGCCGCCCGCCGAGCTGACCAAGTTCGACGCTGAAGTCGAGCTGCGTACCGAGTGGAGCCGCTCGATTGGCGATGGTCAGGGTGAAACCTTCAACATGCTGGTCCCAGCCATCGAAGGCGATGTGATCTACGCTGCCGACGTCGAAGGCGTGGTCATGGCCATGGACCGCACCAGCGGCAAGGTCATCTGGCGCAAGAAGCTCGAAATCCCGGTTTCCGGTGCCATTGGCGTCGGTTACGGACAGGTGCTGCTGGGTACGCTCAAGGGCGAAGTGATCGCCCTGGATTCCAGCGACGGCGAAGAGCAATGGCGCTCGCGCGTGACCAGCGAAGTACTGGCGGCGCCGGCCAGCAATGGCGACATTGTCGTGGTGCAGACCCAGGATGACCGTCTGATCGCTTTCGATGCCAGCACCGGTAGCCAGCGCTGGATCGTTGAGAATACCCCGGCCGTACTGACTCTGCGCGGTACCGGCGCGCCGCTGGTGACCAACCGCCTGGTGGTCGCCGGCCTGTCCAGCGGCAAGGTGGTTGCGGTGGATGCCCAGCGTGGCCTGCCGGTTTGGGAGCAGCGCATTGCCATTCCCCAAGGCCGTTCCGAGCTAGAGCGCGTGGTGGATATCGACGGCGGCCTGCTGCTGTCCGGCGGCACCGTCTACGCAGTGAGCTACCAGGGCCGTGTCGCGGCCATGGACCTGGAGTCCGGCCGCGTGCTGTGGCAGCGCGAGGCCTCCAGCTCGGTAGGCGTCGCTCAGGGCTTCGGCAACGTTTACGTCAGCCATGCCAGTGGCACCGTCGAAGGTATCGACGAGCGCAGCGCCTCGGCCCTGTGGACCAATGATTCGATGGCGCGCCGTCAGCTCTCGGGCCCGGCGGTGTTCTCCAGCTATGTCGCCGTGGGTGACTTCGAGGGCTATCTGCACCTGCTGAGCCAGGTCGACGGTCGCTTCGTTGGCCGTACCCGTATCGACAGCGATGGCCTGCGTGCCCAGCCGCTGGTGGTGGGTGATTGGCTGTATGTCTACGGTAATAGCGGCAAGCTGGTGGCACTGACCATCAAGTAAGCCGACTATGCTGCCTTAACCCGGCAGCACGAAATATCCCGGCCGCTGCCCATGCAGCGGCCTTTGCATTTTCTGAATTAACTCAAGTGGAGAGCCTGATGGTTCCCGTAATTGCCCTGGTGGGCCGGCCGAACGTCGGCAAGTCCACACTCTTCAACCGCCTGACCCGCAGCCGCGACGCCATCGTCGGCGACCTGTCCGGTCTGACCCGCGACCGCCAGTATGGCGAGGCGAAGTGGCAGGGGCGCACCTATATCGTGATCGACACCGGCGGTATTTCCGGTGACGAGGAAGGCATCGACGCGAAGATGGCCGAGCAGTCGCTGCAGGCCATCGAAGAGGCCGATGCCGTGCTGTTCCTGGTGGACGCGCGTGCCGGCATGACCGCCTCCGACCAGATGATCGGCGAGCACCTGCGCCGTCGTAACAAGCAGAGCTTCCTGGTGGTGAACAAGGTCGACAACCTCGACGTCGACCTGGCCCGTGCGGAATTCAGCCCCATGGGCCTGGGCGAACCGCTGGCGATTGCCGGTGCCCATGGTCGTGGCATCACCCAGATGCTCGAAGTGGTGCTTGGCGCTTTCCCCAAGGATGCCGGCGAGCCGGAAGAGGGCGCCGAAGAGGAAGAAGTGCTGGAAGGCCAGGAGGCCAAGCGCATTCCCGGCCCGAGCGAGAAGGACGGCATCAAGCTGGCCATCATCGGCCGTCCCAATGTCGGCAAGTCGACCCTGGTCAACCGCATGCTCGGCGAAGAGCGGGTCATCGTCTATGACCAGGCCGGCACCACCCGTGACAGCATCTACATCCCGTTCGAGCGTGACGACGAGAAGTACACCCTGATCGACACCGCCGGCGTACGTCGTCGCGGCAAGATCTTCGAGGCGGTGGAAAAGTTCTCGGTGGTCAAGACGCTGCAGGCCATCCAGGACTCCAACGTCGTGGTGTTCGTCATGGACGCCCGCGAAGGCGTGGTCGATCACGACCTCAACCTGCTCGGCTTCGTGCTGGAAAGCGGCCGCGCCCTGGTCATCGCCCTTAACAAGTGGGACGGCATGGACCAGGGGCAGAAGGACTACGTGAAGACCGAGCTGGAGCGCCGGCTGTTCTTCGTCGACTTCGCCGATATCCACTTCATCTCCGCCCTGCACGGCACCGGCGTTGGCCATCTGTACAAGTCGGTGCAGGCCTCTTTCAAATCGGCCATCACCCGCTGGCCGACCAGCCGCCTGACGCAGATTCTCGAAGATGCCGTCAGCGACCACGCGCCGCCCCTGGTCAACGGTCGCCGTATCAAGCTGCGCTATGCCCACCTGGGCGGTGCCAACCCGCCGCTGATCGTGATCCACGGTAACCAGGTCGACGCCGTACCGCGCGCCTACAGCCGCTACCTGGAAAATACCTTCCGCCGCGTGCTGAAACTGGTGGGTACGCCGATCCGTATCGAGTACAAGGGCGGCGACAACCCCTATGAGGGCAACAAGAACAAGCTCACCGACCGCCAGGTGAACAAGAAACGCCGCCTGATGAGCCACCACAAGAAGGCCGAGAAGAAGCGCAAGGACAAGCGCAAGTAAGCTTGGCCGCGCCGCGCATATCGGACTCCGTTCGGCATGCGCGGCATAAGCTTCCAACTCTTTTTCATAAGTGCTGTGGGTGCCGTCTATGGCGCCCTTCGGCTATCCTCGCGGCTTGCCTTGTTCTATCAGGAAGTCGCGATGCTCGTCAGTAAACTGCCCAACGTCGGCACCACCATCTTCACGCGAATGTCGCAGCTCGCTGCCGATGTAGGCGCGCTGAACCTCTCTCAGGGCTTTCCCGATTTCGACGGACCGCAGGCGTTGCGCGAGGCAGTCGCGCGCCACGTAATGGAAGGGCGCAACCAGTATTCGCCGATGACCGGCCTGCCCACGTTGCGCCAGCAGGTGGCGGCGAAGATCGCCCGCAGCTACGGCGTGCAGCGCGATGCCGACAGCGAGATCACCATCACCCCCGGCGCCACCGAGGCGATCTTTTGCGCGGTGCAGGCGCTGATCCGTCCGGGTGATGAAGCCATCGTGCTCGACCCTTGCTACGACAGTTACGAGCCGTCGGTGGAGTTGGCCGGCGGGCGCTGCGTGCATGTGCCGCTGGCATTGCCGGATTTCGCCGTGGACTGGCAGCGCCTGGCTGATGCCATCAGCCCGCGTACCCGGCTGATCTTCCTGAACTCGCCGCACAATCCCAGCGGTGCACTGTTGACGCGCGCTGATCTGGACAAACTGGCCGAGCTGATTCGTGGCCGCGATATCCATGTCATCAGCGACGAAGTCTACGAGCACCTGATCTTCGACGGCGCCCGCCATGCCAGCGTGCTGGCGCACGAGGAGCTGTACCGGCGCGCCTTTGTGGTCAGCTCCTTCGGCAAGACCTACCACGTCACCGGCTGGAAGACCGGCTACGTGGTGGCGCCGCCCGCATTGACCGCCGAGCTGCGCAAGATCCACCAGTACGTTAATTTCTGTGGGGTGACGCCGCTGCAGTTCGGTCTGGCCGAGTTCATGGCCGCGCACCCCGAACATGTCGAAGAGCTGCCGGCTTTCTATCAGGCCAAGCGCGACCTGTTCTGCGACCTGCTGGCCGGCTCGCGCTTCACCTTCACCCGCGCTCCGGGTACCTACTTCCAGCTGGCCGACTATTCAGCGATTCGCCCCGATCTGGACGACGTGGCCATGGCCGAGTGGCTGACTCGCGAGCATGGTGTCGCGGCGATTCCGGTGTCGGTGTTCTACCAGTCCGCGCCTGAGGATATGCGCCTGGTGCGCTTCTGCTTCGCCAAGCGTGAGGAAACCCTGCGCCAGGCTGCCGAGAAGCTATGCGCGGTGTGATGGTAGGGCGGGTGCAACCCGCCTGTGAGGTGTTGGCGGGTACGACAAGCGAGGCGCCCCAATGAGCAACAAACCCGATCTTGAACTGGCGCTGATCCAGACTACTCTGGCCTGGCATGACCCGGTCGCCAATCGCGACCATTTTCAGAAACTACTGGAGCAGGCACGCGGCGCCGATCTGGTGATCCTGCCGGAGATGTTCAGCACCGGTTTCTCCATGGACTCGGCCGAACTGGCCGAAGCCGAGGAAGGCCCCACTACGCAGTGGTTGCGCGAGCAGGCGCAGCGCATTGATGCGGTGGTCTGCGGCAGCCTGATCATCCAGGAGGCTGATGGCAGCTACCGTAATCGCCTGCTCTGGGCGCGCCCGGATGGTTCACTGGCGCATTACGACAAACGCCATCTGTTCCGCATGGCCGGCGAGCACAAGCACTACAGCGCCGGCGATGAGCAAGTAGTGCTGGAGCTCGAGGGGTGGCGTGTGCGCCCGCTGATCTGCTACGACCTGCGCTTTCCGGTATGGAGCCGCGACCCGCAGGGTACCGATTTGCTGCTGTATACCGCCAACTGGCCGGGCGCTCGCCGCCAGCACTGGAATCGCCTGCTGCCGGCGCGGGCTATCGAGAACCTGTGCTATGTCGCGGCTGTGAACCGGGTCGGCGAGGATGGCAAAGGGCACGCGTATACTGGCGATTCCCAGGTGCTGGATTTCCAGGGCGAGGCGCTGCTGGTGGCAGGCGAGGGCGACGGTGTGTTCCGCGTCCGCTTGTCGAGCGAAGCGCTGGCTGCCTACCGCGAGCGTTTCCCCGCGCACCTGGATGCCGACGCTTTTACCTTGAACTGATCCGGAGCGACACGACATGGACGTGCAACAGAGCAACCCCTTCCAGACACCGCAGGCCGACCTGCAGCAAGCCGCCACTCAGCAGCAGCCGCTTTACAGCATCGCCGGCGTCGGTCTGGCGACCTTTATCGGCACGCCGCTGGCCGGTGCCTGGCTGCTGGCGCATAACCTGCAACTGCTCGGTCAGGCGCATCGAGTGGCGATGGTCTGGGGCATTTCCGTCGTGCTTCTGATCGTCACCTTGGTCTTGGCTTTCGTGTTGCCCGAGGAAGTGCCCGCCCTGCCGTTCGCCGTCGCGCAACTGATGGCGATGATCATGCTGGCGAAGAATCTGCAGGAGGCCGACCTCAAGCAACATGTCGAGGCCGGCGGTGCGTTCCTATCCAACTGGCGGGCGGCCGGTATCGGCCTGTTGTTCACCCTCGGCCTGGCTGCGCTGATGTTCGCGGTGCTGATGATTTTCGATATCTGAATGCTGCTTCCCGGATTGCATCCGGGCTACCAAAGTCGGTAAGGCGGGTGCACCCGCCGGGTCCATGTGGCGGGTTTCACCCGCCCTACGCTCGAGACGGCCAGATACGCATACAAAAACGCCGGGCATTGCCCGGCGTTTTGCATTCAGCGCTGATGGATCAGGCCGCTTGCGACTCGCTCTGGCTCAGGGCGCGGTTCAGTGCACTGAACAGGGCACGGAAGCTGGCCGTAGTCAGGTTCTCGTCGATACCGATGCCGTGCAGAGCGCGGCCGCCGTTTACGCGCAGCTCGATGTAAGCCGCAGCCTTGGCATTGGCGCCAGCGCCAATAGCGTGTTCGCTGTAGTCCATGACTTCGATGGCCACCGGCAGGGCTGCGGCCAGCGCTTCCAGCGGGCCCTTGCCGATGCCGCGCCAATGATGGTTCTCGCCACCTTCGACGACTTCCACGTCGACTGCACTGGTACCGTTCTCTTCCTGCAGACGATGACCTTTCAGGGCGTAGGGACTGCGCGCTTGCAGGTACTCGGTCTCGAGCAACTTGTATATTTGCGCGGCAGTCATCTCCAGCCCCAGGCGGTCGGTTTCACGCTGCACCACCTGGCTGAACTCGATCTGCATGCGGCGCGGCAGGTTGATGCCATATTCCTGCTCGAGCAGGAAGGTGATGCCGCCCTTGCCGGACTGGCTGTTCACACGGATCACCGCCTCGTAATCGCGGCCGATGTCGGCCGGGTCGATCGGCAGGTACGGCACTTCCCACAGCGCATCTTCTTTCTGCTGGGCGAAGCCCTTGCGGATGGCGTCCTGGTGCGAGCCGGAGAACGCGGTGTGGACCAGGTCGCCGACGTACGGATGGCGCGGGTGCACCGGAATCTGGTTGCAGTCCTCGACCACCTTGCGCACCGCGTCGATATCGGAGAAGTCCAGCTGCGGGTCGACGCCCTGGGTGTAGAGATTGAGCGCCAGGGTCACCAGGCAGACGTTGCCGGTGCGCTCGCCGTTGCCGAACAGGCAGCCTTCGACGCGATCGGCGCCGGCCATGACGGCCAGCTCCGAGGCAGCGACGCCGGTGCCGCGGTCGTTATGGGTGTGCACGCTGATCAGCACGCTGTCGCGCTTGTTCACGTGGCGGCCGAACCATTCGATCTGGTCGGCGTAGTTGTTCGGCGTGGCGCATTCGATGGTGGCTGGCAGGTTGAGGATCAGCGGGTTGGCCGGGGTTGGCTGGAACACGTCGATCACCGCGTTGCACACCTCGACGGCGAAGTCGATTTCGGTGCTGCTGAACACTTCCGGCGAGTACTCGAAGCCCCACTGGGTCTCAGGCGCGGCGTCGGCCAGGCGCTTGATGGTGGTGCCGGCGGCCACGGCGATGGCTTTCACGCCGGCCTTGTCCTGGTTGAAGACGATCTTGCGGAAGCTCGGCGCGCAGGCGTTGTAGTAGTGGACGATGGCCTTCTTGGCGCCCTTGAGCGATTCGAAGGTGCGCTCGATAAGGTCGTCACGGGCCTGAGTCAGCACCTGAATGGTCACGTCGTCGGGGATGTGGCCGCCTTCGATCAGCTCACGCACGAAGTCGAAGTCGGTCTGCGAAGCGGACGGAAAGCCCACTTCGATTTCCTTCAGACCCACCGCCAGCAGGCACTTGAAGAAGCGCATCTTCTTCTCGGCGTCCATCGGCTCGATCAGCGACTGGTTGCCGTCACGCAGGTCGGTGGACAGCCAGATTGGCGCCTTGTCGATGATCTGGTCTGGCCAGGTGCGGTCGGGAATCTGGATCTGAGTGAACGGACGGTATTTCTTCGACGGGTCTTTGAGCATGCTCATGAATCAATCCTGAACGCGAAGGCCAAGCAGGCCGTGCTGAAAATAAAGAGATGAAGGAAACAGAGAGATTCGGGGTCGGCAGACCCTAGCGCAGTCGTTGGGCGACCAGGCAGAGATTGGCGTGTTGCCGAAGGGTGATGAGGGTTTGCCAGATGTTCATGAAGCCAACCCTAACTACTGTGAAAAAAGCTGGCAAGTACGTTAAAAAAATTGGTGAAAAAACGCGTCTTCGGTCGGCAGAAAGCTTTTTGTTGCGGTAATTGTCGGAACATCGGGCTTTGATTGCGCAGCGATCGCGCCACCACCGGCCACGACGCGAGCGGGGCCAGCAAGCTGGCTCCCGCAGCGAGGTGCAGGCTCTAAGGTGTCAGGTGCAAAGACGGGCGCAGCTCGCGCATGTCTGCGCCGCTCGGGTGCTGGAACACGCGCAGGCCGAATTCAGGGAGGATGGCCAGCAGATGGTCGAAGATGTCCGACTGGATACCCTCATAGGCACTCCATGCCACGGTATTGGTGAAACAGTAGATTTCCAGCGGCAGGCCGTCGGCGGTCGGGCTGAGCTGGCGCACCAGCAGGGTCATGTTCTGGTGGACGTTCGGGTTGTGCCGCAGGTAGTGCTCGACGTAGGCGCGGAAGCTGCCAATGTTGGTGATGCGGCGGGTGTTGACCGCTTCCTTGCCGTGCTCGGCCAGCTTGGTGTTCCAGTCCTGCAGCTCCTGGTCCTTACGGTCGAGGTATTCGTCGAGCAGCATGAAGCGGCGCAAGCGGGCGACTTCTTCATCGTTGAGAAAGTGTACGCTGGTCTGATCCAGGTACAGCGCGCGCTTGATCCGTCGCCCGCCTGATTCCTGCATGCCGCGCCAGTTCTTGAACGGGTCGCTGATGAAGCGCTTGGTCGGGATGGTGGTGATGGTCTTGTCGAAGTTCTGCACCTTGACCGTGTGCAGGGCGATGTCGATCACGTCGCCATCGGCATTGAGCTGCGGCATTTCCACCCAGTCACCGACGCGGATGATGTCGCTGGAGGAAATCTGCACGCTGGCCACCAGCGACAGCAGGGTGTCCTGGAAAATCAGCATCAGCACGGCGGCCATGGCGCCGAGGCCGGAGAGCAGGATCAGCGGCGAGCGGTCGATCAGCGCGGCCACCATCAGGATCGCCGCGATGGCGTAGATGACGATGGTCACCACCTGGATATAACCCTTGATGGGCTTGAGGTGGGCGTTGGGGCGGCGCTGGTAGAGCGTGTTGATCAGGTTCAGCACACCGGCGATGGCCAGGGCGATGGTCAGGATGATGAAGGCGCTGCAGACGTTCTCCACCACCGTGACCACGGCTTCGGGCAGATGCGGGATCACCTTGATGCCAGCGGTGAGGATCAGCGCCGGCACGATGTTGGCCAGGCGGCGCACCACATGGGAGTGGCTGAGTACCTTGTCCTGGCCGATGCTGGTCGAACGCAGCGCGCGGTAGATGCCACGCACGAGAATGCGCTTGACCACCCAGTTGGCGATCCAGGCACCGAGAATCAGCAGGCTCAGGCTGATCAGGGTGTGCAGCTCGGGGTATTGCTGAAGCCACGCGAGGGTGGCCTGGTACTGTTCTTTCATCGCGTCTCTCGCTCGTTTCATAACCGCCGCCGCGGGCGCGCCGCGCGATGGCGCGCGTACCTTAGCAAACACGGGTTGCTGGCGGGCAATCGCGTCAGCATCGGCTGTGTGCGTCTGCAGTCAGTCGCGATAACGCCTGGTGGCTGATCGGCGCGTGTGGCCCGGCGCCGAGCAGGACATCATTTGGCGTAGGCGTATTCGCCGCCTTTTTCCAGGGCGCGTTGGTAGGCGGGGCGGGCATGGATGCGTTCGAGAAAGGCCATCAGGCGGGGGCGGCTGGCGTCCAGGCCGGCGCGAGCGGCGGCGGCTTCCAGCGGGAAGCTCAACTGGATATCGGCGGCGCTGAACTGCTCGCCGGCAAACCAGGTGCTCTTGCCCAGCTCGCTTTCCAGATAATCGAGATGCAGCTTGAGCTGCGGTGCGACGAAAGCGCTCTTGACCTTCCGAGCGATGCCGCGGGCGATAGGTTTGACGAAGAAGGGCATCGGGCTGCTTTCCATCTTGTCGAACACCAGCTTGAGCAGCAGCGGCGGCATGGCCGAGCCTTCGGCGTAGTGCAGCCAGTACGTGCAGCGCAGGCGCTCGGGGCTATCGGCAGCTGGTAACAGGTGCGGGCCGTAGCGGTTGGCGAGGTAGTCGATGATGGCGCCGGATTCGGCCAGGGTCAGCTCGCCGTCGGTGACCACCGGTGACTTGCCCAGCGGGTGTACCGCGCGTAGTTCCGGCGGAGCGAGCATGGTTTTCGTGTCACGCTCGTAGCGCTTGATCTGGTAGTCGACGCCCAGCTCTTCGAGCAGCCAGAGGATGCGCTGCGAGCGCGAGTTGTTCAGGTGGTGGACGGTGATCATGGTGGCTCCTCGGTGCGGTCGGGCAATCGTCGGTCAGCGGTCGCCGTCAGGTTAGACGCTAACCTGCGGCGGCGCCCAAGTACCTCGGTTATGGCTTGAACGCGCCGATGAAGATCGCCGGGTCGACCCGTGCATCGTTGAGGCTGACGTTCCAGTGCAGGTGCGGGCCGGTCGCGCGGCCGGTGGCGCCGACCTTGCCGAGCACGCCGCCGCGGGCCAGCTCGTCGCCGACCTTCACGCCGATCTCCGACAGGTGGCAGAACATGCTGATCAGGCCCTGGCCGTGGTCGACGAACACCGTCTTGCCATTGAAGAAATAGTCGCCCACCAGGATCACCTTGCCGGCTGCCGGCGCCTTGATCGGCGTGCCGCGGTTGGCGGCGAAGTCCAGGCCCGAGTGCGGGTTGCGCTCCTCGCCGTTGAAGAAGCGGCGCAGGCCGAAGGGGCTCGACAGCGGGCCGTTGACCGGCTTGTCGAACAGCAGGTTGCTCGGCTGGCGCGCGCTGAACTGTTGATAGGCGCGAGTCTGCTCGGCCAGCTCGCGCTCGATACGCTTGAGATTCTCCGCGTTGGGCGTGACCTGCTGCTGGTTCTTGATGGTGATGCGCTGCTCGGTGTAGTGCTTGGCGCCGACCTGGAAGCTCAGCGTCCGGCCGCCCTCGACTTCCACTTGCTGGGTGCCGGGCTTGACGCTCAGCGGGATGCCGACAATGGCGATCCAGCGCTGGCCGTCCTCGCGCACGGTCAGCACCGGCTTGCCCTGATAGCGCACCTTGGGCGCCTGCGCCGGGTTGCCCAGATCAACCACGGCCACACCGCCCGGTACCGGCTTGTTCAGCAGGCGGGTGATGAAGCCTTCGGCATGGGCGGGCAGGGCGAGGAAAAGGGTCAATAGGCTTACGCAGAGTGCTCGTAGGAGCGAGCTCTGCTCGCGAACGTGCAGGCTGAAAAAACTTCGCGAGCAGAGCTCGCTCCTACGCAGGGATGCTGGCATTGGCTCAATCCAGAAGCGACAGGGTCGCCGGTTGTATGTGGTTGTCCTCGACGCGCACGTCCAGTTCGCCTTCGCTCAGGCGCGCCTTGAGGCGCTGACCCGGCTCTGTCTGCGCGGCGCTGCGCACGGCCTGGCCACGTTCGTCGAGGAGAATGCTGTAGCCACGACCAAGGGTGGCCAGTGGGCTGACGATCTGCAGTTGCGCGGCTAGCGCGCCGAGTTGCTGGCGCTGGCTGCGCAGCTGGCTTTGCATGGCGCGAGGCAGGCGCGCCGCCAGGCCGTCCAGGCGCTGGCGCAGCAGGGCCAGGTTACGGCCCGGGTGCTGCGCGGCGAGGCGTGCGTCGAGGCGCGCCAGGCGCTCGCGTTGACCGGCGAATTGCTGGTTGAAGGCGCGGCGCAGGCGCATGTCCAGGTCGTCCAGGCGCTGGGCCTGCTGGCGCAGGCGCTCGCCGGGGTGACGCAGACGTCGGCTGGTGCCCTCCAGACGCAGACGTTCGCGGGCCAGGCGACCCTGCATGTGCAGGACCAGACGCCGCTGCAGGTTGTGCAGGCGCTGCACCAGCTCGCTGCTGTCCGGGGCCAGCAGTTCGGCGGCGGCCGAGGGCGTCGGTGCACGCATATCGGCGACGAAGTCGGCGATGGAAACATCCGTCTCGTGCCCCACGGCGCTGACGATGGGCGTGACGCAGGCGCCTACGGCGCGGGCCACGGCTTCCTCGTTGAAGCACCACAAGTCTTCCAGCGAGCCGCCGCCGCGGGCCAGGATCAGCGCGTCGAAACCCTGCGCATCGGCGCGTTGCAGGGCGCGGACGATCTGTGCGGTGGCGTCGCGGCCCTGCACGGCGGTGGGAATCAGGTTCAGCTCCACCTGCGGCGCGCGGCGACGGAACACGCTGATGATGTCGCGGATGACCGCGCCGGTGGGCGAGGTGACGATGCCGATGCGCTTGGGATGGGAGGGCAGGGCGATCTTGCGTTCGGTGGAAAACAGGCCCTCGGCGCCGAGCTTTTCCTTCAGCGCCTCGAAGGCCAGGCGCAGGGCGCCGTCACCGGCTGGCTCGACGGCATCGAGAATCAACTGGTAGTCGCCGCGCCCCTCGAACAACGAGACCTTGCCGCGCACCTTCACTGCCAGGCCGTCGCGCAGCGCCTGGCGTACGCGTGCGGCGTTCTGCCGGAACAGCGCGCAGCGCACCTGGGCCTGGTTGTCTTTCAAGGTGAAATAGATGTGGCCGGACGCCGGGCGGGCCAGGTTGGAGATCTCCCCCTCGACCCAGATACCGGAGAACACATCCTCCAGCAGCAGGCGGGCGCGGTTGTTGAGCTGGCTGACGCTGAGCACCTCTCGGTCGAGGTTCAGGCGTGCGAATGGGTCTTTGATCATGGGGCAGCATGATAAGCCGAGCAGGCGACGGCTGCGACCCGTTCGACCGATGCGTGGACATACCGTTGTGGGAGCGGACTCGTCCGCGAATGGGCTGGCAGTAAAGCTTCGCGGACAAGTCCGCTCCCACTGGTAATGCTGCTCACTTAAGAAACGGTCGAGCGCGATTAGTCCCCTCGCCCCTCCGGGGAGAGGGTTAGGGCGGGCCGCGTTCGGCGAGGGGAAGCTGGCAGTTTCGCGGAGTTTTCGGCCCTCTCCCCCAACCCCTCTCCACTAGGCGTGCCGCCAATAAATGGGAGAGGGGAGCCAATGCCTACGACCTTGAGTGAACAGCATTACGCTCCCTCTGGGGGGCTGTGCCTTCGAGCAGGCGGCCCAGCAACCAGGCGGCGACCGGGCGCAACTCGCGCTGGCGCGACCACACCACGTCGACCGGCACGTGCCGTGGCCAGCCGGGCAATTGCAGCTCCTGCAGCAGCCCGCCGCCATGGTTGGTGACCAGTTCCCGCGGCAGCGCCGCCCAGCCGAAGCCCAGCGCCGCCATCTCCTGTAGCAGCAGGTAATCCGGCGCCGACCAGCAACGACCGCCGCTGCCTGGCAGGTCGTCGGCCGGCGTTTCGCTGCTGGCCACGCTGCTCAGGCGCAGCACGCGCCAGTTGGCCAGATCCTCGTTGGTGACCGATTTTTGCCTGGCCAATGGATGTTCACGGGCCACGAACAGGCCGAACTCGGCGTTGGTGGCGACACCGGCGTGAGCGATATCAGGCGGGTAGTTCGGCTGCGCGGCCAGCAGGCCGAGGTGCGCGCGGCCCTGATTGACCAGGTCCAGCACGTCGGCGTGCTCGGCGATCAGGCACTCGAATTCCAGATCGGGGAAGCGCTGGTCCAGCTCGACCAGGCGTGCCTGGTACTGCTTGGGCTGGTAGGCGTCCGACAGCGCCAGGGTCAGCTTCGCTTCCTGGCCAGCGGCGAGGTTCGCGGCATGGCGAGTCAGGCGGTCACTGGCGGCCAGCACCTCTTCGGCGTGAGCCAGCAGGCTGCTGCCGGCTTCGGTCAATTGCAGCCGGCGCGGGCCGCGCTCGAACAGCTCGATGCCAAGGTCCAGCTCAAGGCGCGCCACTGCCTCGCTGATGGTCGACTGGCTCTTGCCCAAACGCCGCGCGGCAGCGCTGAGCGAGCCGCAGCTGGCTGCCTGGGCGAACGCCTGGAGTGAATCGGGGGATAGATTCATATCGGTTTTCCCGATGGCAGCTGGTTTGTTGGTAACCGTAATACCGATGATCATAGCGCCCATCGCATTTCTTAACGAGGCTTCATCCCATGACTCAGCCCTTGCAGCGCTCCCTCAAGGAGCGTGTCGGCCATGCACTGGCCTTCGAGTTCATCGCGGTCGGTGTCTGCGCGCCGGCGCTGGCCTGGCTGATGGACAAGCCGCTCGCTCAGATGGGCGCCCTGACGCTGATGTTCTCCACCATCGCCATGCTCTGGAACATGCTGTTCAATTATCTGTTCGACCAGGCGCAGCGGCGCATGGGTTTTCATCGCGGGTTCAAGGTACGCCTGGCTCATGCCTTGCTGTTCGAGGCAGGGCTGATCTTGGTGCTGGTGCCGCTGGCTGCCTGGTGGCTGTCGATCAGCTTGTGGGCGGCCTTCTGGCTGGATATCGGTCTGATTCTGTTCTTCCTGCCCTACACCATGGCGTTCAACTGGAGTTATGACCTGCTGCGCGCGCGCTGGGTGGCGCGTGCGCAGGTCGCAACAGCCGAGCAAGCCTGTCGCGAGGCTTGATTTGCTGGCGGCAGCGCCTAAGCTGCCGGGTCTTTTCATCGCCGCTGCCTGATCGCCATGACCGCCCAACTGATTCTCGTCCCGCAGATTTCCACGCTTCCCGCCCACGAGCAAAAGGCCCAGGCCATGCTGCGCTGGCTGGTTAAGCGGGAGATCGTCGAGGCGCTGCCGACCACCTGCGGTCAGGGCGGCAACGGCATGGCCTACGCCATCGGGCCCGGCGCGCGGCGTATCGCCCAGCGTCCCGAATTGCTGCCCTATGGCCAGCCGCACAATGGCCTGGAGATCATCACCCACCGCTGCATCTATGTACCGACGCGCGGCTTTCTCGAAGAGGCGGGCTGCGCCGAATGTCGCAAAGAGGTCGGCGTACCGCTGTTCGACAGCCTTGAGATCTGGTGGCCGGGGGAGACCGATAACTTCACCTGCCCCGAATGCGGGCATGAAGATGACATCAACGGTTTCCTCTTCCTGCAGCCTTGCGGCTTTTCCAACCTGGGCTTCATCTTCAACGGCTGGCTGGAGGCGGGTCTGCGCCCGGCATTCGTCGAGGAGTTCGGCGAACGCCTGGGCTTTGCGGTGAGGCAGGTGCGGGTGGATGATCCGGCCTGAGCCTGTTGCCCGCAGCCTGGCCGCTCAGGGAGGGCGTCGTCACCGCCGTTTCAGTGCAGGCCTGGTGATGAAAAGTTTGCTGGCATGTCTATTTGAAGGCACTCTTTGCATTGAGTGCAGAGGCCTCGCTGGGTATAATGCCGCGCTTCTTATTTTCCCGCTCGGGAGCCCGCCATGCTGCGCATCAGCCAAGAAGCACTCACTTTCGACGACGTCCTGCTCATCCCCGGTTATTCCGAGGTACTGCCCAAGGACGTCAGCCTGAAGACCCGCCTGACCCGCGGCATCGAACTGAACATCCCGCTGCTGTCCGCGGCCATGGACACCGTCACCGAAGCGCGCCTGGCGATCGCCATGGCCCAGGAAGGCGGCATCGGCATCATCCACAAGAACATGACCATCGAGCAGCAGGCTGCCGAAGTGCGCAAGGTCAAGAAGTTCGAGGCTGGCGTAGTCAAGGACCCGATCACCATCGAGGCCGACGCCACCGTGCGTGACCTGTTCGAGCTGACCCGGCAGAACAACATCTCCGGGGTACCGGTGCTGAGTAATGGCGACCTGGTAGGCATCGTCACCTCCCGCGATGTGCGCTTCGAGAACCGTCTGGACGCCAAAGTGCGTGAGGTGATGACGCCGAAAGAGCGCCTGGTCACCGTCAAGGAAGGCGCCGACAAGGAAACCGTTCGCGAGCTGCTGCACAAGCACCGTATCGAGAAGGTGTTGATCGTCGACGACGCCTTCACCCTCAAGGGCATGATGACCGTCAAGGACATCGAAAAAGCCAAGGCCTACCCGCTGGCCAGCAAGGACGACCAGGGCCGTCTGCGCGTCGGCGCCGCGGTCGGCACCGGTGCCGATACCGGTGATCGCGTCAGTGCGCTGGTCAATGCCGGTGTCGACGTGATCATCGTCGACACCGCCCACGGTCACTCCAAGGGCGTGATCGACCGCGTGCGCTGGGTCAAGCAGAACTTCCCGGAAGTCCAGGTGATCGGCGGCAACATCGCCACCGGCGCTGCCGCCAAGGCGCTGGTCGGAGCCGGCGCTGATGGCGTCAAGGTCGGCATCGGCCCGGGTTCCATCTGCACCACCCGTATCGTCGCCGGCGTCGGCGTACCGCAAATCAGCGCCGTGGCCAATGTCGCCGCCGCGCTGGCCGGCACCGGTGTGCCGCTGGTCGCTGATGGCGGCATCCGCTTCTCCGGAGACCTGTCCAAAGCCATCGTCGCTGGCGCTTCCGCCGTGATGATCGGCTCCATGCTGGCCGGTACCGAAGAAGCCCCGGGCGAAGTCGAGCTGTTCCAGGGCCGCTCCTACAAGGCCTACCGCGGCATGGGCTCGCTGGGCGCCATGGCCCAGGCGCAAGGCTCCTCGGATCGCTACTTCCAGGACTCCTCGGCCGGTGCCGAGAAGCTGGTGCCGGAAGGGATCGAAGGCCGCGTGCCCTACAAGGGCGCGATGAGTGCCATCGTTCACCAACTGATGGGCGGCCTGCGTGCCTCCATGGGTTACACCGGCTGCGCCACCGTCGAGGAAATGCGCACCAAGCCCGAGTTCGTGCGCATCACTGGCGCCGGCATGGCCGAGTCGCACGTGCACGACGTACAGATCACCAAGGAAGCGCCGAACTACCGGGTGGGTTGAAACCCGCCCAGCTTCAAGTTTCAAGCGGCAAGCCACAAGCTACCGAGCGTCGTGGCTGCCGCTTTCTTCTTCAACTTGCAGCTTGCAGCTTGAGGCTTGCAGCTGCCTCGCAGAGGCGCCCATGGCCCACGACATTCACGCCCACCGCATCCTCATTCTGGACTTCGGTTCCCAGTACACCCAGCTGATCGCCCGCCGCGTGCGCGAAATCGGCGTCTATTGCGAACTGCACCCCTGGGACATGAGCGACGAGGACATCCGCGCCTTCGCTCCGCGCGGCATCATCCTCGCCGGCGGCCCGGAGTCGGTGCACGAAGCTGACAGCCCGCGCGCGCGGCAGGCCGTGTTCGACCTGAATGTGCCGGTACTGGGCATCTGCTACGGCATGCAGACCATGGCCGAGCAGCTCGGCGGCAAGGTTGAAGGCTCCGATCTGCGCGAGTTCGGCTACGCCCGTGTCGACGTGGTCGGCAAGAGCCAGCTGCTGGCCGGCATCGAAGACCATGTCGACGCCGACGGCGTGCTCGGCCTCGACGTGTGGATGAGCCACGGCGACAAGGTCACCCGCCTGCCGGAAGGCTTCCACGTCCTGGCCAGCACCCCGAGTTGCCCGATCGCCGCGATGTGCGACGACACCCGCCACTACTACGGCGTGCAGTTCCACCCGGAAGTGACCCACACCAAGCAGGGCGGCCGCATCCTCTCGCGCTTCGTGCTGGAGATCAGCGGCTGTGAAGCCCTGTGGACCCCGGCCAACATCGTCGAAGACGCCGTGGCCGCCGTGCGCGCCCAGGTCGGCGACGCCAACGTGCTGCTCGGCCTGTCCGGCGGCGTGGACTCCTCGGTGGTCGCGGCGCTGCTGCACAAGGCCATCGGCGACCAGCTGACCTGCGTGTTCGTCGATAACGGCCTGCTGCGCCTGCACGAAGGTGACCAGGTGATGGCCATGTTCGCCGAGAACATGGGCGTCAAGGTCATCCGTGCCAACGCCGAAGATCAGTTCCTCGGCAACCTGGCCGGCGAAGCCGACCCGGAGAAGAAGCGCAAGATCATCGGCCGCACCTTCATCGACGTGTTCGATGCCGAGGCCAGCAAGCTGGATAACATCCAGTTCCTCGCCCAGGGCACCATCTACCCCGACGTGATCGAGTCGGCTGGCGCCAAGAGTGGCAAGGCCCACGTGATCAAATCGCACCACAACGTCGGTGGCCTGCCGGAGGAGATGAACCTCAAGCTGGTAGAACCGCTGCGTGAACTGTTCAAGGACGAAGTGCGCAAGATCGGCCTGGAGCTGGGCCTGCCCTACGACATGGTCTACCGCCACCCGTTCCCGGGCCCTGGCCTGGGTGTGCGCATCCTCGGCGAGGTGAAGAAGGAATACGCCGACATCCTGCGCCGCGCCGATCACATCTTCATCGAAGAGCTGCGCAAGGCCGACTGGTACCACAAGACCAGCCAGGCGTTCGTGGTGTTCCAGCCGGTGAAATCGGTTGGCGTGGTCGGTGACGGCCGTCGCTACGCCTGGGTCGTCGCCCTGCGCGCCGTGGAAACCGTAGACTTCATGACCGCTCGCTGGGCGCACCTGCCTTACGAGCTGCTGGAAACCGTGAGCGGCCGCATCATCAACGAGATCGAAGGCATCTCCCGCGTTACCTACGACGTGTCGAGCAAGCCGCCAGCGACGATTGAGTGGGAATAAGCTGCGGCGGCGCGTGCCGCACAAGCTGACCTGCTGCAACAGAAAGCCCGCGTAAGCGGGCTTTTGTCTTTCTGACCGAGTGTCGTCAGGTATTCATTATCGACGGCGGGCTGGCTGCGTACGGAGTATCGCCTGATAACTGCTTGCCGGGCGGCTCAGACTTCGTTGGGTTCAGCAATCTGGTACCGGTCGTGTTGTTTCAGTACTTCATCCGTTACATGGCGAGCCCTGTTGCCTTGGCCGCGGGGTTGGATGATGAACCGCATCGAGTTTTCAAGCGAGACCTCGTTTTTATCTTCATCTTTGCCAATGATGTAAGTGCGTGAGAAAGGGGCTAGGGCGTTGCCCAAGTGCCGGATCATCACGCTCCGTTCGGACAGATAGTTCTCATCCAGCTCAAGCATTGACGCGAGGATTGAAGAGTCAATCATGGTTCCTTGGAGCCAATAGCTCTCCGATGCATAACCAGCGCACCACGAGATATTGGTGCCTTCGATAAAGGCTTCAATCTTGTACGTATCCGATCCAATGAAGCAGGAACCCAGCATGATGCCGGTGATGTTGGTTTTCTTGGAGTGTTCACCAATCGCGGTCAGAAGAGCGGCCAGTCGAATTCCGCCAATTTGCTTTTTATTGCCATGAGCGGCGATGTAGATAACGGCATTTTTAAAGCGCGCACTACACAGGACTTCCAGGGCCTGTTCAAAGCTGCGCTTGTCGTAAAAATTAGCATGAAAGACTTCGGTATCCCCTGCCAGTTTGGCAATGCCTTCTATGAAAGGCAGGACGCTACTGCGGTTGCAGTCGCCACTGTCCAGATTCCAGGGCTGCTCAAGTACCAGTACGGCACGGGTTGAGTAATGGTGTCTTGCCATTATTGGGCTTCCTTGTCAGAGGGTTTAGGTGAGGAGCTTATCTGGGGGGTGGATTTCTTCAGACGGCAGCGCCATACGCAGTGACCGCCTCGCGCAAGCGCCGACCAATATCCTCACGCAACGCTAGCGGTGCTTCGACGATCACGGCCGGGGCATGGGAGAGAATCCACCAGCGCAGTTCCCAGCTGTTGCTCACCGTGGCGGTGAGCTGCAGGCCGGTTTTATCGGGGATGATTTGCATGTCATCGGACAGCGGGGTTTCGCGCAGCAGGCGTGCGATGGCTTCGCTGATGCGCGCCTTTAGCTGAATCTTTTCACTGGAGCCGAACTGCATGGCGCCGCTGTCGATGTAGTGCTGTAGTTGGAAGCCGGTGGGTATGTTGCAGCGGCTGTTGCGCAGTTCGGCCTGGCTGAAACGGTGCAGAGCGAACTGGCGGACGTCGATGTAGGGTTCGGCAGTGGCAATTAGGTAGGTGATCTGTCCGCGCTGCACCAGACCCAACGGGTTGAGGATGAGTTCGCGCTGCTGGTCCTTGTGTGCGGAATAATAGTGGCAGTACAGCTGGCTCTCGTTGAGCAGCGCCTGCTGGATGTAGTCGAGCACGGCGCTGTCTATTCCGGGTGGCAGGTGGGTGATGGTTGGCTGCGCGCTGGCAGCCTTGCTCAGCCAGCGCGCTGACTCGTTTTCCCCGGTCATCGCGCTGAGCTTGTCGCGGGCCAGGCTGAAGCGCGGCTCCAGTGTCTTCAGCATGAACGTCGGCATCAGCGGCCGCAGGCTGTCTTCGAGCAGTTGCAGGGTCAGGGCTTCGCTGAGGGTAATGCCCGGCAGATCCGCGCCTTTACCGGGTTGCCAGTGCCAGCCGTAGGGCGGGCTCTTGTCGTTGCATTGCAACGGGAACAGGCGCGACAGCTCGATCAGGTCGCGTTCGACGGTGCGCTTGGTCGTGCTGTAACCGGCCTCGGCGAGGCGCTGGTGCAATTCGCTGGCGGTGGCGCCGGGGCTGCGCGGCGGGAGCAGCTTGAGCAGCTCCCACTGGCGGGTGAGGGTGGTGCGGCTGGTGACGGCGGGCACAGTAACGTCCATGACTGATTGCGTGGCGCCATCATGCGGCTTGCACTGTTGCACGGCAATGCCTCCAGTGTTGTCACGCTTAGTGCACGAAGCCAATCGGCCGCGTGCTGCGTTCGGCCTTCGGTGCGCTTTCGGTGCGCTGGGCGCCGAGGCCCAGCGCGACATCGTCATCCGTGAAGTAGTTGCTGTTGACAAGCGTGCGCAGGCCGCCGCAATCGCGCGCCAGGCTGTACATCCAGGCTAGCGCCTGCAGGCTGAGATCCGGCGGCGTGTGCGGCAGGTCGAAGTTCGTCTGGCTCATGGGCGCGGCTCCGCGGTATGGGGCGTTACAGGTTCGCCGAGCAGCAACAGGCGGCGCTGCGGTGCCGCGTGCATGGCGGTGGTTATGACCATCCGGGCACCTTCTGTACAAATGGCTTCCAGCGCCGAGCCAGCGTCGCTGTAATGATGCAGGCTCAGATCGGGGCCACCGAACAGGCAGGTAAACAGGTGACGGAAGTGCAGCCCACCCAGTTGTTCGAGTGGCGCCTGAGCGTCGGCGGGAAACTCCAGGCAGAACAGCTGCAGGCGCCGGCCGTTGCAAGCGCGCATCAGGTGCAGCAGATCGGTGAGATCGGTGCCGATCATGACGTTGCGCAGCAGCGGCGCCGGCAGCGCCTGTACAACGAACTGCGCCCAGGCGTCGAAAGCGTGAAGGCTAAGGGCGTGCGCCGGGGTGATCTGGAAGTGCTCGGGCGGCAGCTTGCGCGGTTGTGCGTGCTGGTCGAGAAATATCACCGACCGCTGCGGCTGCACGGCCGGTTGGTAGTCGGGGGGAGCATCGATGACGAAAAGCAGGTCGCAATTTCGGCTGCTGCCGTCCAGATGTGGCCCGTCAGGCCAGCCAGCTTGCAGAGCGGAGCGGCGGTTGATGAAGTCGAGGGTAGCGAACAGTGGGCCTGTGCGGTTCATTTGCTGCTCCCCGGCTGACTCGCAGGATCTGCCGTTCTTCGGCAGTGCTGACCAGCCACCCAGCCTGCAACGGGTAGTTGATCTCGTCGAGGTCGGCGATCTGCTGGCGCGCGCCGCCGAGGCTTTCCAGATTTTCGTGAATTAGGCGGTCCATGGGGATGGCTCCGTCAGAACAAGGTCAGCATCATCGTCCGATGGCGCGACAGAATAGGTCGCAAGCCGTGCTATCTATTCGCTGCTGCCTAACAGACTCCTCGATCCAACTTGCGCCCCTACGCAACGCGGTGATTTTCTCTCGCGACATAAAGATTTTTTATCCAATGCATATGCTGACAAGCGGTTTGCTGCATGCACCAGTGCCGAACCTGGAGTTGCTCATGCGTGTAGTGATTGTCTGACTAAAGCTCAGGTCGTCGTGTACGGTTTGCCTGCTCTCTGACGCGGCAGTTATTGGTTGCCTATGTCGCGAGAGGCTGGCCCCGTTTTTTGTATGGTTTGGCTAGTAATGTCATTTCTCATGATCTTGTTGTTTGGTGCGAACCCGCGTGACGAAACCCCGGCCATGGTGCCGGGGTTTTGTTTTTTGCGGGTTGACTAGCGGGTTGCTGTCGCCCGCGCCAAGCATTGGCTAGGGTTAGGCTTTCATTTCGTTGAAAAGGAAGCGCCCATGTTCGGCAACTTACCGGCCTTTTGTTCGCGCACGTTGCTGACGGCGCTGTTGCTGGCGCTGGCACCCTGCGCATTGGCTCAGGACATCATCGAACGGTTCGGCGAGCGCGCCTACACCGGTCGGGTCGACTTCAAGGTGGCGCCTCCCTCCGGCAAGTCGGCCACGCACTACGGTAGGGGAAGTGTGCTGCTGCAGCGCAGTGCACCAGGCAAGGCGAGCCTGCAGTTGCAGGGTAAGGTGCCGGAAAGTACAACGCAGACCGAGCTTACTGTCCCCGGCATTTATGACGACACCGGCTGGCGTAGCGAGCCGGGTGATGTGCAGATGAGCATCACTGCCGACGGGCGTGTCAGCGGTGGGGGCGTCAGCAATGGACGTACTTTCCTTTTTTCGGGCACGTTCAGCCCGACCGATGTGCGGCTGGAGGTGCGTGTCACGACGGCTCGTGAAGAAGGTGGTGCGCCTGCCGGAACCACCCTGACGTTTGATTACCGGGTCAAACGCGAATCGCTCGAGGCGCAGGCCGGTCGGGATGTAGAGGAAGGCTGCCGGCTGGTCATGCGGCCCATCGCCAATTTCGGTGGCGGCATGACCATGGCTCAGGTGCCTGAGTGCGATTGAGCGAAGACGCTCTGTCGGGCGGATACGGGCTCTATAAACCTGGAGCACCGCAGTGGGCGGTCAGCTCTGCAGTAATGACAGCGCCACTAGAAGAACGAACAGGCTCAGGCTCAGAAAACCGATCAGCAGCATGCTTCGGTCCTGACGAATCTGGCTGGTGAGTATTGCTTTGCGCTGGCGCCAGTCGCAGGCGATCGTCACCCAGCGATCTTTCAGCAGCTGGCGCCAATCCTCGTCGCTCAGCCAGCAGGCGATGTGGTGTGCGGGCAGGTCCAGAGCGGGGAATAGCTCCTCGCACGTCAAAGGGCCGAGGGATATCTGAAAGCGCTGACCATGGCGCTCGCAGTCCAGTTCGAGGCGGACTTGTGGGCGGGTGTCCTGAACGTGAACGTTTTCGGGGGCGGGTGTGAAAACTTCATAGGACGTGATTTGCGCCGTGCCCGGGCGCAGTAAGGCTCGGCGGATTTTTTCCCACAGTAGTCGCGCCAGCTTATAGAAGCCCCAGGCGGAAAAGGCGGAAAGCAGCAAACTGATCAGCCACAGCAGGCCGCCGAGCAGGATGAACAGCACGATCATGATCAATACCCTGCCAGCAGCGTCGGCGCGGCTTCCCAGATGAGGTAGCCCATGATCATCAGCATGATCGCGGCGAAGGGCGATGCGGCGTTTGGGGCTTCGGGCGTGGCATCGGCCGGGTTGGCTTTCGGTACATAGAGCAGGAAGGTGCCGGCCTGCTCGTTGAGCTCGACATGCTCCTGGTTGAGCACGAGGTGCTCCACTTCGTAGGTGCGTTGTTCGTACTCGTAACGTAGGCGATAGACCGGCTTGAGGGTGACCATTGTGGTTTTACCCACGCTGATGCGCGCGTTCACGAGCTTCTGATCGATGATCGCCGCGTTCACGATGTCGTGCGGACGGCTGAGCCGGTAACAGTCCGACCAGATCATTTCGCCAAATGCGGCCATCAACCCGACCCACATGAGCAGGATCATCGGGGTTATCGCCACCATCATGATGGCCAGGGGGGTGTCGAAGAAGAAACTGTCCATGTCCGGGGTAGCGCTTCCTATGGATTGCCTGGCGATTCTATCCCTTTGAGCCTGTTCTATTCCCGGTGTTATCTCTCAGCCGCGGCCGCGGCAATTTGTCTTTGCAGATGCTCGTCTGCCTACGCATGAAAATGAGAAGATACCGCAATTGAGTATGGCTGCAGATTATCGAGGAAGAAGATGTCGTTTACCCGCAGACAAGTGCTCGCCGGCCTGGCCGGTCTGGGTGTGGCCGGCCTGGGCGCTGGCGGTGTGCGCTACTGGCTGGGACGCCCGGAAAATGTCGCCACCCATGATTACGAGCTGATCGCCGCGCCACTGGATCTGCAACTGGTGCCAGGGCATGTGACGCCGGCCTGGGCCTATGGCGGCCAGGCGCCGGGGTTGGAGCTGCGTTGTCGTCAGGGCGAGCGCTTGCGGGTGCGCTTCATCAACAAGCTGGACGTGCAGAGCACCATCCATTGGCATGGTATCCGTCTGCCGCTGGAGATGGACGGCGTGCCCTACGTCTCCCAGGCACCGGTGCTGCCGGGCGAATACTTCGACTACGACTTCATCTGCCATGACGCCGGCAGCTTCTGGTATCACCCGCATACTGCCAGTGCCGAGCAACTGGGGCGCGGCCTGGTCGGGCCGCTGATCGTCGAGGAGCGCGAGCCGACCGGCTTTCGCCATGAGCGCACGCTGAGCCTGAAGACCTGGCACATCGACGAGCAGGGCGCCTTCACCGAGTTTCTGGTGCCGCGCCAGGCTGCGCGCGAAGGCACGCGTGGGCGCCTGACCACCATCAACGGCGAGCCCAACCCGACCTTGGAGCTGCCGGAAGGGCAGGTGGTGCGGCTGCGCCTGATCAACGTCGACAACACCATCACCTACCGCCTCAACCTGCCGGGCGGCGAGGCACGCATCTATGCCCTGGATGGCAACCCGGTGCAGCCGCGGCCACTGGGCAAGGAATACTGGCTGGGGCCGGGCATGCGCATCGACCTGGCGCTGAAGGTGCCTGCAGCCGGCGAGGAATTGTCACTGCGCAACGGGCCGCTGCGCCTTGCCACCTTGAAGGGTGTCGCGAGTAGCGAAGTCGCAGGCGACTGGCCGCCACCTCTGCCGGCCAACCCCGTCGCCGAACCGGATCTGGCCCGCGCCGAAACGCTGCGCTTCAACTTCGAATGGGCGGCGATGCTGTCGGGTGATGTCGAGCGCGGTGGCAGCTACAAGTACTGGCAGATCAACGGCCAGGCCTGGGATATCAACGACAAGACCTGCGCCGACCGCCCGATTGCCACGCTGAAGAAAGATGGCCATTACATTTTTGTGCTGCGCAATATGGCGCAGTACCAGCACCCCATCCATCTGCACGGCATGACCTTCAAGGTGCTGGGGTCGGATCGACGCAAGATCATTCCGTATTTCACCGATACCTATCTGTTGGGCAAGAACGAGACGGCGCGCATCGCTTTCGTCGCCGATAATCCCGGCGTGTGGATGTTTCATTGCCACGTGATCGACCATATGGAAACGGGGCTGATGGCGGCCATCGAAGTGGTGTAGGGTAGGCGCCGTTTTTCGCCGGCGCCTACGGATTGTTGCAATGAAAAGACCGCAGATCATCGACCGCTCGCGTGACGAGCACTTCATGCGCTTGGCGCTGGCGCAGGCGCGCCTGGGAGCCGAGCAGGGTGAAGTGCCGGTCGGCGCCGTGCTGGTACAGGATGGCGAGGTACTGGGCCAGGGTTTCAATTGCCCGATTGTGCGGCATGACCCCAGCGCCCACGCCGAGATGGTGGCCATTCGCGTGGCGGCGCAGAGTGTGCAGAACTATCGGCTGCCCGGTAGCACGTTGTACGTCACCCTGGAGCCCTGCAGCATGTGCGCCGGCTTGATCGTGCATGCGCGCATCGCCCGTGTGGTGTTCGCTGCCAGCGAGCCGCGTGCGGGCATGGCGATCAGCCAGGGGCAGTTCTTCGATCAAGGCTTTCTCAACCATCGCGTACTGGTTGAGGGTGGCTTGCTGGCCGAGGAGAGCGGGGCGCTGCTGAAAGATTTCTTCAAGGCCCGGCGCGGCTGAGCGCCCTAAGAGGAACTGTCATGAGCAAAGGGATGTTGAGCCTGCTGGCGCTGCTGGTTGCGCCGGTCGTGGCAGCGCAGCCTGAGGTGTACCTGGTGGCCAGCGTGCAGTTGGGCGGCTCGAACCTGGCGCAGAGCATTTTCCTGCACGAGCCACAGATCACCACGCTGGAAGATTGCCAGGAGGCCGTGCGCGTCGGCCAGCGTGACCGCGACTGGCAGAGTTATCACCACATCTTCATGCGTGATCGCTTCCAGGGCTTTACCGGCCATCTGGACTACCGCTGCGTATTCGCCACTCAGCGTTTCAGCGACTGGAACGATCGCGTGCGCTACAACCATCCGTACCTGATCAGCATCGACGCGCAGGCCAACCTGCAGGTCGAGCGGGTGTCGAGTCAGGCGCAGTGCGCCACGCGTTTGAAGGGGCTGCCAGCGGCGCGCCAGGCCATCAGTCGCTGTGCGGCAGGCAATCAGAGCTTGTTGTAGGCAGTTACAGCGGCGGGGTTTCTTCTTCGGGCTTGCGCTTGTCGATACCGGGCAGGTGGATACCGCTCTCGGCCACCTGGTTGCCTTCCAGCTGCGGCTGGGTCACCCAGGTGAGAATGTCGTAGTAGCGGCGGATGTTGCGCACGAAGTGCACGGGCTCGCCACCACGCGCATAGCCGTAGCGGGTCTTGCTGTACCACTGCTTCTGCGCCAGGCGGGGCAGGATCTTCTGCACGTCGGCCCATTTGTTCGGGTCCAGGCCTTCGGCCTCGGTCAGCTTGCGGGCATCTTCCAGATGGCCGCCGCCGACGTTGTAGGCGGCCAGGGCGAACCAGGTGCGGTCCGGCTCGGCGATGCTTTCCGGCAGTTGCTGGTGCACCTGGATGAAATAGCGGGCGCCGCCGTCGATGCTCTGTTTGGGGTCGAGACGGTTGGACACGCCGACCGACTGCGCGGTGCGCTGGGTCAGCATCATCAGGCCGCGTACGCCGGTCTTGGAGGTGGCGTTGGGTTGCCACAAGGATTCCTGATAGCCCATGGCTGCCAGCAGGCGCCAGTCGATCTGGTTGGTCTGGCCAGCGTTGCGGAACATCTTCTCGTAACGCGGCAGGCGCTTCTGCAAGTGCTGCGCGAAGGTGTAGGCGCCGACATAACCCAGCACGTCGACATGGCCGTAATAGCGCTCTTTCAAACGCTGCAGGGTGCCGTTGGCCTCGGAGCGTTCGAGGAAGGCGTCGATTTCTACCAGTAGGCTGTCGTCCTCACCGGCAGCCACCGCCCAGCGCATGGTATTGGTATCGCCCAGGTCGAAGGCGACCCGCACGTTGGGGAAGTACACCTGGTTCATCGCCAGCTCGTTGGAATCCACCAGGGTCAGGTCGATCTGTCCTTCGTCGACCATGCGCAGCAGGTCGACCACCTCGACGGCGTCGGAGACTTCGAACTCCAGTTCCGGCTGTTCCAGCTTGAGGGCGGCCAGCTGTTCGGCGTGGCTGCTGCCGGCCAGCACCAGGATGCGCTTGCCGACCAGGTCTTCAGGCTTGGTCGGGCGGCTTTCACCCTGACGATAGATGACCTGCGGCGTGACCTCCAGGTAGGGAATCGAGAAGCGCGCCTCACGCTGACGCTGTGGCGTGTCCACCAGGCCGGCGGCGGCCATGACCGGGCCCTTGTCGCGGCCCAGGCTGGCGAACAAATTGTCGAGGTTGTCCGCGGTTTCGATCTTCAGTTCCAGGCCGAGATCGGTGGCGAAGCGCTTGGCCAGTTCGTATTCGAAACCGGTCGCGCCGTTGCGGTCCTGGAAGTAGGTGGCGGGGCTGTTACGAGTGACCACGCGCAGCTCACCCTCCGCCTTTGCCTGCTCGAGTACGCTGGGTTGGGCTTCTTCGCCACAGCCAGCAAGCATCAGGAGGGTTCCAATCGCCAACAGCCTTGTGGCGCAACGCATGCGTATCGCAGGTCGTGCAAACATCGGCGCAGTATACGCAAAGCGCAGGCGGCGCCATATCTCGACAGCGCTGCGCTTCTCTGATAGTGCGCGTTCGTCCTGAAAGCGCCTGGCTACAGGTGCCGCAGACCGCCGCTTTAAGGTAGAATGCCCGGCCTCCAGCACACCCCTTCCCAGAGGCTGTTCCGACGATGTTGATTCTGCGCGGCGCTCCCGCCCTTTCCGCTTTCCGCCATGGCAAATTGCTTGAGCAACTGACCAGCAAGGTGCCGGCCGTGACCGGGCTGTACGCCGAGTTCGCGCATTTTGCCGACGTGACGGGCGTGCTCAACGCCGACGAAGAACAAGTGCTGGCGCGGCTGCTCAAGTACGGCCCGAGCGTGCCGGTGCAGGAGCCCAGCGGCAAGCTGTTCCTGACCATTCCGCGTTTCGGCACCATTTCGCCCTGGTCGAGCAAGGCCAGCGACATCGCCCGCAACTGTGGCCTGGCCAAGGTCCAGCGCCTGGAGCGCGGTATTGCCTATTACGTCAGTGGCGAGCTGAGCGAGAGCGACAGCGCCGCCGTCGCCGCCCTGCTGCATGACCGCATGACCCAGCTGGTGCTGAGCGCCCTCGAGGACGCCGCCGCGCTGTTCAGCCACGCCCAGCCCAAGCCGCTGACCGCCGTGGACGTGCTCGGCGGTGGTCGCGCCGCGCTGGAACAGGCCAACCAGGACCTGGGCCTGGCCCTGGCCGAGGACGAAATCGACTACCTGGTGAAGAGCTTCAACGACCTGGGACGCAATCCGCACGACATCGAACTGATGATGTTCGCCCAGGCCAACTCCGAGCACTGCCGCCACAAGATCTTCAATGCCAGCTGGGACATCGACGGCGAGAGCCAGGACAAGTCGCTGTTCGGCATGATCAAGAACACCTACCAGATGCACAGCGAAGGTGTGCTGTCCGCCTACAAGGACAACGCCTCGGTCATCGTTGGGCACACCGCCGGGCGTTTCTTCCCGAACCCGGAAACCCGCCAGTACGGCGCGGTGCAGGAACCGGTGCACATCCTGATGAAGGTGGAGACGCACAACCACCCGACCGCCATCGCCCCGTTCCCCGGCGCGTCCACCGGCTCCGGTGGTGAGATTCGCGACGAAGGCGCCACCGGTCGTGGCGCCAAGCCCAAGGCCGGCCTGACCGGTTTCTCGGTCTCCAACCTGAACATCCCCGATTTCCTCCAGCCCTGGGAAAAGCCCTACGGCAAGCCCGAGCGCATCGTCAGCGCGCTGGACATCATGATCGAAGGCCCGCTGGGCGGCGCCGCGTTCAACAACGAATTCGGTCGCCCGGCGCTCAATGGCTACTTCCGTACCTTCGAGCAGGCGGTCAGCAGCCCGCGTGGCGAAGAAGTGCGCGGCTACCACAAGCCGATCATGCTCGCTGGCGGTCTCGGCAACATTCGTGAAGACCACGTGCAGAAGGGCGAGATCTCGGTCGGCGCCAAGCTGATCGTGCTCGGCGGCCCAGCCATGCTCATCGGCCTGGGCGGCGGTGCCGCTTCGTCGATGGCCACAGGTGCCAGCTCGGCCGACCTGGACTTCGCCTCGGTGCAGCGCGAGAACCCCGAAATGGAACGTCGCTGCCAGGAGGTCATCGACCGCTGCTGGCAGCTGGGCGATGCCAACCCGATCAAGTTCATCCACGACGTCGGCGCAGGCGGTATCTCCAACGCCCTGCCGGAGCTGATCAACGACGGCGGCCGTGGCGGTCGCTTCGAATTGCGCAAGGTGCCCAATGACGAGCCGGGCATGGCCCCGCACGAGATCTGGTGCAACGAGTCGCAGGAGCGCTACGTGCTTTCGGTCGATGCGGCCGACTTCGAGCGCTTCCAGGCCATCTGCGAACGCGAGCGCTGCCCCTTCGCCGTAGTCGGCGAAGCCACTGCCGAGCCGCACCTGACCGTCACCGACAGCCATTTCAGCAACACCCCGGTGGACATGCCGCTGGAAGTGCTGCTGGGCAAGCCGCCGCGCATGCACCGCAGCGTCAGCCGCGAAGCGGAGCAGGGCGATGACTTCAACGCCGCCAGTGTCGATATCGAAGAAGCGCTGGGCCGTGTGCTGCGTCATCCGGCCGTGGCCAGCAAGAGCTTCCTGATCACCATCGGCGACCGCACCATCACCGGCCTGGTAGCCCGCGACCAGATGGTCGGCCCGTGGCAGGTGCCGGTGGCCGACTGCGCCGTTACCGCCACCAGCTTCGACGTCTACACCGGTGAAGCCATGGCCATGGGCGAGCGCACACCGCTGGCGCTGCTCGACGCCCCGGCATCCGGGCGTATGGCCGTCGGCGAGACCATCACCAACCTGGCTGCGGCGCGCATCGGCAAGCTGTCCGATATCAAACTGTCGGCCAACTGGATGGCCGCTGCCGGCCACCCGGGTGAAGACGCCCGCCTGTACGACACCGTCAAGGCCGTGGGCATGGAGCTGTGCCCGCAGCTGGGCATCACCATTCCGGTGGGCAAGGACTCCATGTCCATGAAGACCCGTTGGCAGGACGAGGGCGTCGACAAGAGCGTGACCGCGCCGCTGTCTCTGGTGATCTCCGGCTTCGCTCCGGTGCAGGACATCCGCAATACCCTGACCCCGCAACTGCGCATGGACAAGGGCGAGACCGACCTGATCCTGATCGACCTCGGCCGCGGCCAGAACCGCATGGGCGCCTCGATCCTGGCGCAGGTCTACGCGCAGATCGGCCAGCAGGTGCCGGACCTCGACGACGCCGAAGACCTCAAGGCCTTCTTCGCCGTGATCCAGGGCCTCAACGCCGATGGCCACCTGCTGGCTTACCACGACCGCTCCGACGGCGGCCTGCTGACCACCGTGCTGGAAATGGCCTTTGCCGGTCATTGCGGCCTGTCGCTGAACCTCGATGCGCTGGCTGACGAAGCCGCAGAATTGCCGGCTGTGCTGTTCAACGAGGAACTGGGCGCGGTGATCCAGGTTCGCCAGGACGCCACCCCGGAAGTGCTGGCGCAGTTCAGCGCCGCCGGTCTGGACGACTGCGTGGCAGTGATCGGCCAGGCCGTCAATAACGGCGAGGTCAGCATCAGTTTCAACGGTGAGCCGGTATTCGCCGGTGAGCGCCGTCTGCTGCAGCGCCAGTGGGCCGAGACCAGCTATCGCATCCAACGCCTGCGTGACAACGCGCAGGGTGCCGACCAGGAGTTCGATCTGCTGCTGGAGGAGGACAACCCCGGTCTGTCAGTCAAGCTCGGTTTCGACTTCAACCAGGACATCGCCGCGCCCTACATCAAGAAGGGCGTGCGGCCGCAAGTGGCGATCCTGCGCGAGCAGGGCGTCAACGGCCAGGTGGAAATGGCGGCTGCCTTCGACCGCGCCGGTTTCTCGGCGATCGACGTGCATATGAGTGACATCTTGGCTGGCCGCGTCAGCCTCGAAGAGTTCAAGGGCCTGGTGGCCTGCGGCGGCTTCTCCTACGGTGACGTGCTTGGCGCCGGCGAAGGCTGGGCCAAGTCGGTGCTGTTCAACACCCGCGCGCGTGATGCCTTCGCCGGCTTCTTCGAGCGCAAGGACAGCTTTGCCCTCGGTGTGTGCAACGGCTGCCAGATGATGAGCAACCTGCACGAGCTGATCCCAGGCACCGAGTTCTGGCCGCACTTCGTGCGCAACCGTTCCGAGCAGTTCGAGGCGCGCGTGGCCATGGTGCAGATCCAGGAGTCGGCCTCGATCTTCCTGCAGGGCATGGCCGGTTCGCGCATGCCGATCGCCATCGCCCACGGTGAAGGCCATGCCGAGTTCGAAAGCGAGGAGGCGTTGCTGGAGGCCGATCTGTCCGGCACCGTGGCCCTGCGTTACGTCGACAACTACGGCAAGGTCACCGAAGCCTACCCGGCCAACCCCAACGGTTCGCCGCGCGGGATCACCGGCCTTACCAGTCGCGACGGCCGCGTCACCATCATGATGCCGCACCCGGAGCGCGTGTTCCGCGCCGTGCAGAACTCCTGGCGCCCGGACGAGTGGCAGGAAGACGGCGGCTGGATGCGCATGTTCCGCAACGCCCGCGTCTGGGTGAACTGATAGCGGCCGCGTAGCGGCCTTCTGATGACCCTCTCCCGCTTGCGGGGCAAAGAGGCGCGCTTTGGAAGCACCGCTTCCTGCGCCGATGAGCGCCTGATCGCGAAGCGATCAGGCCGGGGCGCGGAGCGGGGTGCCCGAAGGGCGGGAGAGGGAAAGCGGCCGCGCTCCGATCCAGCTTGAGCTTGTAAGTATTAGCGTCGGGGCGGGAGATGGGGTTATAGCCAACACCAAACCCTCTCCCCCAGCCCTCTCCCATAAATGGGAGAGGGAGCCGATCGTGGAATAGGCCGTAGCCCGGATGCAATCCGGGAGAATCCGTGTCATACCTTCCCGGATTTCATCCGGGCTACATGGGCCCAGCCATGGCCGATGACTTCCAGCAGATCCTTCCCGAAGTTCGCCTGGTCAAGCCCGGTGAGACTCATCGCCTGTGCCGCTGCGGCCACTCCCCCGAGATGCCCAACTGCCCGCCCGACTGCGCCCAATCCCTGATCCTGCATCCTGAGCGTGAGCAGCGCCTGCTGTTGTGCCGCTGCACTCGCTCCGCAAGCCTGCCTTATTGCGACGGCAGCCATAACCCGCCGGCTCCCGTTCTGTGCGACAAATGGCGGCGCTTTTTCGGCAGGGACTGACCCCTCTCCTGAACGCTATCGAGCTGATCGAGTCCAAACGGAATCGTCGGAACATTTCCTCTTTTTTTTGCTTTCCTGATGGAGTTCTCGGAAACAAATTGAGGCAAAATGCCATCATTCTGACGTCATTGTTGTGCCTGTTGTCGTGTTACCCAATTGCGGAGAACTTGATGTACAAACTGTGCTTCTACGTACCGGAAAGTCACCTTGAACCGGTGAAAAAAGCGGTCTTTGCCGCTGGTGGCGGTCGTATCGGTCGCTACGACAGTTGCTGTTGGCAGTCACTGGGACAAGGGCAGTTCCGGGCACTGGAAGGCAGCCAGCCGTTCCTGGGTACGGTAGGGCGAGTGGAGCAGGTTGCCGAGTGGAAAGTCGAACTCGTGGTGGCCGACGAGCTGATCCACGATGCCGTCAAGGCCCTGAAAAAGAGCCACCCCTACGAGACGCCGGCCTTCGACGTTTGGCGTCTATCCGACATGCAGTTCTGAGACCGACGATCAGGCCGTAGGCAGTTTCGCTGCCCGCGGCCTGATGCCCTTTATGGTTGTTCAACCAGTTCCTGAGCGCTGTCTTGTTCGGCGCGACGTTGCACTGTGGCACAGGTCAGCAAGCCAAGTTCGAACAGCAGCCACATTGGTACCGCCAGCATGGTCTGAGAGAACACGTCCGGTGGTGTCAGCAGCATGCCGGCCAGGAAGCAGCCGACGACCACGTACGGCCGGCTCTGGCGCAGGGTCTGTACATCGGTAAGGCCAGCCCAGACCACGAGGAAAGTGGCCACCGGGATCTCGAACGCCAGGCCGAAGGCCAGAAACAGCGCCATGATGAAATCCAGGTAGAGACTGATGTCGGTCATCATCGCCACACCGGCGGGGGTGACGCTGGCGAGGAAGCCGAACATCATCGGGAACACCAGGAAGAACGCGAAGGCCATGCCGCTGTAGAACAGCACGATGCTCGAAACCAGCAGGGGCACGGCGATGCGCTTTTCCCGCCGATACAGACCGGGTGCAACGAAGCCCCAGGCCTGGTGCAACAGCAGCGGCATGGCGATGAACAGGGCGAGCATCATGGTCAGCTTGAACGGCGCCAGGAAGGGCGACGTGACGCTGGTGGCGATCATACTTGCGCCTTCGGGCAGATAGCGGCGCAGCGGCTCCGATGCCAGGGTATAGAGCGTCTGGGCGAAGGGAAACAGGCAGGCGAATACCAGGATTATCGCCAGCAGGCTGCGCAGCAGACGTCTACGCAATTCGCCCAGGTGGGCCGTCAGGGGCATCTCGCTCATGAGGCGCGCTCCAGATTTTCCGTTTTGGCAATGTCGTTACCGGTTGGTGGTTGCAGGCTCACGCTGCGCCGCAGGTCCTGTTCGAGCTGGCGCAGAGGGGCTGCATCGAATTCCTTGTTCAGCGCCTCGGCGTTGAGCTCCTTCTCGAACTGGTCGCGCAGCATGCCCATGGCGCGCTTGGCCTGGCCCAGGCCGCGGCCGAGGGTACGGGCTGCGGCGGGCAGACGGTGCGGGCCAAGTACCAGCAGCGCCACGACGCCGACCAGCAGCATTTCGGTGAAGCCGATCTCGAACATCAGGCGTGACGATCCGCGTGTGCCTGGGGTTGGGTGGTGGCCTCAGCCTGCGCGGGCGCGTGCTGCTGGACCTGCGCCGTGGCCTGCTCGCCGGTATCGGAGGTGGCCATGGATTTGCGGAAGCCCTGGATGGTTTCGCCCAGGTCTCCGCCCAGGCTCTTGAGCCGTTTGCTGCCGAACAACAGGAACACGATCAACAGCACGATGACCAGTTGCCAGATACCGATGCCACCCATGGAAATCTCCAAGCTCATGAAATTGAAGGCCTAATCCTGCCTGCGCTTTGTGACGCGAAAGTGACGTGGCGATCGCCGACGGCAGTGGCTGCCATGCGCCTGAAACATCGGCGGTGTTGACTGGCGGCTTTCTCTACAAGGCGCTGAAGATGGTTGGTCAAAGGCAGCGAGGTGCGGCCCTGCTGATGGTGCTGGTGGTTCTGGCGATGCTGGCGGGTGGCCTGACCTGGATGGTCCAGGACGGCCGCCGCCAGGTCGATGCGGTGCGCCTGCAGCAGCAGCGCGTGCAGGCGCGGGCGATGGAGGTGGCAGGTCTGGCCTTTGCCGAGCAGGCGCTCCGGGACGCAACCTGGCGGCTGAGCCCGCTGTTCTGGCAGGCGCTGCGTGGGCAGCCACTAAGCTACGGTCTGGCCGACGGTTCGGCGAGCCTGCGCATTCGCGATCTGCACACCTGTTTCAACGTCAATGCGCTGGTCGGCGAAGAGGCGCAGCGCGCTGAGCGCCAGCTCAAGTACCTACTCGGTGATGACATGGCGGCCGAGCGGCTGGTGGATCGTCTGAGTGACTGGATCGATGCGGACAGCCAGAGTCGCCTGCAGGGCGCGGAGAGTGATCATTATCTGCGTCGCTCACCACCGCATCTGGCGGCCGATCAGCCGATGGTGGACATGAGCGAGCTGAATGTCCTGCTGGCCGAGCAGGGTATCGCGCATACGCACTACCCACAGCTCTGCGCCTTGCCGCAGACGAGCGGGTGGCGGCTCAATGCCAACTCGCTGACCCAGGCGCACCTGCCGCTGCTCGACGCGCTTTACGAGGGTGCGTTTCCCCGCTCGCTGCTGAGCCGGATCCTCAGTGGCCGACCCGCCGGCGGCTATCCTGATGCATCCGCATTGCGTCAGGCGCTGGGGGCGGTGGACGATCAGACTTTCGAACGCCTGAGCGAAGGGTTGCTGCTCAACAGTGGCAATTTCCTCCTGCAGATGAGCTTCGAGCAGGACGGGCAGATCATGCGCAGCCAGTTCCAGGTGCAGGCCGAGGGCGTGGTGCAGTGGCATGCGCAAGTGCCGGTGCAGCGTGTCAGAGTGATTACCCGCGAAGTACGGCCCTGGTAGAAGGTATTGGCGCAGCGGCGCGCCACTTGATCGCACAGGTAAAAAGAAACGGCCCGGGAAGTCCCGGGCCGTTGTTTTTGCATGCCTGACGTCAGACGCCGATTTCACCACCGTCATCGCGCTGGATGACCACCGTGGCAGCGCGTGGACGCACTGTGGTGGCGGATGGCGTGGCTTCGGTTGCGTCATCCGAGTACGGCCAGTTGCCCGGGTGCTGGATGTTGATGAACATCGTCTTGTTGTCCGGCGTGAAGGCGATACCCGTCACTTCGCAGCCATTGGGACCGACGAAGAAGCGACGCAGGTCGGCCTGGTTCTGGGCGTTGACCGGCACCTGGTCGCCATTGCTGTCGACGAGGTTGGTGGGGATGACCGCAAGCATCTGGTCGTTGGTGTAGCTGGTAAGGGTGGATTCGCCATTGTCGGTCTGGATCCACAGGATGCCGCGGCTGTCGAAGCTCATGCCGTCAGGGCTGGCGAACTGGTTGAGTTCGGTCAGGCCGGAGCGGTTGATGTCGGCGGTACCGGCAGCGTTGGCGCCGAACACGAAGATGTCCCACTCGAAGCTGGTGTGGTCGTCGTTGTCGTGCCAGCGGATGATGTGGCCGTGGCGGTTGTTGATGCGTGGGTTGGCCGGGTTGGCGACCGGACGGCTGTTGTTGTTGGTCAGGGTCAGGTACACGTCACCGTTGAGCGGGTTGACGGCCGTCCACTCCGGGCGGTCCATCGGCGTGGCGCCTAGCGCATCGGCTGCGCCGCGGGTGTTAAGGATGATGCCCGGCAGGTCGGTGAACTTGGCCCCCAGGGTGCTGTTGTCCAGGGTGGGGCTGTTCACGGTCAGCGGCAGCCACACGCCCTTGCCGTCTTCGTCGAAGCGGGCAACGTAGAGGGTGCCGCTATCCATGTACTTGGCGCCGGTGGCGAGGCGATCGCTGGGGTTGGCGTCGGCTTCATCCCACAGGGCGTCGGAGACGAACTTGTACAGGTACTCGTTGTTCGAGTCGTCACCAGTGTAGAACACGATTGGCTTGCCGGCCACTGCCAGGCCTGGCCAGCAGCCTTCGTGACGGATACGGCCAAGCGCGGTGCGCTTCACCGCACGGCTGGTGGCCGAGTAAGGATCGATCTCGACGATGTAGCCATAGGTGCTGGCTTCGTTGCGGTAGTCGTCGGTGGCGCTGGCGCCGTAAGGCTCCAGGTTGAAACGGGCGAACTCTTCGTTCTGCTCGCTTGGGTCGCCAGCGGCGGTTTCCCAGCGATAGCGTCCTTGGCGGGTGCTGACACCGATGCGCTGCTGGTCGACGGGCACCGAGCCGGTGGTGTTGATGAACACCGACGGCCAGTTCTCTTCACAGGTCAGGTACGTGCCCCACGGGGTGTAGCCGTTGCCGCAGTTGTTGTTGGTGCCGCGGGTTTCGGTGCCGTCGACCGAGAACTTGGTCTTGACGTGATCGGTGCCGCGCAGCGGGCCGGCGATGTCCATCACGGTGGCAGTGGTGAAGCGGCGGTTCAGCGGATCGTTGTCGACGACCTGCCAGCGGCCATTGACCTTGCGGATGTGCAGTACGCCAGCGCCATGGGCGTTGATTTCCTTGCGTACTTCCTCGGCCGGGCGATTGCCGGAGGCATCGTCGGTCTGGCCGTTGGGGTGCAGGGCGTCTTCATCGATGTATTCGTAGTTGATCGCCAGCAGGCCATCTTCGGAGCTGCCGTTGATCGGGAAGAAGTGCATGCCGTCATGGTGCATGCCTGCCGAGTTGGCCTGCTCATCGGCGCTGTTGCTGCCGTCATTCATCCAGGTGCCGCCGTTGCTGTTGAACGGAGTACCCCAGGGCGCCAGGACATGGGCGCTGTAGCCAGCGGCCACGACGCAAGCATCGGTACGCGAGCCGGCGATGGATGCGAAGCCCAGAGCCAGTTTCGGCTCGGCAGGCGTATCGGGAGAGTTGTCGCTGCTGTTATTGCTGCTGCCGCCGCTGTCGAAGCAGCCGGTGAGGCCGGTGCCCGCGATCATGGCAATCGCGGCTCCCAGAGTGCCGCGCATTACGCTGCGGCGGCTCAGGTAGGCATCCATGACTGCAGCCATGGGGCGGTTGCCACTGAGGTTGCGGTCAAGGTTGTCGCCGGTATCTCGACTCATCAGGTCATGTCCTTTTTCTAGTGAAACGGCTTGAGGAAACCGGGACTGTAATGACCGTTTGTGATGATTCCTTGGCAGTTCCGTTAACGGAAATTGAACACTTGGTTACTGCCACCTGGCTGATTTACAAAGACTTTTCTGACGGTTTCGAAAAATTCCTGTCGATTAACTGCCATTAAACTGTCATGCAAGCTGCCCAGTATCGCGCCCCGACATCTGATCAAGGCAGGCGAGCATTACGATGGTGGACATGGCTAGGCGTGAGGTACTGGGCGGGATCGGCATGCTGGCGATGGCGCCCTTGCTCAGCGCCTGTTCTGGCCTGGCGACTCATGCCGGCGATTCGGCGCCGGGGCTGAATCTGCTTTATGTGGCCGACACGCTGGATGCACGCCTGCCAGGTCAGCCGGTGGTACCGGCGACGCGCCTGGGGCCGGTTTCGCATCTGGGGCGTGCACCTTGGATCAGCGGCGCCAGTGCCCGTCAGGGACAGGCTGAACTCGATGCCTTGCTCGATGCCCGGCTGGGCGCGCAGGCCACCACGGGCGGCTATGCCGTGCTCGGCGCCCTGCTGGTCGATCTGCGCCAGCGTCTGGGCCGGGAAAACTGCCTGACCTTGGAAAACGGCCAATGCTGGAACGGCAGTGGCCTGGCCTACCTGACGCAGGGCGAAAGCGGGTTGCAGGGCAGCCAGTTACTAGGTTCCGAGGTGCGCGTCAGCAGCGACGAACGCGTGCTCTGGCCACAGAGTGGCGCTTCGCTGTATCGCCGCTTCGAGCGCCCGGTACTGGGGGCCGGTCTCGCGGCCGACCAGGCCGAGTCGCTCGGCGTGCAGCCTTACACGGTGCTGCGCAGGGCCGGCGTGAGGATCGCCATCGTCGGCATCACCGATCCCTATGCGCAGGATCAGCAGGCGTCGCTGAAACAGTGGTACCAGTCGCTGCTACCCGTTATCGAGGCTGCGCGCGGCGAAGCCGACCTGGTGGTGGCGCTGGCGGATGTCGGCACCGGCCCCGGCCTGTGGCTGGCCGAGCGCATGCCCGGGGTCGACTTGCTGCTGTGCGCGCGCGGGCAGGATTTCTGGCCGGCGCCGGTCCCGGTCTGGCAGGCCGGAGGGCGTCAGGTGCCGGTGATCTTCGCCGGTTGTCGGGCCAGCGGTGCCTTTCATATCAACTGTCGGCAACAGGGCGGACGTTGGCAGTTCAGCGCGCAGTTCCATCCGGCCTTCGAGCGCGGCCTGTCCGCGGCTGCGCGCAGTGAGATGCAGAGCCTGCAGCTCACCCTCGACCAACAGCGCGCCGGGCACGCCGCCTGGCTGGACCAGCCGCTGGCACGGGCTCCGGAGGCGCTCTGGCGCCGCGATACGCGCGCAGGCTCCTGGGATCGCTTGCTCTACCAGGCCCTGCGCGGCGACGAGCAGATCCCGGTGCTTTTGCCCGGGCTGCGCTACGACAGCCCCCTGGCGCGCGGGCAGACCATCACCCGCGAACACCTGATCAACCTGACAGGTGGCTATTCGGCGCCGGTGCTCGACGTGCCCGGCGATCGCCTGGAACAGGTGCTGGAAAGTGCTGCCGAGCAACTGTTCGGCGACCCGTTGCTACTCGACAACAGCCAGGATCTGCCGCGCCTGCTGGGGCAGAGCTGGCAACTCAGCTACAGCCCGAGCGGCAGGCGCGTGGCTGGCCTGGCGCCGCCCACCGGTTTGTGCCGCACCTTCGGCCTGCAGCACCAGGCCAATGCCGGGGAACCGCTCTGGCAGCGCGTCGAAAACTGGCTGGTGCAGCAGCCAGAAGGCTGGCAGTTGCCGGCGCTGCATCTGCCCAGCATGCGCTACGTGCAGGGGCATCCGGGCTGGCACCCGCGCGAGCGACTCTCGTGAATCGAGTGCAGCGCGCGCTTCGTTTCTGCTGGCTGACGCTGGCCGCCTGGCTGGCGGCCCAGTGCGTGTTGCAGCTGGCCCATGAACCCATGCCGGCCAGCGCCGGGCCAAGCGATCTGCAAGCGATGCCTGGCCTGCTGGTCGGACACTGGCAGGCCGCACAGTCCGATGGCCTGCCGCTGACGCGCCTGCCCGTGGAATACGTCGGCGGTCTGCGCGCCTGGCCGGCGAGCGCCACGGTGGTGGTGCTGCGTTATGGCCAGCAGGTGCGCAGCTACAGCCGCGGTCAGGCGCTGGCGCCCGGCATCGTGCTGCAGGACATCGATGACGAGGGCCTGATCCTCGATAACCAGGGGCGACGCGAGCGTCTGCCCTGGCCGCCACGGCCCACCGTGACCGGCTTCAAGCGGCAAGGATAAGAAATGAGCGTGCGCTATTGCCTGATCGGCCTGGCGGGCCTGCTGTCACCACTGGCCATGGCCGATGAGGTGCTGGATCTGCCGGTTGCCGAGTCGCCGCTGTACGAGGTGAATTTCGTCGATACCGAGCTGGGCGAGTTCATCGACAGCGTGTCGCAGATCACCGGTACCACTTTCATCGTCGATCCCCGGGTCAAGGGCAAGGTCACGGTACGCACCGTGGAGCGGCACGACAGCGAGGCCATCTACGATATCTTCCTGGCGCAGTTGCGGGCGCAGGGCTTTGCCGCCGTCAACCTGCCCAACGGCAGTGTGAAGATCGTGCCCGATCAGGCGGCGCGCCTGGAGCCGGTGCCGGTGGAGAGCGGCGAGCGCAAGGCCGGCGGCGACGGCATCGCCACCCGTGTGTTCAGCGTGCGCAACGCAGCCAGCGAACAGTTGCTGGGCATTCTCAAACCACTGATCGATGCACGCGTCGGGGTCATCACGCCTTATCCGGCGGCGAACCTGCTGGTGGTGACCGACTGGCGCAGCAATCTCGAGCGCATCGACAGCCTGCTGGCCGAACTCGATCAGGTCAGCGACGAACCGCTGCAGGTGCTGCCGCTGCAGCATGCCAGCGCCGCCGATACCAGCCAGCTCGTCACCCGTCTGCTGGCGCGTGAGAAGGGCAACGACGATGTCCAGGTGGTTGCCGATCCGCGCAGCAACGCGCTGCTGGTGCGCGGCAGCGCCAGCGGCCGGGAGCGGGTGAGGGCACTGCTGGCGCAACTCGATCGTCCTGCCGGGCAGACCAAAAATTCCAATACCCAGGTCATCTACCTGCGCCACGCCAATGCCGCCGAGGTGGTCAAGGTATTGCGTGGGCTCAGCCAGGAGGCCGCTGCTGCCGCAGGGGCGGGCCAGGAGGAGACGGTCGCGCGCCTGCCCGTCAGTGACTCGGGAGTGCGCCTGGAATACGAGGAGGGCACCAACGCCGTGGTCATGGTCGGCCCGGACAGCGAGCTGGCGACCTATCGCGCCATCGTCGAGCAACTGGATATCCGCCGCGCCCAGGTGGTGGTCGAGGCGATCATCGCCGAGGTCTCCGACTCGCGGGCCGAAGAGCTTGGCGTGCAGTGGCTGTTCGCCGATGAAAAGTTCGGTGCCGGGGTGGTCAACTTCGGCGCTGGCGGGGCGAACATCTCGGCCATCGCCGGTGCCGTCGCCAGCGGCGACAACAAGGCGCTCAGTAAGCTGCTGTCGGGCGTCAATGGCGTCACGGCCGGGCTGGGGCATTTCGGCGGTGGCTTCAACTTCGCCGTGCTGGTCAACGCGCTCAAGAGCAACAGCGGCTTCAACCTGCTGTCGACGCCGACGCTGCTGACGCTGGATAACGCCGAGGCATCGATTCTGGTGGGGCAGGAAGTGCCCTTCGTTACCGGCTCGGTGACCCAGAACAACGCCAATCCCTATCAGACCATCGAGCGTCGCGAAGTCGGGGTGAAGCTGCGCATCAGGCCGCAGATCAACGTCGACAACAGCGTGCGCCTGGACATCGTGCAGGAGGTTTCCTCGCTGGCCGACAACGCCTCCGCCAGTGATGTGATCACCAACAAGCGCGAGATCAAGACCAAGGTGATGGTCGAGGACAACGGCCTGATCATCCTCGGCGGCCTGATCAGCGATGAAGTGACCAGCAACGCGCAGAAGGTCCCGCTGCTGGGCGATATCCCCGGTCTGGGCCATCTGTTCCGCTCCAACGGGCAGTCGGGTGTTAAGCAGAACCTGATGGTGTTCATCCGCCCGCGCATCCTGCGTGACGACGCCAGCATCGCGGCCTACAGCACCGACAAGTACCAGGGGCTGCGACGCGAAACCGGGTTGCCGCTGTCTTCGCTGGACGATGCCGACAGCTTGCAGCGCCTGTTCCCGGCGAGCCGCGCACGTCTTGGTGAGGGCGCCTGGTGATGCAGCTCTTGCCCTACCGGCTGGCGCGCCAGGCCGGCCTGGCCGTGGTGCCGGGGGACGCCGGCTGGCAGCTATGGCTGCGCGAGGACGCCGACAGCGCCCAGTTGCAGGAGCTGCTGCGCGTGCAGGGGCGGCCCGCGTCGGTGTGCCAGTTGTCGCGGGCCGCCTTCGATGAGCGCCTGGGCGGTTTGTACCAGGCCGGCGAAGGCGCAGCCGAGGCGCTGATCGAAGGCATTGGCGAGCAGGTCGACCTGGACAGCCTGATGAGCGAGATGCCGCGTATCGAGGACCTGCTGGAAAGCGATGACGAGGCGCCGGTGATTCGCCTCATCAACGGCCTCTTTGCTCAGGCCCTGCAGCGTCAGGCATCGGATATCCACATCGAGACCTTCGAGCAGAGCCTGGTGGTGCGCCTGCGTGTCGACGGTCATCTGCAGGAAGTGCTGCGGCCGCCGCGCGCCCTGTCGGCCATGCTGGTGTCGCGGATCAAGGTCATGGCGCGCCTGGACATCGCCGAGAAACGCCAGCCGCAGGATGGCCGCATCACCCTGCGGGCCGCCGGGCGCGAAGTCGATGTGCGCGTTTCCACTCTGCCGGGCATCCATGGCGAGCGGGTGGTGATGCGGGTGCTGGACAAACAGGCGAGCCTGCTGGCGCTGGACAACCTGGGCATGCCCTCGGCCGTTGCCCAGGGGCTGCGCGGTTGCCTGGCGCGGCCCAATGGCATCGTCCTGTCCACCGGGCCCACCGGCTCGGGCAAGACCACCACGCTGTACGCCTGCCTTAATAGTCTCAACGATGGCAGTCGCAATATCCTCACGGTCGAAGACCCGGTGGAATACGCCATCGCCGGCATCGGCCAGACGGCGATCAACCCACGTGCCGGCCTGACCTTCGCCAGCGGCCTGCGTGCCATCCTGCGCCAGGATCCGGACGTGATCATGCTTGGCGAAATCCGTGACCGCGAGACCGCGCAGATTGCCGTGCAGGCCAGCCTTACCGGCCACCTGGTGCTTTCTACTCTGCACACCAACAGTGCCGTGGGTGCGGTGACGCGCTTGCGCGACATGGGCATCGAGCCCTTTCTGATCGCCTCCTGCCTGCGCGGAGTGCTGGCCCAGCGTCTGGTGCGGCGCCTTTGCCATTGCGCCGAGCGCCGCCCGCTGCAGCCAGCGGAGCAGGCGCTGCTGCCGGAACTGAGTGATCTGCAGCACAGCTATCACCCGCGCGGCTGCGAACAGTGCCGCGGCACGGGCTACCAGGGGCGTCTGGGTCTCTACGAATTCGTCGAGCTGGATGCCGAGCTGATTGCCCTGTTGTACGACGGCGCGAGTGAAGTGGCCATGCAGCAGTACCTGCAAGGTCGTCGGCAGAGCCTGTCAGGCATGGCGGCAGCCAGCGTGGCGGCAGGGCAGACCAGCCTTGCCGAAATCCTGCGAGCGGTGCAGGGCTGAGCCATGCCGACCTATCGCTATCAGGCCGTCGATTTGGCCGGACGCAGCCACAAGGCCAGCCTGCAGGCCGAGAGCGAGCGCCATGCGCGCCAGTTGCTGCGCGAGCAGGGGCTGTTCGCCCGCGATCTGCAACGGCATGAGAACGATCGCCAGCCGGCACGGCGCCAGCGCGTCGACCGTGCCCAGTTGTGCGAGCTGACCCGGCAGCTGGCGACCCTGACCGGCGCGGGGATTCCCTTGGTCGACGCCCTGGCCACGCTGCAGCGGCAACTGGTGCAGCCGGCGCTGCGCAACCTGCTGGTGGCGGTCAGTGGCAGCCTCGCCGAGGGCCTGGGCCTGGCGCGCAGCCTGGCGCGCCAGGGCGGCGTCTTTTCACCGCTGTACTGCGCGTTGGTGGAGGCCGGCGAGCGCTCCGGGCGCCTTGCGCCGGTGCTGGAACGGTTGGCCGAGCACCTGGAGCAGAGCCAGCGCCAGCGGCACAAGGCGCGCACCGCGCTCATCTATCCCTGCGTGCTGATGGGCGTATCGCTCGTAGTGGTGATCGGCCTGATGACCTTCGTCGTGCCGCGCCTCACCGAGCAGTTCGCCCATGCCGGGCAAAGCCTGCCGTGGATCACGTCGCTGCTGATCGGCATCAGCAACGCCCTGCTGGTTTGTGGTCCGTGGCTGCTGGGCCTGGGCGTCGTGCTGGCGCTGGTGGCCGGTTGGCTTCTGCGCAAGCCGCAGTGGTGTCTGCGTCGAGACGATCTGCTGCTGCGCCTGCCGCGCCTCGGGGGGCTGTTGCAGGGGCTGGAAAGCGCGCGCCTGTCACGCAGCCTGGCGATTCTCGTCGGCAGTGGCGTGCCCCTGCTGGAGGCCCTGCAGGTCGCCGCTGCCACGGTCGACAACCGGCGCATCCGCCTGGCCCTGGAACGCGTCACCCATGAAGTGCGCGGGGGCGTGAGCCTGCACCGTGCTCTGGAGGCCAGCGGGCATTTTCCGCCGCTGCTGCTGAACATGGTCGCCAGTGGCGAGGCCAGCGGCACGCTGCCGGACATGCTCGAACGGGTTGCCGATAACCAGGAGCGCGGTTTTGCCCGTCAGGTGGACACCGCCATGGCGCTGTTCGAGCCGCTGATGATTCTGCTCATGGGCGCGGTGGTGCTGTTCATCGTCCTGGCCGTACTGCTACCGATCCTTCAACTCAACCAGGGTCTGACACTATGAAGAGGAGAACTGTCATGCACGACAAGCGAAACCACCAGCGCGGCTTCACGCTCATGGAAATCATGGTGGTGATCTTCATCATGGGCCTGCTCGTCGCCGTGGTCGCCCCCAGCGTGCTGGGCAGCCAGGACAAGGCCGTGAAGCAGAAGGTGATGGCCGATCTCTCGAGTCTGGAGCAGGCGCTGGACATGTATCGCCTGGACAATCTGCGCTTTCCCAGCAGCGAGCAGGGCCTGGCTGCGCTGATCAGCAAACCTGTTGTCGAGCCGCTGCCACGCGCCTGGCGGGATGATGGTTATATCCGCCGCCTGCCCGCGGACCCCTGGGGCGCGCCATATCAGTACCGTAGCCCCGGTGAGCATGGCCGTTTCGATGTCTTTTCCCTGGGTGCGGACGGCCTCGAAGGTGGCGAAGGGATGGATGCAGACCTGGGCAACTGGGACCTGTAAGCGGTGCGCGAGCGCGGGTTCAGTCTGCTCGAATTGCTGGTGGTGCTGTTCATCGCCGGCCTGCTGACCAGCCTCGCCGTGGCCTGGCTGGACGGCGAGCAGAGCGCTGCGCGCCAGGCCCTGGAGCGACTTGCCGCGGCCGCGCGCAGCCAGGCCGGGCTGGCCGTGCATGCAGGGCAGGTGCAGGGCTTGCGCTGGACGGGCGAACGACCGGAGTTCGTGCGCCAGGTCGAGGGCGACAGCCAGCCGGCCTGGCAGGTCGAGCCGGTGGCCCTGGGCGACTGGCCCAGGGAGTTGCGCCCGGACTGGCCGGCCAGCGACGAGCCGCGTCTGGTGGTCTCGGCCACCGGTCTGGTGCGTAGTGACGCGCTGCGCTGGAGCTGGCCCGGTGGCGTCGAGGTCTGGCGCTGGGATGCCCAGGGGCGGCTGCAGCGGACGTTGCAGCCATGAGGCGCCAGCGCGGTTTCACCCTGCTGGAGGTGACGGTGGCCCTCGGTATTGCCGCCTTGCTCGCCGTCATCAGCAGCCAGGCGCTGCGTCAGCGCCTGGCGGTGCAGCAGAGCGTGCAGCAGCACCAGGCGGGGTTGTTGTGCGCCAGGGAACTGGAGGCGCGTTTTGCCGTGGAACGTTTCTGGCCGACAGGCTCCTCGGCGGCTGGCGTGCTTCGCCAGGGGCTGGTCAACTGCCACTGGCGCCTGCAGCTGCAGGGCACTGGCGTGAACCGGCTGCGCCGGGGCGATCTGAGTTTGTTCGCCGACCGGGACGGACGCGCATCGATGGGCCAGTACCTGGTGTTTCTGGTGCGCCCATGAGAACCGGGCAACAGGGCCTGACCCTGATCGAACTGTTGGTCGCGCTGGCGCTTACCGCCATGCTCGGCGTGCTGCTCGCGGCACTGGTCAGCGGCTGGAGCAGCGTTCGCGAGCGCCTGCAGGACAGCGGGCAAGGCAGCGCCGTGCTGGATTTCTGCCTGGCGCTGGAACGACGTTTCGACACCCTGGTGCTGCGCCAGCTGTATGAGCGGAGGATGCCGCTGGAGGCCCGCTGGCTGGACTGGCACGAGGGGCAAGCTCAGTTGCAGTGGGTGACCCTCGATGCCTGGGCGGGAGAGGCCGGCACCTCGCGCCTGCAGCGTCAGCGGCTGCGCTTCGACGCCCGTAACCAGCGCCTGGGCGTGTTTACCAGTAACGATCTGTACGCCCCTGACCAGGCGCGCTGGGTCGCCCGCGAGCAATTGTCGGGTGTGGACGCCGTGCAGCTGAGCTTTCGCCAGGAAGGACGCTGGGTGGCCGCGCCGTCCCCTGACCTGCTGCGGCCTGACCGCGGCGTACGCCTGACTTTCCAACGTGATGGAGCACCGTATGTATGCACCTTCGCCCTGCCCTGGGGGCGTCTATGAAGCCTGAACGCTGGCGGCGCAACCTGCGTCCCTGGCTGCTGCTGCGGCCCTCGGCAGAGGCTGAGTCGTGGCAGTGGGCCCGCGTGGAGGGCGGTCGGGTCCGCGCGTCGGGCAGCGGCGAGCCGCCGGCAATGGCCAAAGCTCGTGTGGCGCTGCTGATCCCGGCGGAGGTCTGCAGTCACTTTCACCTGCAGGCACCACCGGGGCTGAAGCGTCACGAATGGCCGCTGTTGCTCGAAGACCGCCTGCTGCAGCCCGCCGAGCAGGTATCGATCGGCTGCATCGCCCGACAGCCCGGCTGGCTGGAACTGGTCTGCGTCGATGCGCAGCGGCTGCAGCGCTGGTCGGCGTGCTGCCAGGCCTGGGGCCTTCAACCCGAGCGCTGCTGGGCCGAGCTGCAACTGCTGCCACGGGCAGAACCCTCGCAAGTGCTGGGCTGGCAACGTGAGCCCGGGCTGCAGCTGTACAAGCGTGCCTCGGCCGCGGGACAGCAGTTCTGGCTGGCCTGGCCCGAGACGCTGGGTGAGCCGCCAGAGGCCGGTGGATACGCGGGCGCAGTGGTGCAAACTGACGGCCCCTGGCCGGACCAACTTCCGCCACTCGACAACCTGCCCGGCACCTTCGACCTCCAGACCGGCAAGCGCCGCAGGCTCGCCTCCGGGCTGCGGCTGGACTGGCGCCTGCCCGCGGCCTGCCTGGCCCTGACCATGCTCTGGGGCGGGATCTGGGCAAGCCAGCAATGGCGCCAGCAGGCGCAGTACCAGCAGCAGGTGTGGGCGGTGACCGGCGCTGCCGAGCTTCTGCCCCAGGCTACCCAGCACCTCAGGCGTCTGCGTGAGGAAGCGGACGAGCAGCGCCTGCGCCTGCGTCAGGTAGAGCAGTTGCAGGCGCGTGTCAGCCAGTGGTTGTCGCAGCAGGCTGACTGGCAGCTTGACAGCGTGGCTTACGACGGACGCAGTTGGCGCCTGCGATTGAACGGCGACGGCGATGGCGCAGCTCCCTGGCAGGCGTTCGCCGACGAGGTGGGGGCGGTGGCCCGAGTCGAGCAGCAGCCTGGCAACCTGAACATATCCTTCGACCTAGAGGCCGGCCCATGACCTTCATCTTGTCGCCGCGCATGCGGCAGTGGCTGGCGCTGGGCTGCATCGGCGTGCTGTTGGCTATCCTGGCCGGGCGTGAAGTACTGGCCCGCTGGCAGACGCTGCAACAGTGGCGCAGCCTGGCCACGTCGGCGGCGGCTCTGCAGGTTCGCGCGCCGCTTGCCATCGAGCAGTTGCGCCAATCCGCCGAGCAGGGCCGGCTCAGCATCGAACTGGCCGAGGTGCGCGAGGGCAATTGGCTGCTGACGGGCAGGGTGAGCGATGAGCGACACCTGCACGACTGGTTGCTGCACATTCGCGGCGAAGGGGCCAAGCCTCTTGGCTGGAATCTGCAGCGGGGTGAATCCGATCTCGGCTTCGAAGTGGTGATCAGCCCATGAAGCGACGTGCTGCCTGGTGTGCGCTGGTTTTCCTGCTCACCTTGCTCAGCCAGTGGCCGGCGCGCTGGCTGGCCGAGCCCCTGGCGCTACCTGTGACGGGCTTGAGTGGCAGCCTCTGGCACGGCCAGGCCGAGCGGCTCGCCGAGATCGACCGCCCGGCTTGGCACCTGCAGCCCTGGCGCCTGCGGGCAGACTTCAGCGGGGGCTGGCAGGGGCAGCGCTGGGATCTGCGCATGCAGGGCTGGCCCTGGGACTGGCAGGTGCTGGTGCAACCCGGTGAACGCTATGCCGGCCAAGCCGGCAGCTACCGGTTGGCCGGGCACTGGCAGGGGCGTATTGCATTGCACGGTAGCGCCACTCAGTGCCGGCGAGCGCAAGGGCAGGTGAGCGTAACCTCGCTCGAGTTGCAGGCACCCTGGCAACTGCCGCTGGGCCAGGCCGCCTTGCAGCTGGACTGTTCAGCCGGTATGAAACTGTTGGCGAAGCTGCAGCTGGCCGACCAGCACCAGGCCGAACTGGAGGCGGACATTCTTGGCCGGCGGGCGAAGCTGGAGGGCACCGTCGAGGCAGGGGCGGCGATCTATCCTGTGCTGGTCAGTGCCCAGTGGCTGACACCGGGCGACACGCGTCTGGCACGCAATATTCGCTGGTAGGCAGCTAGGGCCTGATTTCGATCAGCGTGCCATCCTTGACCAGGCTCCAGACCTCGCGCATGTCGTCGTTCTTCATGGCGATGCAGCCTTCGGTCCAGTCCAGCGTATGGAAGAACCACTCCGGGTACTCCTCGTCCAGCGGCGTGCCGTGAATCATGATCATGCTGCCTGGCGGTACGCCGGCTTCCTTGGCCTTGGCCAGGTCGCGGGCGTTGGGGTAGGAGATGTGCAGCGACAGCTGGTACTTGTCGCTCGGCTTGCGCCAGTCGATCCAGTAGAAGCCTTCCGGTGTGCGTAGGTCGCCTTCACGCTGCTTGGCGCCATCGGGCTGTTTGCCCAGGGAAATGCGGTAGGACTTGATGGTTTCGCCGCGTTGCTGCAGGTGCAGTTTGCGTTCGGACTTGAGCACCAGCACCTTGTCCACGGTGCGGCTGCCGGTCGCTGGCGTAGTGCTGGCCAGGGCGTTGAAGCTGAGAGTCAGGCAGAGCAGGGGCAACAACCAGCGCATCGGGGATCGTCCGCAAGGGTCAACGGGGTGTGTAATGGGCACGCAACGCTTCGAGTGGCTCATTGCGTACCGGGAAGGAATTCTGCCGACGGTCGGCGAAGAAGCATTCTAAGGTACGGCCTATGGTCGGGAAAGCCAGCTCTGACCAGGGGATCTGCGATTCCTCGAACAGGCGTACTTCCAGGCTTTCCTCGCCAACAGCGAAATCCAGATCCACCAGTTCGGCGCGAAACATCATGTACACCTGGCTGATATGCGGCAGGTCGAACAGGGTGTAGAGGCTGAGGTCGCGTACACGCGCGCAGGCTTCTTCGAGGGTTTCACGGGCGGCGGCCTGTTCGATGGTCTCGCCGTTTTCCATGAAGCCGGCAGGCAATGTCCAGTAGCCCCGACGTGGCTCGATGGCGCGGCGGCAGAGCAGCACCTGGTCATGCCATATGGGCAGGCAGCCGGCAACGATACGCGGGTTTTCGTAATGCACGGTGGCGCAGTGACCGCAGACATGGCGCATGCGGTTGTCGCCGGTCGGGATCATGCGGGTGACGGGGTTGCCGCACTGATTGCAGAATTTCATGCCCGCTCCTCTTGGTTCTGGCGCTATCTTGGCGGCCGGTGCGATGACCGGCAAGCCTGCTTTACAGGCCGCTCGGCCCTTTCCTCGGGGTTGGGCGGCCGGCTGCTTTCATGCCATGATGCCTGGCAAAACAAGACTCCGAGTATGCCCATGCTGGACGAGTTGCTCCATCGCGTGCGCGGCTACAGCCCGCACCCTCTGGAGACCGAGCGCAGCTTCCCCGAGGCGGCGGTGCTGGTCCCGATTACCCGCAGTGATGAACCTGAGCTGGTGCTGACCCTGCGCGCCAGCGGTTTGTCGACCCACGGTGGCGAGGTCGCCTTCCCGGGTGGCCGGCGCGATCCGGAAGATCGCGATCTGGTAGACACCGCGCTGCGTGAGGCCGAGGAGGAGATCGGCCTGCCACCGGGGTTGGTCGAAGTGGTCGGGCCGCTCAGCAGCCTGGTGTCGCGGCATGGCATTCAGGTCACGCCTTACGTCGGAGTGGTGCCGGACTACGTCGAGTACAAGGCCAACGATGCCGAAATCGCCGCGGTGTTCTCGGTGCCGCTGGAGTTCTTCCGCAGCGACCCGCGCGAGATAACCCACCGTATCGATTACCTCGGGCGCAGCTGGTACGTGCCGTCCTACACCTATGGCGAGTTCCGCATCTGGGGGCTCACGGCGATCATGGTGGTGGAGTTGGTCAACCTGATCTTCGACGATGCGCAAATCGCCCTGCACCAGCCGCCCGAACACTTCATACACCTGCGCTGACTAGCGCCGAGGACTGACGAGCATGAAATACCGTCTGGGAAGCTCCCGTGTCGATGCCCATCCCGATAGTTGGGTCGCGCCAAGCGCCGATCTGATCGGCAAGATCCGCCTGGAGGCGGGGGCCAGCGTCTGGTTCGGTGCGGTGCTGCGCGGCGACAACGAACTGATCCATATCGGTGAGAACAGCAACGTGCAGGACGGCAGTGTCATGCACACCGACATGGGCTTTCCGTTGACCCTGGGCAAGGGCGTCACCGTCGGCCACAACGTGATGATGCACGGCTGCAGCGTCGACGATTACAGCCTGATCGGCATCAACGCGGTGATCCTCAACGGCGCCAGGATCGGCAAATACTGCATCATCGGCGCCAACAGCCTGATTCCCGAAGGCAAGGTGATTCCCGATGGCAGCCTGGTCATGGGCAGCCCGGGCAAGGTGGTGCGCGAACTGACCGAGCAGCAGAAGAAGATGCTCGAAGCCAGTGCCGCCCATTACGTTCATAATGCGCAGCGCTATGCCCGAGAGCTGGTTGTTGACGATGAGTGACGAAAAACCCGTGCGCTCGCCCTGCGTACATGTCTGCGCGCTGGACGAGCAGGACATCTGCATCGGCTGTCAGCGTACGGCTGCCGAAATCACCCGCTGGGGCCGCATGGACAATGCCGAGCGCCGCGAGGTGCTGCAACTTTGCCTGGAGCGCGCCCGCGCCTGCGGCCTGCTACTGACGCCTTCCTGATTCACTGTTCGAGGAAACCCTCATGCCCCGTATTGGAACCCCTCTGTCGCCCTCCGCGACCCGCGTACTGCTGTGTGGCTGCGGCGAGCTCGGCAAGGAAGTGGTGATCGAGCTGCAGCGCCTGGGCTGCGAAGTCATCGGCGTGGATCGCTATGCCAATGCCCCTGCCATGCAGGTGGCGCATCGCAGTCACGTTATCGACATGCTCGACGGCGCGGCCCTGCGCGCGGTGATCGAGAAGGAGCAGCCGAACTACATCGTCCCGGAGATCGAGGCCATCGCCACTGCCACGCTGGTCGAGCTGGAGGCCGAAGGTTTCAACGTGGTGCCGACCGCGCGCGCCGCGCAACTGACCATGAACCGCGAGGGCATTCGTCGCCTGGCGGCCGAAGAACTGGGGCTGCCGACTTCACCATATCATTTCTCCGACACCTTCGAGGATTACGCCGCGGCGGTGAAATCCGTCGGCTACCCCTGCGTGGTCAAGCCGATCATGAGTTCCTCCGGCAAGGGCCAGAGCGTGCTCAAGAGCGACGCCGACCTGCAGCGTGCCTGGGAGTACGCCCAGGAAGGTGGTCGTGCCGGCAAGGGCCGGGTGATCGTCGAGGGCTTCATCGATTTCGATTATGAAATTACCCTGCTGACCGTGCGTCACGCGGGTGGCACCAGTTTCTGCGCGCCGATCGGCCATCGTCAGGAGAATGGCGACTATCAGGAGTCCTGGCAGCCGCAGCCGATGAGCGCCAAGGCACTGGCCGAATCTGAGCGCGTCGCCCTGGCCGTGACCGAGGCGCTGGGCGGGCGTGGTCTGTTCGGTGTCGAACTGTTCGTCAAGGGCGATCAGGTGTGGTTCAGCGAGGTCTCGCCGCGCCCGCATGACACCGGTCTGGTGACGTTGATCTCTCAGGAACTTTCCGAATTCGCCCTGCATGCGCGCGCCATTCTCGGCCTGCCGATCCCGGTGATCCGCCAGATGGGGCCATCGGCATCGGCGGTGATTCTGGTGGAAGGCGATTCGCAGCAGGCCAGCTTCGCCAACCTCGGCGCTGCGCTGAGCGAGGAAGACACGGCGCTGCGTCTGTTCGGCAAGCCGGAAGTCAAAGGCCAACGGCGCATGGGCGTGGCGCTGGCGCGTGACGCCTCCATTGAAACGGCTCGCGCCAAGGCGCTGCGTAGCGCGCAAGCGGTTCGCGTGCAGCTGTGAGCCGGCACGCGCTGTGGTGGCTGGCGACCTTGCCGCTGCTGCCATTAGCGCTGCCTCTGGCCCTGCACACCCGGCGTACGGCGTTGCGCCTGCCGGTTGCGCAGGGCGAGCCGAGCGGCATCGCCGCGGCGCATTTGCCGGGTGAGCCGTTTCGCCTGCTGCTGATCGGTGAGTCGACCGTGGCCGGCGTCGGCGTCACCCGTTTCGATCAGTCTCTGGCGAGTTGCCTGGCCGCTGCCCTGGCCGAACGTCTGGGGCGACCGGTGCGCTGGCGCGCCTGTGGCGAGAACGGCATCACCGTAGCTCAGGCACATGAGCGTCTGCTGCCGCTGGGGCTGGCGGAACCTGCCGATCTGGCGCTGCTGGTATTCGGCGTCAATGACACCACGGGCCTGACTGCGAGCAGGCGCTGGCTGCAGGCGCTTACGGCGATGGCCGATGCGCTGGCAGCTCGGGGTTGTCTCGTGGCGTTCAGCGCGGTGCCGCCGTTACAGCATTTCAGCGCCTTGCCCTGGTTGCTGCGGCAATTGATGGGTTGGCGCGCGCGTTTGCTCGATGGTGAATTGCAGAATCTCGCGCAACGCCTCGGGGCGATGCATTGCGCGCTGGAGCTACCGTTCGAGGCCCACTATCTGGCCGAGGATGGCTATCACCCGTCGGCGCTGGGCTACCGGCAATGGGCGGCGGGGCTTGGCGAACGCCTCACTCCGTTTCTTCAGCGTCCGGTTTGATCTTCTTCACCTGCCACACGCGCACGCTCTTCACCCGGTTTTCCGCGGCCTGGAGGATCTCCAGGCGATAGGGGCCGATCTTCAGGCAGACGCTGCTGTCGGGGATGGTTTCCAGCGCCTCGGTGATCAGGCCGTTGAGGGTCTTGGGCCCATCGCTGGGCAGGTGCCAGCCGAGGGTCTTGTTCACTTCGCGAATGTAGGCGGCACCATCGATGACCAGCGTGCCGTCTTCCTGCGGGTGGATGTCGGGGCTGCGCAGGCTGTCCTGGTTGCTGAAGTCGCCGACGATCTCTTCGAGGATGTCTTCCAGGGTGACGATACCGATCACGTCGCCGTATTCGTCGACGACGATGCCGATGCGCCGCTTCTGCTTCTGGAAGTTGATCAGCTGGGTCGCCAGCGGCGTATTTTCCGGGATGAAATAGGGTTCGTTGCAGGCTGCCAGCAGCGCGTCCTTGGTCAACTGGTTATGCGTCAGCAGGCGGGCGATCTGGCGCATGTGCACCACACCCTCGATCTGGTTGATGTCGCCGCGGAACACCGGCAGGCGCGTGTGCGGCGTGCTGCGCAACTGGCCGACGATGACCTCCAGGTCGTCGTCGAGATCGATGCCGGCCACTTCGTTGCGCGGAATCATGATGTCATCGACCGTGACCCGTTCCAGATCGAGAATGCCCAGCAGCATGTCCTGGCGGTTCTTCGGCAGCTCCGAGCCGGATTCGCGCACCACGCTGCGCAGCTCCTCGGTGGACAGGCTGTCACTGGCGCGCTGCGCCGGATCGACGCCGACCAGGCGCAGCAGGCCGTTGCTGATCACACCGGTCAGCCATACCACCGGGTAGAGCACGCGTTGCAGCAGGCTCAGCACGCGACTGGCAGGGAAGGCGACCAGTTCCGGGCGCAGTGCAGCCAAGGTCTTGGGCGTGATCTCGCCGAAAATCAGTACAACGATGGTCAGGCCGGCGGTGGCGATGGCGATGCCTGCCTCACCCCACATATCGACCGCCAGCACCGTGGCGATGGAGGCGGCGAGAATGTTGACCACATTGTTGCCGACCAGGATGGTGCCGAGCAGGCGGTCCGGGCGGTCGAGCAAGCGGGTCACGCGTTTGGCGCCGCTGTGTCCTTCCTTGGCCAGATGCTTGAGCCGATAGCGGTTGAGGCTGAGCATGCCGGTCTCGGAGCTGGAGAAGAACGCCGAGCAGAGAATCAGAAAAATCAGCAGGCCGAGCAGGTAGGTCGAATGAAGGTCGTTCACGACGTCTGCCTCAGATGTGCAGGATGAATTCGCGCACCAGCTTGCTGCCGAAGTAGGCCAGCATCAGCAGGCAGAACCCGGCGAGGGTCCAGCGAATGGCCTTGTGACCGCGCCAGCCGAGCTGGTGGCGACCCCACAGCAGCACTGCGAACACCACCCAGGCGAAACAGGACAGGATGGTCTTGTGCACCAGGTGCTGGGCGAACAGATCATCGATGTACAGCGCGCCGGACAGCAGCGACAGCGACAGCAGCACCCAGCCAGCGAAGAGGAAGCCGAACAGCAGGCTTTCCATGGTCTGCAGCGGGGGGAAGTTGCGGATCAGCCCGGATGGATGCTTGTGCTTGAGCTGATAGTCCTGCAGCAGCAACAGCACCGACTGGAACACGGCGATGGTGAGCATGCCGTAGGCCAGCACCGACAGCAGGATATGGGCGAGGATGCCGGGGTGTTCGTCGATCGGGTTGATCGTGCCGCTGGGCATGAACTCCGCGGCCAGCACGGTCAGCGTGCCGAGCGGGAACAGCAACAGAAGCAGGTTTTCCACCGGTATGCGCACGCAGGCCAGAAGAATCAGGCCGATGACCGCGCAGGCGATCAGGCTGGCTGCATTGAAGAAGTCCAGGTTGAGACCGTGTACGTCGTACAGCTGGAAAAACAGGCTGACGACATGCAGGCACAAGGCGAGCACACCAAGCGACGCCAGCAGGCGTTTGTCGGGAATGCTGCGCTGCGTCAGGCGCAGACCTTGGTAAGCGGCGGCGCCGGCATAAAGGAGGGCGGCGGCGAGGCTGGGCAACAGAGGGTGCATAAATCCGTGTAAGGCGAGCCCGAAAGGCGCTGAGTGTGGCACAGAAGGGCGTCGACACGAAAGACTGCCGGCGGTGTCGGCGGCTCGGCGACTCCGCTATAATCCGCCGCCTGTCGTACACCCGGCGCGCCGGGTCGCACCTATCAAAGGAACGCGCATGTTCGAAAATCTAACCGATCGCCTGTCTCAGACGCTGCGTAACGTCACGGGCAAGGCCAAGCTGACCGAAGACAATATCAAGGATACGCTGCGCGAAGTGCGTATGGCCCTGCTCGAGGCCGACGTGGCCCTGCCGGTGGTCAAGGACTTCGTCGGCAAGGTCAAGGAGCGTGCCGTCGGCACCGAGGTGTCCAAGAGCCTGACCCCGGGCCAGGCATTCGTGAAGATCGTCCGCGCCGAGCTGGAAGAACTCATGGGCGCGGCCAACGAGGACCTGGCGCTCAACGCCACGCCGCCTGCCGTGGTGCTGATGGCCGGCCTGCAGGGCGCGGGCAAGACCACCACCGCCGGCAAGCTGGCCAAGTTCCTCAAGGAGCGCAAGAAGAAATCGGTGCTGCTGGTGTCCGCCGACGTCTATCGTCCGGCTGCGATCAAGCAGCTGGAAACCCTGGCCGGCGACCTCGGCGTCACCTTCTTCCCCTCCGATGCCAGTCAGAAGCCGGTGGACATCGCCAATGCGGCCATCCGCGAAGCCAAGCTGAAGTTCATCGACGTGGTCATTCTCGATACCGCCGGCCGTTTGGCCGTGGACGCCGAGATGATGGCCGAGATCCAGGCGCTGCATGCGGCGGTCAAGCCGGTTGAAACCCTGTTCGTGGTCGATGCCATGACCGGTCAGGACGCCGCCAACACGGCCAAGGCGTTCAGCGATGCGCTGCCGCTGACCGGTGTGGTGCTGACCAAGGTCGACGGTGACGCTCGCGGCGGTGCCGCGCTGTCGGTGCGCCACATCACCGGCAAGCCGATCAAGTTCATCGGTATGGGCGAGAAGAGCGACGCGCTCGAGCCGTTCCACCCGGATCGTATCGCCTCGCGCATCCTGGGCATGGGCGACGTGCTCAGCCTGATCGAACAGGCCGAACAGACCCTCGATCGCGAGAAGGCCGAGAAGCTCACCAAGAAGCTGAAGAAGGGCAAGGGCTTCGACCTCGAAGACTTCCGCGACCAGCTGCAACAGATGAAGAACATGGGTGGCCTTGGCGGCCTGATGGACAAACTGCCGTCCATCGGTGGCGTCAACCTGTCGCAGATGGGCAGTGCCCAGGGCGCGGCCGAGAAGCAGTTCAAGCAGATGGAAGCGATCATCAACTCGATGACGCCTGCCGAGCGCCGCGATCCGGACATCATCAGCGGCTCGCGCAAGCGCCGCATCGCCCTGGGCTCCGGTACTCAGGTGCAGGACATCGGGCGGCTGATCAAACAGCACAAGCAGATGCAGAAGATGATGAAGAAATTCACCGCCAAGGGCGGCATGGCCAAGATGATGCGCGGTATGGGCGGCATGCTTCCCGGTGGCGGCGGAATGCCGAAATTCTAGGAAAGCAGCCACAAGCCACGAGCTTCAAGCCGCAAGAAAGAGCTGCAGTCTGAAAATCTGCTTTTACTTGTAGCTTGTGGCTTGAAGCCTACCGCTTTTGCTCATAGAATATGCGGCCTTTCGGGCCTAGGCCCATTTTTGATGTGTGCCTCAAGTTAGCACCGACTACAGGAACGATGTTCTCATGGTAACTATTCGTCTCGCTCGCGGCGGCTCCAAAAAGCGCCCCTTCTACCACCTGACCGTGACCAACAGCCGCAATGCGCGCGACGGTCGCTTCGTAGAGCGTATCGGTTTCTTCAATCCGATCGCCTCGGGTGCTGAAGTCAAGCTGTCCGTAAACCAAGAGCGCGCTACCTACTGGCTGAGCCAGGGTGCACAGCCGTCTGAGCGCGTTGCTCAGCTGCTCAAGGAAGCTGCCAAGGCTGCTGCCTAAGCATCTTCTATGAGTACGACGCCGGCCGTCGCCGAGGATCTGATCGTTCTCGGCAAGATTGTTTCGGTGCACGGCGTCAAGGGTGAAGTGAAGGTGTACTCCTTTACCGATCCCATCGATAACGTGCTCGATTACCGCCACTGGACGCTCAAGCGTGACGGTGAGGTAAAGAAAGTGGAATTGGCCAGCGGCCGCCTGCAAGGCAAGGTGCTGGTAGCCAAGTTGAAGGGTCTGGATGATCGCGAAATTGCGCGTACCTACGCCGGTTTCGAGATCTGCGTGCCGCGTAGCGAGCTGCCGGACCTGGATGACGGCGAGTTCTACTGGTACCAGTTGCAGGGCTTGAAGGTCATCGATCAGGCGGGGCAGTTGCTCGGCATGGTCGACCATCTGTTCGAGACCGGTGCCAACGATGTGATGGTGGTCAGGGCTTGCGCAGGCAGCCTGGATGATCGCGAGCGTCTGCTGCCCTACACGGACCAGTGCGTGCTTTCGATCGATCTGGCGGCTGGCGAGATGCGGGTCGACTGGGATGCGGATTTCTAAGGCTCATGCGCGTAGAAGTCATCACCCTGTTCCCGGAAATGTTCGCCGCCATCGGCGAGTACGGCATCACCAGTCGTGCGGTCAGGCAGGAGCTGCTCAAGCTCAACTGCTGGAACCCGCGGGACTACACGACGGATCGCCACCATACGGTGGATGACCGCCCCTTCGGCGGTGGTCCGGGGATGGTGATGAAGATCAAGCCTCTCGAGGACGCTTTGGCCAGTGCCAGGCAGGCCGCGGGGGAGACGGCGAAGGTGATCTACCTGTCGCCGCAGGGGCGTAGTCTGAATCAGGCTGCGGTCCGCGAGCTGGCGCAGGAGGATGCATTGATCCTGATCGCCGGTCGTTATGAAGGCATCGACGAGCGTTTCATCGAGACGCATGTCGATGAGGAATGGTCGATTGGCGACTACGTCCTGTCCGGCGGTGAGCTGCCGGCCATGGTGCTGATCGATGCGGTGACGCGCCTTTTGCCTGGTGCATTGGGTCATGCCGATTCGGCCGAGGAGGACTCCTTTACGGATGGCCTGCTCGACTGCCCGCACTACACCCGCCCGGAGGTGTATGCGGATAAACGTGTTCCCGAAGTGTTGCTTAGTGGCAACCACGAACACATCCGGCGCTGGCGTTTGCAGCAGTCCCTTGGTCGGACCTGGGAACGCCGCGCTGATCTTCTGGATAGCCGCTCGCTTTCTGGAGAAGAGAAGAAGCTGCTGGAGGAATACATCCGCCAGCGGGACGATAGTTAACGTATCGATGGCAGGCCGGGAGGCTTGTCTTAGGAGCGAAGCATGACCAACAAAATTATCCAGATGCTCGAAGCCGAGCAAATGAACAAAGAAATCCCGACTTTCGCACCGGGCGACACCGTTGTCGTGCAAGTGAAAGTGAAGGAAGGCGACCGTCAGCGTCTGCAGGCTTTCGAAGGCGTCGTGATCGCCAAGCGTAACCGCGGCCTGAACAGCGCTTTCACCGTGCGCAAGATCTCCAGCGGTGTTGGCGTCGAGCGTACCTTCCAGACCTACTCGCCGCTGGTCGACAGCCTGAGCGTCAAGCGTCGCGGTGACGTACGCAAAGCCAAGCTGTACTACCTGCGCGACCTGTCCGGCAAAGCCGCGCGCATCAAGGAAAAGCTGTCCTAAGTTCGGACGCTTCTCTGGAAAAGCAGCCTACGGGCTGCTTTTTTCGTTTCTGGCGTCCAGTAATCATGAGTAGCAGTGGCATGACTCCAAGAGAGCAAGAAATCCAGCGGCGCATCGCGCTATCGGAAACCCGTGTGACCAAGGCGGTGTTTCCGCCGACGACCAATCACCACAACACCCTGTTCGGCGGCACCGCGCTGGCCTGGATGGACGAGGTGTCGTTCATCGCCGCCACGCGCTTCTGCCGTTTGCCGCTGGTGACGGTGTCCAGCGATCGGATCGACTTCAAGCATGCGATACCGGCCGGCTCGATCGTCGAGCTGATCGGGCGGGTGATTAAGGCCGGCAATACCAGCCTCAAGGTGGAGGTCGAGGTATTCGTCGAGGGGCTGTATCAGGAAGGACGTGAGCGGGCGATCAGCGGTAGCTTCAGTTTCGTCGCTGTCGATGAGCAGCAAAAGCCCGTGCCGGTCTTGCCAGGCTTCGTTAGCTAGTCAGATGCCTGCCTGAATGTCAGGCTGGTCTGCTGGTGCGTCGGGTGCAGGCTGTGGAACACTTGCCTGCCCTGTAATTGAAGGTCACTCGATGCCTGCGCTGACTCACCCTCTAATCGAGCGCTTCCTCGAGGCGCTGTGGCTGGAAAAGGGGCTCTCGGCCCACACTCAGGCTGCCTACCGCAGCGATCTGGAACACTTCAATGCCTGGCTCGATGCGCGCGGCCTGGCGCTGCAGCACATTGGTCGCGATGCCATTCTCGATCATCTGGCCTGGCGCCTCGAGCAGGGCTATCAGGCGCGCTCCACGGCGCGCTTTCTCTCCGGGGTGCGCGGTTTCTACCGTTTCCTGCTGCGTGAAACGCTGATCAGTGAAGACCCAACCTTGCAGGTCGAGCTGCCGCAGATCGGTCGCCCATTGCCCAAGTCGTTGTCCGAAGCGGATGTCGAGGCGCTGCTGCAGGCGCCGGACCTGGATGACCCCATTGGCCTGCGTGATCGCGCCATGCTCGAAGTACTCTATGCCTGCGGCTTGCGCGTCAGCGAGCTGGTTGGTCTGACGCTGGAGCAGGTCAATCTGCGCCAGGGCGTGTTGCGGGTGTTCGGCAAGGGCAGCAAGGAGCGTCTGGTGCCGCTGGGCGAGGAGGCCATCGCCTGGATCGAGCGTTACATGCGCGAGGCGCGCCCGCTGTTGCTTGGCGGCAAGCCAAGTGATGTGCTGTTCCCCAGTCTGCGTGGCGAGCAGATGACCCGGCAGACCTTCTGGCATCGCATCAAGCACCAGGCGCAGGTCGCCGGTATCAGCAAGGCGCTGTCGCCGCATACCTTGCGCCATGCCTTCGCCACGCATCTGCTCAATCACGGCGCCGACCTGCGCGTGGTGCAGATGCTGCTGGGTCACAGCGACCTGTCCACTACGCAGATCTACACGCATATCGCGCGTGCCCGCCTGCAGGAGCTGCATGCGCAACACCACCCGCGTGGCTGACTGGCCATAAACGAAACCCCGTCACCGTTGCCGGTGGCGGGGTTTCGCTGTGCTTGGCGAGCGGCTCGGGGCGATCAGCTCTGCAGTGTGCAGGCGCTGGAAAGTTGCTCGTAGCTGAGGGTTTCCACCTCACCCGCACTGTTGCGGTAGGTCATCTGCGCCGTGACCACTTCGCACTGGGCGCTATTGGGCACGTCGATGGAAATCACCTTGGCGATATCCAGGTTCTGGCCGTAGCGGTAGGGCGTGGCCTCGGCGCTGTGGGCCAGGGTGGTGAGCAATGCGCTGAGAGCGATGGCGGTCAGTGCGGGGGCGAACAGGGTGCGGGTTTTCATGGTGGTTCTCCTCTTGGCGCCGCGCTCGGGCTATGGCTGCGAGCGCTGGCTGCTATCTGTCAGACGATGGTCAGGGTGACGTCGATGTTGCCGCGGGTGGCGTTGGAGTACGGGCAGACGATGTGCGCGCGATCCACCAGGGTTTGTGCGGCGTCGCGATCCAGGCCGGGCAGGCTGATGCGTAGTTCCACTTCGATGCCGAAGCCGGTGGGGATGGCGCCGATGCCGACGGTGCCTTCGATGAAGGTGTCAGCCGGGATGCTCAGCTTGTCGCGGGCGGCGACGAATTTCAGGGCGCCGAGGAAGCAGGCGGAGTAGCCGGCGGCGAACAGTTGTTCCGGGTTGGTGCCGTTACCGCCGGCGCCACCGAGTTCTTTCGGGGTGGTCAGGGCGATGTCGAGGATGCCGTCGGAGGACACTGCGCGGCCTTCACGGCCACCAAAGGCTTCAGCGGTTGCACGGTAGAGAACGTTTTCGATAGTCATGGCGGTGATCCTTTTAGGTAATGTGGTGATGGATTGGTTCGCTAATGTCTTGTGCGCCAACCGTTTCCATGGAGCGAACTGTAATGCGCAAAATATTAGCGCGCAAGATAAATATAAGGATCTTTTCGCTATATGCCTTAACGTTATTGGAATAAGGCTCGGAAGCCCGCGTCTCGGTTGTGCGTATGGCCGTTGGTTCTGACGCAGCTTATGCGTCGTCTGCTACCTGATCGGCTGTCTGGCGCGCCATCTGTGGTAGGCTGTAGCGATTTTCACCGGTCCGTCGTTCGACAGGAGTGTTCATGTCCCTGACCCGTATTTCCATTGCTCTGGCGCTCACGCTGGGCAGTAGCGTCACGCTGGCTGCCGACCCCGATCAGGTCATTCGTCAGTCACTGAAGTCGCTCGACGCCAGCCTGCCGATCGAGGCCATTGCCGAGAGTCCGATGACCGGCATTTATCAGGTGCAACTGGAAGGTGGTCGCCAGCTCTATACCAGCGCTGATGGGCAGTTCCTGCTGCAGGGCTATCTGTTCCAGGTCAAGGACGGCAAGGCCGTCAACCTGACCGAAATCGAAGAGAGCCGCGCCGTGGCCAAGCAGATCAACGCCATTCCAGCCAAGGAAATGGTGGTGTTCGCGCCCAAGGCGCCGAAGACCCATATCACGGTCTTCACCGATACCGACTGCGGCTATTGTCAGAAGCTGCACAGCGAAGTGCCTGAACTCAACCGCCTGGGCGTCGAAGTGCGTTATGTCGCCTTTCCGCGGCAGGGGCTGAACAGCCCGGCGGCCAAGGAGCTGGTCAGCGTCTGGTGCGCCAAGGACCAGCAGGACGCGATGAATCGCGCCAAGACTCGCAAGGGTGTAGCCGATGCGACCTGCGACAACCCGGTGGCCAAGCAGTATCAGTTGGGTCAGATGATCGGGGTCAACGGCACCCCAGCCATCGTCCTGGCCAACGGCAAGATGATTCCGGGCTATCAGCCGGCACCGCAGCTGGCCAAAATTGCCCTGGAATCTAACTAAGAACCTGTCCACGACCTGCTGCGCGTCGGCTCTGCTGCGTTAAAAACAGGCTCGGAATGCTCATTTACACTTCGTAAACTGCGCTTCCTCGCCTGTTTTTGCCTTGCATAGCTCTAGCTCGCGAGCTCGTGAAAAGGTTCTGTGCGCCGTGGATTGACTAACAAACAGCCGCTTCGTAAGGTGCGGCTCTTTATCTGCGGCCGGGGCATGCTCCGGCCGTTTCGTGCAGTGCTGATGGGGAATTGAGTGTGAAGCCGGTCAAAGTGGGCATCTGTGGGTTGGGCACCGTCGGTGGCGGTACTTTGAATGTACTCAAGCGCAATGCCGAGGAGATTACTCGGCGCGCCGGTCGCGGCATCGAGATTGCCCAGATCGCCATTCGCTCGCCCAAGCCGCAGTACGACACCACCGGCATTGCCATGACCAGCGATGTGTTCGAGCTGGTCAACAACCCCGAGATCGACATCGTCATCGAGCTGATCGGCGGCTACACCTTGGCCAAGGAACTGGTGCTCAAGGCCATCGAGAATGGCAAGCACGTGGTTACCGCCAACAAGGCGCTGATCGCCGTGCACGGTAACGAGATCTTCGCCAAGGCGCGCGAGAAGGGCGTTATCGTCGCTTTCGAAGCTGCCGTCGCTGGCGGTATTCCAGTGATCAAGGCCATCCGCGAAGGTCTGTCTGCCAACCGCATCAACTGGCTGGCCGGCATCATCAACGGTACCGGCAACTTCATCCTTACCGAAATGCGCGAGAAGGGCCGTGCCTTCGAGGACGTGCTCAAGGAAGCGCAGGCGCTGGGTTATGCCGAAGCCGATCCTACCTTCGACGTCGAGGGCATCGATGCCGCGCACAAGCTGACCATCCTGGCCTCCATCGCTTTCGGCATTCCGCTGCAGTTCGACAAGGCCTACACCGAGGGCATCACCAAGCTGACCACTGCTGACGTGAACTATGCTGAGGCTCTGGGCTATCGCATCAAGCATCTGGGTGTCGCGCGTCGTACCGACGCCGGTATCGAGCTGCGCGTGCACCCGACGCTGATTCCGGCCGACCGTCTGATCGCCAACGTCAACGGCGTGATGAATGCGGTAATGGTCAATGGCGATGCGGTTGGTAGCACGTTGTATTACGGTGCCGGTGCCGGCATGGAGCCGACCGCATCAGCGGTGGTGGCCGACCTGGTGGACGTGGTGCGTGCGCTGACCACCGACCCGACCAATCGCGTGCCGCACCTGGCCTTCCAGCCGGACTCGCTGTCCGATCACCCGATCCTGCCGATCGAGGCGTGTGAGAGCGCTTACTACCTGCGCATCCAGGCCAAGGATCATCCGGGCGTGCTGGCGCAGGTGGCGAGCATCCTCTCCGAGCGTGGCATCAACATCGAGTCGATCATGCAGAAGGAAGCCGAGGAGCAGGACGGCCTGGTACCGATGATCCTCGTGACCCATCGTGTGGTCGAGGCGCGTATCATCGAGGCCATCGCCGCCATGGAAGCGCTGGATGGCGTGACCTCGCCGGTCATGCGTCTGCGCGTCGAACAGCTCAACTAATCCCGTGTCCACCCGCAGGCACAGGTCTGCGGGTGCAGTCGAACGAAGGTTTATCCCATGCGCTATATCAGTACTCGCGGCCAGGCGCCGGCCCTGAATTTCGAAGATGTGCTGCTGGCTGGCCTGGCCAGCGATGGCGGCCTCTACGTGCCGGAAAATCTGCCGCGCTTCACCGTCGAGGAGATCGCTTCCTGGGCTGGGCTGCCGTATCACGAGCTGGCCTTTCGGGTGATGCGCCCGTTCGTTGCCGGCTCCATCGCCGATGCCGATTTCAAGAAGATCCTCGAAGAAACCTACGGCGTGTTCGAGCACAACGCGGTCGCGCCGCTGCGCCAGCTCAATGGCAATGAGTGGGTGCTGGAGCTGTTCCACGGCCCGACCCTGGCGTTCAAGGACTTCGCCCTGCAGCTGCTCGGCCGTCTGCTCGATCATGTGCTGGCCAAGCGCGGCGAGCGCGTGGTGATCATGGGTGCCACCTCCGGTGATACCGGCTCGGCGGCTATCGAGGGCTGCAAGGCCTGCGACAACGTCGACATCTTCATCATGCACCCGCACAACCGGGTGTCCGAAGTGCAGCGCCGGCAGATGACCACCATCCTCGGTGAGAACATCCACAACATCGCCATCGAAGGTAACTTCGACGACTGCCAGGAGATGGTCAAGGCCAGCTTCGCCGATCAGGGTTTCCTGAAAGGTACGCGCCTGGTGGCGGTCAACTCGATCAACTGGGCGCGGATCATGGCCCAGATCGTCTACTACTTCCACGCAGCCCTGCAGCTCGGCGGGCCGGCGCGTTCGGTAGCTTTCTCGGTGCCGACCGGCAACTTCGGCGACATCTTCGCCGGCTACCTGGCGCGCAACATGGGCCTGCCGGTCAGCCAGTTGATCGTCGCCACCAACCGCAACGACATCCTGCACCGCTTCATGAGCGGCAATCAGTACGTCAAGGAAACCCTGCATCCGACCCTGTCGCCGTCGATGGACATCATGGTCTCGTCCAATTTCGAGCGTCTGCTGTTCGATCTGCACGGCCGCAACGGCGCTGCCATCGCCAGCCTGATGGACAACTTCAAGCAGGGCGGCGGTTTCAGCGTCGAGGAAGATCGCTGGACCGAGGCGCGCAAGCTGTTCGATTCGCTGGCGGTGAACGACGAGCAGACCTGCGAAACCATCACCGAGGTGTACAAGGAGTGCGGCGAGCTGCTCGACCCGCACACCGCTATCGGTGTGCGCGCCGCGCGTGAGTGCCGTCGCAGTCTGGCCACGCCAATGGTGGTGCTGGGCACTGCGCACCCGGTCAAGTTCCCCGAGGCGGTGGAGAAGGCCGGTATCGATGCGGTTCCGGCGTTGCCGGCGCACCTGACCGACCTGTTCCAGCGTGAAGAGCGTTGCACGGTGCTGGCCAATGACCTGAAGACCGTGCAGCAGTTCGTTGCCGCTCACGGCAATCGCGGCAAACCGCTCTGAGGCTGTCGCTTCGATAAAACCGGCGCCCTCGTGGCGCCGGTTTTGTTTACAGAGCGAAAATCAGGCCGGCTAGCGCCATCAGGATGATCAGCGTCACCCAGATCAGTGCGTTGAGGCGACTGGCGCGGACCACGCCAGCGCCACGCAGATGTACCGGCGGGTCGTTCTCCAGGTACTGATTGATGCGGCGTTCGGCCTCTTGCTGGTCGTTTGCCAGATACTCACTCAGCAGGTCGATGGCGGCCTGGCGTTGGCCGGCATGCACGAGCTGGCGTACCGCGGGTGGTAGTTCGTTCATGGCGCTGCCTGTCTCTCGGGTTGACGGGTTCAGGGTCACAACTGCGACCCGGTTCGCGCTTTTCTCCGTGCGCAACGGAAGCGTCTGCGGTTTAATTCGACACCTCGCGAATGGAAGCGTTTTGCCCGAATCATGGATGAGCCTGGTGCCTACCCTCTCTATCTCTCCCATTCCTCTCTTCATTCTTCGGCTTCGTGCCGAGGATGATCTGTGCGCGTCGATCTGACGAACGGCATCACATTTATCACATGTAATTGCTTTACGGTTTACATGTAAGGGGCTAGGCTGCGTCTCATGGATAGCAAATCATCAGCCCATTACCAGCGTCTTTATCGTCAGCGCCTGCGCGAGCAGGGCTTGGTGAAGAAGGAAGTCTGGATCTTGCCCGAGCATGCGCCGCTGCTGGTAGCGTTCGAGCGCAAACTGCGCCAGCCACAGTCACTGCTGGCTTCGATGGAGAAGGAGGAGGGTATGAACATGCCTCAAGTTTGGACCGCCCAGGCGCTGCATGAAGCCCTGGCGGCAACGGAACTGTTCCAAAGCGGCCAGGCCGGCATCGAGCTGATTCAGGGCGCCGACGCCAGCCTGCACATCACCATGCGCGAATACGGCGACCTGCCGCTGTTCATCGCCGTGTTCGGCGAGCAGATCATCGTCGAAGCGCTGCTCTGGCCGGCGAGCGATGTGCGCGACGCCACTGCCTTCAACGAAGAAGTGCTGCGTACCCACAAGCTGTTCCCGCTGTCGTCCATCGGCCTGGAGAAGATGGTCGACGGGCGCGACTGCTACACCATGTTCGGTGCGCTGAGTTCCTACTCGAGCCTGTCAGACGTGGTGTTCGAGATCGAGCTGCTGGCGGACAACGTGATCAAGGCCACCGAAGCCTACGAAGGCTTCCTCAAGACCGGCGCCTGAGAGGAGATAGGACGATGAATGTCTGGAGCAAACTGCTGACGGCGCTGCGTGGCGGTGCCAATGAAATGGGCGAAGCGGTGGTCGACAGCCAGGCGCTGCGCATCCTCGATCAGGAAATCCGCGACGCCGATCTCGAGCTGCGTAAGTCCAAGGAAGCGCTGGCCGAGATCATGGCCAAGCACAAGCTGGCCAGCGACAAGGTGAGCAAGAGCGCGGCCAGCATTGCCGAGTACGAGCAGTACGCGCTCAAGGCGCTGGAAGCGGGCAACGAGACCCTGGCCAAGGAAGTGGCCGAGAAGATCGCCAACCTGGAAATCGAACAGGCCAGCGAGCGCGAGCAGGCCGAAGGGTTCGCTGCCAGCGTGGCGCAACTGCGCAAGGCCGTGACCCAGGCCGAGGGCAATATCAAGCGTCTCAAGCAGCAGGTGGATACGGTCAAGGCCACCGAGAGCGTGCAGAAGGCGCAGATGGCCGTAGCCCAGCGCTATGGCGGCTCGCAGGCCAAGCTGCAGACAGCGGTCGAGTCGCTCGAACGCATCAAGCAGAAACAGGCCGAGCGCGCGGCGAAGATGGAGGCCTCGGCCGAGCTGGCAGCCACCAGCGCGCCGGACGATTCGCTGGAAGCCAAGCTGCGTGCGGCCGGCATCAAGGCCGACAACGCCAGCGCCGACAGCGTGCTGGCGCGCCTGAAGGACAAGTCCAAGGCTTGAATGGTGCGGGGCGTTCGCGCCCCGTTTCCCTACCTTAGGGAAAGGAAAAAATGGAACTCTTCCTGCAGACAGCGCTGTCATTCCCCACCGCCATCTACAGCTTCCTGCTGTGCGTGGCGGTCATCTATTGGCTCGTCGTCGCCGCCGGCCTGCTCGAAGTCGACCTGCTCGACATCGAAGCCGATTCGGTCATGGAAGGCGGCCAGACCGAAGGCCTTGCCGGCCTGCTCTACAAACTCAAGCTCGACGGCGTGCCAGTGACCCTGGTGCTGACGCTGCTGTTCTTCTTCGGCTGGTTCATCTGCTATTTCATCGAGCTGTGGCTGCTGCGCCATCTGCCGCTGGGCATTCTGCGCTACCCGTTGGGGCTGGTGATCATCGCCGGCGCCTTCGTCGTGGCGGCGCCGTTGTGCGCGGCGATCTGCCGGCCACTACGGCCGCTGTTTCACAAGGTCGAGGCGATCAGCAGCAAGTCGGTGCTGGGGCAAGTGGCGGTGGTGCGCAGCGGTCGCGTCACTGCCCGCCATGGCGAGGCGGTTCTGGAGGACGGCGGCGCCGGGCTGATTCTGCGCGTACGCGCCGATGAGGCGCTGGGTTTCAAGCGTGGCGACCGTGTGGTGCTGCTGGAATACCTGGCTGCCGAACACGCCTACCGCGTCATTACCGAAGAAGAGTTTCGCGGCGTCTAGCCACAATCGCTACGTAACAGACGACTGGCAGGGTAAGGCATCGCCAAACCTGCCTGCACAATTAGCAAAGGAGTAAAGCTGTAATGGAAAACTTCATTCCCTTCATCGTCGGGGCGGGGCTGGTCGTCCTCTTCGTGATCGCCTTGATCGCTCTGTTCAAGGCCTTCTACATCAAGGTTCCGCAGGGCACCGCGCTGATCGTCAACGACATGAGCTCGACGCCCAAGGTGCACTTCACCGGCTCCCTGGTGTACCCGGTGATCCACCTCAAGGAATTCATGAAGATCTCCCTGATCACCCTGGAAGTCGACCGCCGCGCCAAGGACGGGCTGATCTGCCGCGACAACATGCGCGCCGACATCACCGTGGCCTTCTACCTGCGCGTCAACGAGACCCAGGAGGACGTGCTCAAGGTGGCCAAGGCCATCGGTGTGGATCGTGCCTCCGATCGTGCTGCGGTCAACGAACTGTTCAACGCCAAGTTCTCCGAAGCCCTGAAGACCGTGGGCAAGCAGTTCGATTTCGTCGAGCTGTTCGAGAATCGTCAGGACTTCCGTGATCGCATCGTCGAAGTGATCGGCAACGACCTGAACGGTTACGTGCTGGAAGACGTGGCCATCGACTACCTGGAGCAAACCTCCAAGGCGTCGCTGGACCCGAGCAACATTCTCGACGCCGAAGGTATCCGCAAGATTACCGAGCTGACTGCCGCGCAGAACGTCATCACCAACGAACTGGAGCGCAACGAAGAGCTGGCGATCAAGAAGAAGAACGTCGAAACACGCGAAGCGACCTTGTCGCTGGAACGCCAGCAGGCCGATGCCGAAGCGCGCCAGAAGCGTGAGATCGAAACCATCCGTGCCCGTGAGGAAGCGGAAACCCTCAAGGTACGCGAGGAAGAGCGCCTGAAGGCCGAGCAGGCCCGCATCCAGACCCAGCAGGAGCTGGACATCCGCGCCGAAAACCACCAGCGCGAAGTGGAAGTGGCTCAGCAGAATCGCCAGCGTGCCGTGGTCATCGAGGTGGAGAAGGTCACCCGTGCCAAGGACCTGGAGGTGGTGTCCCGCGAGCGCGAGGTCGAGCTGCAGCGCATCGAGAAGGAAAAGGCGCTGGAAGAAGAGCGCAAGAACATCGCCGCCGTGGTGCGCGAGCGCGTGGCGGTCGAGAAGACCGTGGCCCAGGAAGAAGAGCGCATCAAGGAAGTGCGTGAAGTGTCCGAGGCCGAGCGCCTCAAGCAGGTCACCGTTCTCAATGCGCAGGCCGAGGCCGAGCAGGAGCTGGTGCGCCAGGTCAAGCAGGCCGAAGCCGACGAGACTCGTTCCAAGCACAAGGCCGTGGAAATCAACACCCTGGCCCAGGCCGAGCTGGAAGCAGCCGCCAAGAGCGCCGAAGCCAAGAAGAAACTGGCCGAAGGCATCGAAGCCGAGCGCGCCGCACCTGGCCTGGCCGATGCGCGTGTGCGTGAAGTCACCGCTGCAGCGAAAGAGAAGGAAGGTCTGGCCGAAGCCCGCGTACAGGCCGAGCGCCTGATCGCCGAAGCCAAGGGCGAGCAGGAAAAAGGTCTGGCGCTGGCGCGTGTCACCGAAGCGCAGGCTGCCGCCAAGGAAAAAGACGGCCTGGCCGACGCCAAGGTGCTGGAAGAGAAGCTGGGCGCCCAGGCGCGCGGCGAAGAGCAACTCGGCACCGCCAAGGCCAAGGCCACCCAGGACCTGGGTATGGCCGAGGCGCAGGTGCTGCTGGAGCGTCTGAACGCCGAGGCGGAAGGCCTGGGCAAGAAGTTCGGCGCGCTGGATGCGCTCAGCGACAACGCCCGTGCCCACGAAGAGTTCCGCATGCAGCTGGAGAAGAGCTTCGAGGAGGCCATGGCCGCCATCGCCGCCAACAAGGACATCGCCAAGGATCAGGCCGAGGTGCTGGCCACTGCGCTGGGCAAGGCGAAGATCGAGATCGTCGGCGGCGAGGGCGACTTCTTCAACTCCTTCGCCAAGTCGCTGTCGGTGGGCAAGGCCATCGAAGGCGTGGTCGGCAAGAGCCCGGTGGTGCAGGACGTGCTGTCGCGTCTGCTGGCCGGCAAAGCCGCCGCTGCCGCACCGGTGAACGCGCCGAGCGCAGGCCCGGAGCAGGCCTGAGGCCTTAATCGTGGGCGGCTGAAGTGCCGCCCACGCTATCTACCTTTCGATCAACCGGGGAATATGCGATGGCAGAGTCAAGAGACTATCTGGAGATGACCTTCCGCTCGATCCAGTGCTTCAGCAACGATGGTCGTCTGGACGCGCAGGAGCTCAAGAGCCTGCTGGAGATCGCCGAGCGCGACGGCGTGATCGACGACAACGAAGTACGGGTGCTGCGCAAGATCATTGCCCACGTTCGCCCCGAAGAGATCGACGCGGCGCTGCGCGACAAGATCGCCATCGTCGAGAAGAAGATCGGCGCCTGACTTGCCGGGTGGGGTCGCCCATCCGCCGCACACCAGATTGCCGCGGCCTGATCTTCGCCGCGCAAGCGCCACCCGCATTCCCAGTCCCCTTGCCTGGCTGAACAGGCGCGGGGCTGAAGGCCGCCTATCCAGGAAGAACACGATGTCGGACGCACAAACACAGGACGTATTGGACAAGGCCGTCGCCGAAGGCGGCGCCTACGAGGTGCTGCACAAGCGCCTGCAGGAGCAGGGGCAGCGCCTGCGCGGGCTGACCGAAGCGCTCAATGGCCAGCGTCTGGCCGAGTTTGGCAGCAGCCATATGGAAGCCATCGGTCGGGTACGCATCCGCACCGAGAACAACTGCATCGCCCGCGATATCGTCCAGGTCGGTGAGTGCCTGCTGTTCGGTTACAACGTGTTCATCGGCCTGAAGAAGGAAACCAGCGTCGCTGACGTATTCTCTCTCTACCGCCTGGTCGAGGGTGGCGAAGGCTTTGAGGCCGAGTCGGTGCCTCTGGACGGTAGCTTCCTGGCCCAGGCCAGTTTCATCGCCGACTTCAACGAGCTGTACACCTACTACAAGAACACCCGCCTGCTGCAGCTGGCCATCCGCGACGGCAAGCTGCTGGCGAGCTTCCAGATCGGCGAGCGGATCAGCGACATCCGCGTGTTCCGCTGGTCGATCTCCACGGACGGCAAGGACGTCCGCTACATCGACAACCGCGGCGAGCGCGATATCGCGCTGCCGGCGCCGTTCGACTTCGAGTGGCAGAAGACCTCGCGTGAAATGGTGGTCAGCGGCCGTCATCCGCACATGAACATCCTCGACACCGTGTTCGTCGAGACTATCGGTGGCGACCTCACCATCAAGGTCGAGAACAACACCCAGGACGGCCTGGGCATCTACCGCGAAGCGGTGGTGGACAAGACCCAGTCGCTGGATGATGCGCAGATCGAATACGCCCGCCTGGGCAGCCTGATCCTGCTGAAGATCCTGCCGTACCGCGAGGAGCAGTGGCGCTACCTGGTGTTCAACAGCCTGACCAACCAGGTCGAGCGCATCGACGCCATCGGCCTGGCCTGCGTGCAGTTGCCGGAAGACCACGGCATCATCTTCCCCGGCGGCTATTACCTGCAGAGCGGCGAATACAAGACCTTCGAACAGCCCATGGGCGGCATGCGCTTCAAGCGCTCGGTGCGCTCGCCCAACGGCGAGGATGTGCAGTACATCTTCTACCACCCGGAAGAAGGCCGCTCGGCGCTGTTCACCTACAACATGATCAACCGCCAACTGCATAACCCGATCTTCGGTCACGGTTACGCGCGCCTGGAAGACGGGCGCATGGTGATCTTCTCTGCCGAGGGCAGCGAGCCGACCCGCATCCACCCCATGCAGATCTGGCAGACACCGTTCGAGAGTGACGATTACGCCGCCCGTCAGCCGGCGCGCAGCGGCTTCTTCGGGCGTATCGGCAATGCCGAATTGGTGCGTGGCGTGTCCGACCTGCTCAATCTCAGCCGCGAGATCGACAGCCGCGAAGTGTCGGTGGCGCGCTACACCCAGCTATGCCAGAACACCCGTCGTCTGTTCGACGTCTACCACTGGCTGGGCGATGCCCAGTGTGCCGAGCTGGCGCCGCTGCTGCGTGAAATCGGTGCCACCGGCGAGCTGGTGCTCGACGAATTCGAGAAGGTCGAGAGCATCCGCCAGCAGTCTGCCCGCGCCATGGCCGAGGCCGAGACGCAGCAGAAGAGCCTGCTCTCCGGCCTGCTGGTCGACAGCTTTGACGAGGTGCAGCACTTCGTCGAGGCGCTGGGCGCCATCACCGCGCAGCGCGGCCAGTTGCTGACCATCCGCGATTACCGCTACATCGACGTGGCGCGCATCGACGCCATGGAAGCCGAACTGCTCGAAGCCCAGGAGCGCGTGGCCACGGCCACCTCCGCCTTCCTCGCCAGCGACGCTGCGTTGCAGCCCTATGTGCAGCGCCTGGGTGAGCTGGACGGCCTGGCGCAGAAGGCCGAGAGCGTCACCCAGCTGAACGAGCCGCTGGTCGAGATGCAGGAAATGGCCGGCAACCTCGACATGCTCTCCAGCCTGATGGCGTCGCTGAAGATCGATGATGCCACCCAGCGTACCGCCATCGTCGAGTCGATTTCCGAGGTCTACGCCCACCTCAATCAGGCCAAGGCGCGTGCCGAACAGCGGCGCAAGGGTCTGGGCTCGGCCGAGACCGTGGCGCAGTTCGGCGCCCAGTTCAAACTGTTCAGCCAGGGCATCACCAACGCCCTGGCGCTAGCCCAGGACCCGGAGAAATGCGACGAGCAGCTGTCGCGCCTGCTGGTGCAGCTCGAAGAATTGGAAAGCCAGTTCGGCGATCACGAAGAGTTCCTCAGCGACATCCTCGGCAAGCGCGAGGAACTGCTGGAGACCTTCGAGTCGCACAAGCAGAGCCTGCTCGACGACCGCCAGCGCCGCGCCCAGGGCGTGCTCGACGCCGCTCAGCGCATCCTCGACAGCCTGGGCCGGCGCACCGCGCGGCTGACCCAGATGGAGGAGCTCAACGCCTTCTTCGCCGCCGATCCGCTTATTCTCAAGCTGCGCGAAATGGCCGAGCGCCTGCGCGAGCTGAAGGACAGCGTCAAGGCCGATGACGTCGAGGCGCGCCTGAAGGCTGCCCGCGACCAGGCCGTGCGTGCCCTGCGTGATAAGAGCGAGTTGTTCGAGGAGGGCGGCAACGTCATCAAGCTCGGCCCGCGTCACCGCTTCAGCGTCAACACGCAGGAACTCGACCTGACCCTGATGCCGCGCGGTGATCAGCTCTATCTGCACCTGACAGGCACCGATTTCCTCGAACCGCTACGCGACGAGAGCCTGGAAGGCCTGCGCGACTTCTGGCAGGTGTCGCTGGAGTCCGAGTCGCCCTCGCTGTACCGCGCCGAATACCTCGCCGGCCTGGTGCTCGACGCCGCGGTGGGCGGCCGTGAAGGCCTGAGCCTGGATCTGCTCAAGACTCACCTGGCGCAGCCGGAAACACTGACCCGGCTGATCCGCGATTTTGCCGCGCCGCGCTACAAGGATGCCTACGAGAAGGGTATCCACGACCACGACGCGGCGCTGATCCTCAGCCAGTTGCTGCCGCTGCGCGAAAGCGCCGGGCTGCTGCGTTACGCGCCGGCGGCGCGGGGCTTTGCTGCGCTGTTCTGGAATCGCTGGGGGCAGGACATCGAGGCCGAGCTGTGGCCGGAGCGGGCGCGCAGCAGCCTGCACCTGCGCCGGTTGTTCGGCAGCGACGGCGGCGTGCAACGTCTGCGCGACGAGATCGACGCGGCCATGCAGCGCTTTCTCGCCCAGCATCCGTTGCCGGTCGACGCCGCACAGCGCCAGGCGGCTGCCGCCTATCTGGTCGAGGAACTGGCAGCCAAGCCGATCGAGTTCAGCTTCAGCAAGTACGCCCGGCAACTGCTCGACACCCTTCAGCAGCGCATGCAGGCCAGCCATGTCTGGGACGACTACCGCGCTGCGCTGGACAACCTGCGTGGCCGCCCGGTGCAGCGCTGGTCGCTGGCGCAGACCTGGTTCGACGGCCTGTGCGCGCAGGATGCCAGCATGGCCGAGCTGGCCGACTACGTGCCCGAGGCGATCGCCGTCAGCCTTCTGGATGAGGAGTTTCCGCGGCGTTTCACCGAGGTCGATCTACGCTTCACCGTCAGCGGCCTGCTTGGCGACCACCCGCGTGTGCAGAACGGCACGCTGCTGTTGGCCATCGACGATTATTTCGCGCGCCTGCAGCAGCACCTCGATCACTTCGTGCCGCAGCTGCAGCGCTACCAGGCGTTGCGCCAGGAGGTCATCAACCGCGAGCGCGACGCGCTGCGCCTGAGCGAATTCAAGCCGCGGCCGTTGTCGTCCTTCGTGCGTAACAAGCTGATCAACGACGTGTACCTGGGTTTCATCGGCGACAACCTGGCCAAGCAGATGGGTACCGCTGGCGAGAACAAGCGCACCGACCTGATGGGCCTGCTGATGCTCATCTCGCCGCCCGGCTACGGCAAGACCACGCTGATGGAATACGTGGCGCACCGCCTGGGCCTGATTTTCATGAAGGTCAACGGCCCGGCGCTGGGTCACGAGGTGCGCTCCATCGACCCGGCCCAGGCGCCGGACGCCACCTCGCGCCAGGAGCTGGAGAAGCTAAACCTGGCGCTGGAAATGGGCAACAACGTGATGCTCTATGTCGATGACATTCAGCACACCCACCCCGAGTTCCTGCAGAAGTTCATCTCGCTGTGCGACGGCACGCGGCGCATCGAAGGCGTGTGGAAAGGCAAGACCAAGACCTACGACATGCGCGGCAAGAAATTCTGCGTGGTGATGAGCGGCAACCCGTACACCGAGTCCGGCGACGTGTTCAAGATTCCCGATATGCTCGCCAACCGCGCCGACATCTACAACCTCGGCGACACCCTGGGCGGCATGCAGGAAGCCTTCGCGCTGAGCTATATCGAGAACAGCCTGACCTCCAACCCGGTGCTGGCGCCGCTGGCCACCCGCGACATGGCCGACGTCTACCGCTTCGTGGCCAAGGCCGAGGGCAAGCCGTTCTCGGCCAACGAGCTGAGCCACACCTACAGCGCCGCCGAGATCAACGAGATTTCCTCGACCCTGCAACGCCTGATGCAGGTGCGCGATGTGGTCGGCCGGGTCAACCAGCAGTACATCGTCAGCGCCGCGCAGGCCGACAGCTACCGTACCGAGCCGCCGTTCAAGCTGCAGGGCAGCTACCGCAACATGAACAAGATGGCCGAGAAGATCAGCTCGGTGATGAACGATGCCGAGCTGCTGCAACTGATCGCTGACCACTACCAGGGCGAGTCGCAGCTGCTCACCACCGGCGCCGAGGAAAACCTGCTCAAGCTCGCCGAGCTGCGCGGCAACCAGACGCCCGAGCAGGCCGAGCGCTGGACGCAGATCAAGCGCGACTTCATGCGCAACAAGGCCATGGGCGGCAGCGACAGCGATGTCGGTGGTCGCGTGGTGGCGCAGCTCAACGACCTGGTCGAGAGCGTTCGCGGCCTGGGGGCCGGCGGTAAGCCGGCCAGTGAGGCACCGAGCATTCCCTGGGAGCAGTTGCTGGCCGGGCTGAACAAGCTTGGCGAGCTGCGCCCGCAGGTGGAGGTGGTTGCGCCGCCGCAGCCGGGCACGCAAAAATTGCTCGAAAGCCTGGCCGATAGCCTGGAAAACAGCTTTCTGCCGCTGATCAAGGCGATGGACAAGAAGATCGACATCGATTTGCGCACTCACAACCGCATGCTGGAAATCTCCACCCAACTGCGCGACCTCGGCACGTTGCTCGGCCATGAGCGGCGCAGCGATGCCGCGGACGACGAGGCGCCGTGAGGCGAGGCTGGCTGATCGAGCTTCGCCCGCTGATATTGATCAGCGGTGCGATGCTGCTGGTGCAAGTGGTCAATGGCGCCCTGGGCGGCGCCTTGAATCTCTGGGGCCTGGTGCCCCGGCATATCGAGGCGCTGCCCGGCATCCTCATCGCGCCCTGGCTGCATGGCAGCTGGGCGCATCTGCTCAGCAACCTCAGCGGCCTGCTGGTGCTCGGCAGCTTGGTGCTGCTGCGCTCACGGCGCGATTTCTTCTTCGCCAGCGCCTTCATCATCATCGGCAGCGGCGTTCTGGTCTGGCTGTTCGGCCGCACCGGTCTGCACGTTGGCGCCAGCGGCTGGCTGTTCGGCTTCTGGGGACTATTGCTGGCGCGGGCCTGGTTCGAGCGCAGCCTGCTCGACCTGTTGCTGGCGGCGCTGGTGTTCTTCCTCTACGGCGGCTGGTTCTTCGGCCTGCTGCCGCGTGCCGGCGTTTCCTTCGAATACCACCTGGCGGGGGCTTTTTGCGGTGTGCTGTACGCCGCCCTGAGCCGCCGCCGTAATCAATGACGCAAGGGAATCTGCATGGATTTCAACCGACTCGACCAAACCCTGCGCGACAGCCTCGCCGATCTGCGCCTGAGCAACGAGGAGCGCGATGAGCTGCGTGAGCTGGGCAACGACCTCAGCCCGGATCAGGTGCGCTTCATGCGCAACCGCGCCTTCGCGCTGGTGCGTGAGCTGATCCTGAGCCCCGAGGACGCGCTGCAGGCGCTGAAGTGGCTGGAGCAGGTGATCAAGACCCTGGAAGTGCGCTGTTCGCCGGTGCGTGATCACAGCAGTGCGCATTTCAGCCCCGGCGAGAGTTGCCGCCAGCGCATCCGCGACCTGTGCCGCCAGGCGCGCGTCAGCGTGGACATCTGCGTCTACACCATCTCCGACGATCAGCTCAGCGAGGAGGTGCTCGCCTGTCATCAGCGTGGCATTGCCGTGCGGGTGATCAGCGACAATGAAAAACAGTTCGATGCCGGCAGCGACATCCAATGGCTCAAGGACAAGGGCGTGCCACTGCGTATCGACGCCGGGCCATTCCACATGCACCACAAGTTCGCCTTGTTCGATGGTCGTCTGCTGCTCAACGGCAGCTTCAATTGGACGCGCAGCGCCACCACCAGCAACGAGGAAAACCTGCTGGTGACCGACGACCCGCATCTGGTGGCCGAATACCGGCGCGAGTTCGACAAGCTCTGGGCCCGTTACGCAGGTAACTGATGGACCATCCTCACGCCCGCCAACTGCTCGGCTTCTATCGCAGCTGCTACCTGGCCGACAGCCGCGACCTGGATCTGGACAACCTGAGCAAGCTTCCCGCCAGCCGCTGGGCCTGGCTCGATGGGCGCGAGGAGCTGGCCAGCGGCGGCATACCGCTGTTGCCATTGTCCGCCGAGTTGGGCCGCAGCCTGGCCGAGGCGCAGGCGCTGTATCAACGCGAACTGCAACTGATCTACGGCGTGCTGCCGATCTGCGGTCGCCTGCAACTCGATAGCGGCGCCTCGCAGGTGATCTGCGGGCCGCTGTTCTATTACGAGGCCAGCCTGCAGGCGACGGCCGACGGCCAGAGTCAGCTGCTTGCCATCGATCCGCAGCAGGTGCGAGCTAACTGGCGCTTGCTGCGCCGTGTGTTCGATGAGGGCAGCAATGACAGCCTCGACGGGCTGCCGCTGCCGACCGGCACGCTGGACGCCGCCTCCCTGGGGCAATTGCTGGCCTGGGTAGCGCGCAACACGCAAGTGGGCGAAGTCAGTGAGGCGGCGGGGTTCCCGCAGCTGGCAGATGCCGAGACCTTGGCCAAGGCTCAGCGTCGTCGCAGCCTGTCGCTACAGGCCGGCGCCTTCGTCGCCCTGGTGCCGCGCGGCAGCGGCAGTCGCGGTATCGCCCATGAGCTGCAGCTGCTGCAGGAGGCCGAGCAGCTTTCGCCCGCCTTGTTGCAGCTACTCGGTGAAGTGCCTGCCTTGCAGTCCACGGGCTCCATCAGCGCGCCGCAGCGCCTGCCGGCGCAACTCAGCGCGGCCCAATGCCGGGCGTTGGCCAATGCCGCGCGCTATCCGCTGAGCCAGGTTTCCGGCCCGCCCGGTACCGGCAAGAGCTACAGCCTGGCGGCCCTTGCGCTGGATCGCTACCTGCAGGGCGAGAGCGTGCTGCTGGTCAGCCGCAGCGTACAGGCGGTGCGGGTCATCGCGCACAAGCTGCGCGAGGATTTCGGCCTGCGCGACGGCGTGCTCGAAGGCGATGGCCAGAGCCTGCGCCAGGCCTTGCGCGAACGCTTGCAGCGCATGCTGCAGGGTGAGATTCCGGAGGTCTCCGAGCAGCTCGAGGCGCGTCAGCGCAGCGAGCTGGAGGTGCTGACCCAAGCCGAGCGGCGCCTCTCGACAGACTTCCGCAAGCGCTGCGAACAGGCCGTGCGCTGGAGTCGCCTGCTGTTGCGTGCCGAGCGCGGCAGCCTGGCCTTCTGGCAACGCTGGCTGCAGGTGCCCTGGGTGCGCAAACGGCTTGGCGCCAGCGTGCGCCCCTGGGCCTTACTGGACGAACTGCGTGACAGCCAGCGGCGCCGCCAACTGCTCAGTCGCGAGCACCTCAACAGCCATCGCAGCCTGGCACTCAAGCGCCTGTTGATGACCGACCGTGGGCTGTTCGTGCGCTACAACCAGGCCATCCGCGCGCGTAATTCGCAGCGCCAACTGGCCCTGTTCGAGGATATCGACCCGGCGCGCCTGCTCGCTGCCTTCCCGATCTGGGTGGTGACGCTGGACGAGCTGCACCGGCTGTTGCCGCTGCGCCCGGAACTGTTCGACGTGATGGTGATGGACGAGGCGACCCAGTGCGACATCGCCTCGGCACTGCCGGCTTTCCAGCGCTGCAAGCGCGCGGTGGTGACTGGCGATGCGCGCCAGCTGCGGCACATCTCCTTCCTTTCCCGCGTGCGCGAGACGCAGTTGTTGCAGCGCGCCGGCCTGCAGGCCGAGGAGCGCGAGGCCTGGAGCTACCGAGACAACAGCGTGCTGGATCTGGTCGGCCTGCAACTGGCCAGCCAGGAGGCCGTGGTGTTTCTTGACGAGCACTTTCGCAGCCGCCCGGCGCTGATTCGCTTCAGTAACGAGCTGTTCTACGACCAGCGCCTGCGAGTGATGAAGGAGCGTCCTGGTGCTGAGGCCTGCGACAGCCTGCAACTGCTGCGTATCGAAGGGCAGCGCGGGCGTAATGGGGTCAACGAGGCGGAAGTGGAGCGCGTACTGGCGCTGATCACGGCGTATCTGGCCGAGTACCAGAGCAGCCCGCTCAAGCCCAGCATCGGCGTGCTGTCGCCGTTTCGTGATCAGGTCGAACGCATCCGCGCGCGCATCGGCGAAACCCTGCCGCTGGAGCAGTTGCGCGAGTTCCGCCTGCTGGTGGATACGCCCTACGGCTTCCAGGGTGAGGAGCGCGACCTGATGATCCTCAGTTTCGCCATCGATAGAGAGTCGAGTCAGGCTGCGGCCTACCTGAACCGTGCCGACCTGTTCAACGTCGCCATCACCCGGGCCCGTGAGCGACAGGTGCTGCTATTCAGCGGCGACGAGCGCCAGTTGCCGGCCACGCACCTGCTACGTCGTTATCTGGAGTACCTCGAAAAGCCCGGCGCGCTCTGGCAGCCCGGCGCCACCGACGCGGCGCGGCAGACCCTGTGCGAAGCACTGCAGGCCCAGGGCGTCAGCGTCTGGAATCACTATCCGCTGGCTGGCCAGGTGCTGGATCTGTTCTGCCGCCGTGGCGACAAATGCCTGGCCATCGACCTGATCGGCTTTCCGGGGCAGGGCGAGGGCTTCCTCGAGCTGGAGCGCTATCTGGTACTGACGCGCGCCGGCCTGGAAACCCTGCCGCTGAGCTACGGCCTCTGGCACGAGGCGCCGCAGCAGGTGTTGGAGGCGATACTGGCGCGCCTCTGACGGGTGCTTCAAGCAGCCGCGGGGCGCGGCCAGAAGTCATCGCTCGTGAGTCTGTCGAGCAGTCGGTGATTCAGCGCGATGGCCACTTCATCCTCGGTTTCCTGCAGTTTCGTCAGCAGCTTGTCGAGTGCCTGCTCTGCGTCGAGCAGGTCCATGTAGCTCAGATGTTCCACTGCATGCTCGAGGTGATCCTGCTCGACCAGCACTTGCAGCCATTCCGATGCAACGCTGTGATCGGTTTGGATGTTGGCACGCAGTGCGAGCGCTTGCTCAAGACGACCGAGTCGCAGGTAGGCAATGGCCAGACCCTCCTGCAACAGGGCCAGGTCGTATTCATCCAGCGCCTCGTTCAGTTCGACATTTTGCAGCTTGAGATGCACGGCATTCAGTAGAGCGTGCGCGTCGTCCAGGCGCCCCAGGCGCTGTAGCAGCAGAGCGCGTTGCTTGAGGTTGAGCATCTGGTTGTACATCGGTTGGCGGTCGGTAAGACGCTGCATTTCCTCCAGCGCCCGGCGCAGCTCGTAGCTGTTGCGCTGGCGCTCGGGCTGGCTGAGCTGAATCTCCAGTCGCGACTCGATCACGAACAGGCGCAGCTGGTCACGTTCCTCTCCGTCAGGCAGGGCTTCGACGCGCTGCTCGGCCTGGTCGAGCAGGCAGGCGGCGGCTTCGGCGTGGCTCTGCCGATAGAGCTTCCAGAGTGACAGGCATAGATCGATGCGCAGGGCTTCGTGGCGCGCCATCCGCTCAATATCCTGTTGCACGCCGTCGGCCTTGCCGTGATCGAAACGCCATCTGAGCAGACGTAGAAGCAGCCGTTCTTGCACGCTCTCATCCGCCGCGGCGATGAGTTCTTCGGCCTCCTGCAGGTAGCCGCGCTGCAGCAGCGTATCGAGCAGTAGTTCGTAGGGGGCGCTGCGCCACAGAATATCGAGGCGTTCGATCTGCTCGATGGCCTGCTCGAATAGGCCGGCTTCGATCAGCGCGGCAATGAACGGATTGTCGCGCTCAAGCCTGAGCGTCGCGGCGCTTTCCAGCAGGCGCTGGATATCGCCCAGGCGAGCCAGCTCGCCTGCGTACAGGTCCAGACCCAGCATGTTCTGCGCATCGGCGCTTTGTTTGAGCGTCCAGAACTGTTCCAGACTGCGGCGGGCCCCCTCACGATCGCCCTGTTCGCGTTGCTGGCGAGCGAGATCCAGCCATTGCAGTTCGGAAAGTTGCCCGCTGCCAAGCAGGTCTTCCAGGGTTTCACGGGCCTCGTCCGATTTACCTTGAGCGGCCAGCAGGCTCGCGCGCAATAGCGGCTCCTCTGGCAGTTCCTCGCCGAGCTGCTCAAGCACGGCGACGGCCTCTCCGGCTCGCCCGGCGTCGACCAGCTCCTGAAGTAGCGTGATCAATGCCTGCTGGCGGTGATGGCTGTCCAGGCGCGAACGCAGCGCCTGTGCCTCATCCCGTCGATGCAGGTGCCAGAGCGTTGCATAAAGAGGGGCGTTGACGACCTGCCAGGCGTCGCCCTCTAGGCGTGCGGCCAGTTGCAGCGCCAGCTCCGGCGCGAGCATGCGCAGCATGGCGATGCGGTTGACCTGGGCGACCTCGGTCAGCGTCAGTTGCGCAGGGGTTCCGACAATGGCCAGGCGAGGCTCTGGTCCTCCATCTGCTGGCGACGCCAGCACGGCGCCGACGATGATCGCCAATATCGACGCGACTAAAAGAATCGCGAAAACTTCCATGAAACCTCCTTGTGGCACGCTTTCCCTTGGGGCATCCGTCATGAACGGCCCGGCGTAGCGCTTTATACGGATCACCCCTCATGCTGACAACCGCGCGCAGCGCCATTTGCCAAACCGTTCATTCCTGCGTCGGCATCGAGGTAGCGATTCACGGTAGACTTGCGCTCTTTCGACCAGCCAAGAAGCCCGCCATGGCCCTGCCATCGACCACCTACAAGATCGAGCTCAACCTCACCGACATGGATCGCAGCGTCTACGAGAACCTGCGTTTCACCGTCGCGCGCCACCCCTCGGAAACCGAAGAACGCCTGGCCGCGCGGTTGATCGCCTATGCGCTGTTCTATCACGAGCAACTGGCGTTCGGCCGTGGCCTGTCGGATGTCGACGAGCCGGCATTGTGGGAAAAGAGCCTGGACGATCGCGTGTTGCACTGGATCGAGGTCGGCCAGCCGGACAGCGAGCGCATCACCTGGTGCTCGCGGCGTACCGAGAAGTTCAGCCTGGTGGCCTACGGCAACCTGCGGGTGTGGCAGACCAAGTGTCTCGATCCGGTGCGCAGCCTGAAGAACATCAACGTGGTCGCCCTGGGGCAGGAGGCACTGGCCGACCTCGCTCTGGATCTGCCGCGTTCGCTGTCCTGGAGCGTGATGATCAGCGATGGCGAACTGTTCGTCACCGACGAGCGTGGCCAGCACGAGATTCCGCTGGAGTGGCTGGCTGGCGAACGCGGAGCTTGATGAGTAGCGTAGGGTGGACGACGCTCTTTTCGTCCACCACAAGTGCGCAAGGTGGACGGATGAAGCGTCGTCCACCCTACGAATCTGGCCGGCGAGCGTTGAAGCCGTAGCCCGGATTGCATCCGGGCTACGGTTCAGTTCCCTCTCCCCTTGGGGAGAGGGCTAGGGAGAGGGGGATCGGCGACTCGGTGTTGCTGGATGAACCCTCTCCCCCAGCCCCTCTCCCATAAATGGGAGAGGGGAGACAAACCCCGTCTCACCTGAAATAGACCCAACATGCGTATCGAAGCCCGTCCCCTACCCACGCAACTGCCTGACCTGGGCAACCTGCCGCCGCTGCTCACCCGTCTTTACGCTGCCCGTGGCGTGCAGTCCGCCGAGGAGCTGGACAAGGGCCTGGCGCGGCTGATCCCCTACCCGCAGCTCAAGGGTATCGACGCCGCCGTCGAGCTGCTGGTCGAGGCGCTGGCGCAGCGCCAGCGCATCCTGATTGTCGGCGACTTCGATGCCGACGGCGCCACCGCCAGTTCGGTCGGCGTGCTTGGCCTGCGCCTGCTCGGCGCGGCGCACGTGGATTATCTGGTACCGAACCGCTTCGAATACGGCTACGGCCTGACCCCGGAAATCGTCGCCGTGGCGCTGGAGCGTCAGCCCGACCTGCTGCTGACCGTGGACAACGGCATCTCCAGCGTCGATGGCGTGGCCGCGGCCAAGACGGCTGGGCTCAAGGTGCTGGTCACCGACCACCACCTGCCGGGCCCGGAGCTGCCCGCGGCCGACGCTATCGTCAACCCCAACCAGCCGGGCTGCGATTTCCCGAGCAAGGCCATGGCCGGCGTCGGCGTGATGTTCTACGTGCTGCTGGCGTTGCGCGCGCGCCTGCGCGAGACCGGCTGGTTCGCCAGCCGTGCGGAGCCGAATCTGGGCGAGCTGCTCGACCTGGTAGCTTTGGGCAGCGTGGCCGACGTGGTGCCGCTGGATGCCAACAACCGCATCCTGGTGCACCAGGGCCTGGCGCGCATTCGTGCCGGCCGCGCGCGGCCGGGCCTGCGGGCGATACTCGAAGTGGCTGGGCGCGATCATCGCCGCATCACTTCCACCGACCTGGGCTTCATCCTTGGTCCACGGTTGAATGCGGCCGGGCGCCTGGATGATATGAGCCTTGGCATCGAATGCCTGCTCTGCGACGACGAGGCGCTGGCCCGCGACATGGCGGTGCAGCTCGATCAGCTCAACCAGGATCGCAAGGCCATCGAGCAGGGCATGCAGCGCGAGGCGCTGGCCCAGCTCAAGGATCTGTCACTGGACGACATGCCGTTCGGCCTCTGCCTGTTCGAGCCGGACTGGCATCAGGGTGTGATCGGCATTCTCGCCTCGCGCCTCAAGGAGCGTTACCACCGCCCGGCCATCGCCTTCGCCGATGCGGGTGAGGGCATGCTCAAGGGCTCAGCGCGATCGGTGCCGGGGCTGCATATCCGTGATGCGCTGGACGCAGTGGCCGCGCGCCATCCGGGGCTGATCAGCAAGTTCGGCGGGCATGCCATGGCTGCCGGCCTGTCGTTGCCGGAGGCCAACTTCGGCGCCTTCGCCGCCGCCTTCGACGCCGAGGTGCGGCGTCAGCTCTGCGAGGACGACCTGACCGGACGCCTGCTGTCCGACGGCCAGCTCGACGCCACCGAGTTCCACTTGGAGCTGGCCCGTGCCCTGCGCAACGCCGGCCCCTGGGGCCAGCATTTCCCCGAGCCGCTGTTCCATGGCGTGTTCCAGATCCTCAATCAGCGCATCGTCGGCGAGCGTCATCTGAAACTGGTGCTCAAGACCGAATGCGGTAGCGTGCAGCTCGACGGTATCGCCTTCAACATCGACCGCGACGTCTGGCCCAACCCCACGCTGCGCTGGGCCGAGCTGGCCTACAAGCTCGACCTCAACGAGTTCCGTGGCAACGAAACGGTACAGCTGATGGTGGCGCATATCGCCCCGCGCTGACGCGGGGCAGTTCGTTAGCTAATCCGCCAATGTGGCCAGTACTTGACGCAGGCGTTCGCGGTTTTCCTGCGAGCAGGGCAGTATCGGCGCGCGTACCTCGTCGTGGGTCAGTTCCAGCAAGGCCAGGGCCGCCTTTACGGCTGCCGGGTTGGCTTCGCTGAACGCCGCCTGCATCCAGGGCAAAAGACGGTAGTGCAACTGCCGGGCGCCCTGCAGATCGCCTTGAGCCACACGCTGCTGCATCTCCACGTAAAGATCGGCGCGAATATGCGCCGATGCCGAGATGGCACCCGCGCCACCCAGGCACAGGGAATTGAAGATCTGCACGTCCTCGCCGGCCAGCACCTGTACCTGGCCATCGGTGATCAGCGCCATGGTGGTTTCGGCATCGCCCGCGCAGTCCTTGATGGCCTGGATATTGGGATGGCGCACGATGCGTCGCAGCGTCTCGCGCTCGATGCGCACGCCGGTGCGGTAGGGAATGTCATAGAGCACCAGCGGCACCTCGGCGGCGTCGGCCAGCGTGGTGAAGAAGTGCTCCAATCCTGCCTGCGACGGACGGATGTAGTAAGGCGCCGGTACCAGCAGGCCGGCCAGCGGACGGCGCTGGATTTCCCGTTGCAGGTCGAGCAAAGCACTCAGCTGGTTACCGGCCAGGCCCATGATCACGCGCTCTGCCGGTACGCGTTGGAGTACCGCATCCAGCACCGTCAACTGCTCGGTCTGGCTCAGTGCGGCGGCTTCGCCAGTGGTGCCGCAGACCACGAAACCCGCGACACTGTCCTCCAGCAGCTTGGCCGTCAGCCGGTCGAGGCTGGCGAAATCGATCTCGCCGTTATGAAAGGGGGTGACCAGCGCCACCCAGATACCTTGAAAAGCGGACATGCGAAACTCCTTGCGACTGACCGTCTTGGTCGCCGTCAGGGAGGGTGCGGGATACGAGCGGGAGGGGGATCTTCAACCTGGCGCTTGTCCTGTCAGCCCATCTGACGGGACAGCACGCCCCGGTCAAATGAGCGACTGTTTCTTGGATTTCTTGGCAACGACGACGCACGCGCACTGGCAGGTCATGGAACCTGGGAGCAGTGCTTGGTGGTCGAAGGTGGCGTACATGCAGGGCAGCCCGTTGCCTGAATCGTCCGGCGATGGTGCTTGGACGCTGGCGCGGCTGTCAAGCGGCCCCGGCGGTAATATCTGGAAGCATTCGGTTAGCTGCCGGGCCAATGGCCGAGGCCTACACTCGGCGAGATTTCCTCAGGAGAATGCGCGATGAATACCCGTGGCTTACTCGATCAACTGCTCAAATCCGGTCAGGACCTGCTGCAACAGAAAGGCGCTGGCGGAGCCTCTTCCGGGCTGGGTGGCACGCTGGGTGGCCTGCTCGGCGGTGGCGCGGGCAAGAGCGGCGGCAGTGACCTCGGCTCGATGCTCAAGGGCGCCGGTGGCGGCGCTGCGCTGGCCATGCTGCTGGGCAACAAGCGGGTGCGCAAGGTCGGCGGCAAGGTGGCGGTCTATGGCGGCCTGGCCGCGCTTGGCGTGCTGGCCTACAAGGCCTACGGCAACTGGCAGGCGCAACAGGCCCAGCAGGGCGGGGCGCAGCCGGTCGAGCCGCAGACGCTCGATCGCCTGCCGGCGCCGCAGGCCGAGCAGCACAGCCACGCCATTCTCAAGGCCCTGGTGGCGGCGGCCAAGGCCGATGGCCATGTCGATGATCGCGAGCGTCAGCTGATCGAAGAGGAACTGGGCAAGCTGGCGCAGGACGCCGAGTTGCAGGCCTGGCTGCACACCGAACTGAACAAGCCGCTGGACCCGGCCGATGTCGCGCGTGCTGCCACCACGCCGGAAATGGCCGCGGAAATGTACCTGGCCAGCGTGCTGATGGTGGACGAGGAGCACTTCATGGAGCGTGCCTACCTCGAAGAGCTGGCGCGCCAGCTGCAGTTGCCGCCGGCGCTCAAGAGCGAGCTGGAGGCACAGGTGCGGGTCGAGTTGCAGCGCGTTTAGACGAAAAGATCATTCATTCTCGCGCTCGGCTTGTTTTAGGCTGAAGGCCAACGACAAGAACGACACGCGAGGATGCCCATGTCGCAAGCGCCACTGGATGCCTATGACTACCTGATCGTCGGCGCCGGCCCGGCCGGCTGCCTGCTGGCCAATCGGCTGTCTGCCGACCCGGGCGTCAGCGTACTGCTGATCGAGGCAGGCGGGCGCGACAACTATCCCTGGATTCATATCCCGGTCGGCTATCTCTACTGCATCGGCAACCCGCGTACCGACTGGTGCTACAGCACCGAGGCCGACCCCGGCCTGCACGGTCGCAGTCTCAAGTACCCGCGTGGGCGCGTGCTCGGCGGCTGTTCCTCGATCAACGGCATGATCTACATGCGCGGCCAGGCCGCTGATTACGACGCCTGGGCGGCGGCAGGCAATGTCGGTTGGGCCTGGCGCGACGTGCTGCCGCTGTTCAAACGCGCGCAAAATCACTTTGCCGGCGCCAGCGACCTGCATGGCGGCGACGGCGAGTGGCGGGTCGAGCGCCAGCGCCTGTCCTGGGAAATTCTCGAAGCCTTTCGAGCAGCGGCGGCGCAGAGCGGCATCGCCAGCGTCGATGACTTCAATGGCGGCGACAACGAAGGCTGCAGCTACTTCCAGGTCAACCAGAAACGCGGCGTGCGCTGGAATGCGTCCAAGGCGTTTCTACGTGACATACGCCGGCGCGCCAATCTGCACGTGCTGACCGGTGCCGAAGCCGAGCGCCTGGAATTGGAGGACGGCCGCGCCAGCACCTTGCATCTGCGTTGGCAGGGCCAGGTCGTGCGGGTCAGGGCGCGCCGTGAGATCGTGCTATGCGCAGGCGCCATCGGCTCGCCGGCCTTGCTGCAGCGTTCCGGCATTGGCCCCCGGCCGCTGCTCGAGCGCCTTGGCATCGGCGTGAAGCATGAACTGCCGGGCGTCGGCGAGAACCTGCAGGATCACCTGCAACTGCGCCTGATCTACCGGGTCGAGGGGGTGAAGACCCTCAATCGCATCGTCGCCACGCCTTGGGGCAAGCTGGGCATGGGCCTGGAATACCTGCTCAAGCGCAGTGGGCCGCTGTCCATGGCGCCCAGCCAGTTGGGCGCTTTCGCCAAATCCGACCCCGGCCAGGCGCGCGCCAATCTGCAATACCACGTGCAACCCTTGTCGCTGGAGCGCTTTGGCGAGCCCCTGCACGATTTCCCGGCGTTCACGGCCTCGGTGTGCAACCTGCGCCCGCACAGCCGTGGTCGCGTCGCCATCAACTCGGTGGATGCTGCCGTCGCACCAATGATCCAGCCCAACTACCTGAGTGACGAGCGCGACCTGCATGTGGCGGCCGACGCCATTCGCTTGACTAGGCGCATCGTCGCTGCGCCTGCTCTAGCCGGCTACCGGCCGCAGGAGTACAAGCCCGGGCCGCAGTACCAGAGCGAGGCGGACCTGCAGCGCGCTGCGGGCGAGATCGGCACCACCATCTTCCATCCGGTGGGCACCTGCGCGATGGGGCAGGGGCATGGCGCGGTGGTCGATGCCCGATTGCGCGTGCACGGTATCGCCGGCTTGCGGGTGGTCGATGCGTCGATCATGCCGACCATCGTCTCGGGCAATACCTGCTCGCCGGTGCTGATGATCGCGGAGAAGGCTGCGCTGATGATCAAGGAGGATGCGCTGAGGTCATGAGGTCTCGGTCGACTCGTCCTGGAACCGGGCGTGGTTGCGCCCGTCCTGTTTGGCCCGATTCAGGGCCTGATCGGCTAGATCCAGAGCGCTGCCGAGATCTTCGTGATCCAAAGGCCAGACTGCGCCCCCGATGCTGCACGAAATACTGACGAGAGCGGTTTCCAGACTGACCGGTTGGCGCACGGTGATCAAGGTGCGTTCGGCAATATGCTGCGCCTGCGTGCGAGCCTCTCGCTCGGGCACCTGCAGCACCATGAGAAATTCGTCTCCGCCCAGGCGTGCCACCATGTCGCCGTCGCGCAGGCCGCGGCGCAGGCGTTGGGCTACCTCGCGCAACAGGTGGTCACCCAAGGCCGTGTCGTGCACCTCGTTGATCGCCGTGAAATCGTCCAGATCCAGGTAGAGCAATGCCAGGCAACTGCCTTGCTGCGTGCTGAGCTGCTGCGCCTGCAGTAAGCATTTCTCCAGGGCCAGACGGTTTGGCAGCCCGGTCAGCGGGTCCTGGTGTGCGAGGTTCTCCATGGCGACGAGTGCGCGCTTCTGCAGGGTCAGGCGTTCTACCAGTTTGCGAATCGACTGGCTCAGCTGGGCGATTTCACGGCTCCCGTGCAGCTCGGGAATCTCGCTGATCTGGCCGGCGCTGAGGCGATCGGCGGCCTCGACGATGTCGTGCAGCGGGCGGGTGTAGTGGCCGCTGAGCGTCCAGCCGGCCAGGGCGAATACCACGGCCAGGCCGCCACCCCACATCAGGATGGTCAGCATCAGCGAGCGTGCCGGGGCGTAGGCGAGTTCGAGGTCCTGGCGCGCTACCACCGTCCAGCCCAAACCGGGGTAGTCCTGATAGCCCTGGCTGAGAGTCATGCCGGTCAGATATTCGGTGCCGTCCGGCCAGCGCTGCACGGCCCACTGGCTGGCCCCAGGACGCAGACCTTCCAGGGCAGGCAACTGCAGCGACTGGCCGATCATTTCCCTTGGACCAAGGAGGATGCTGCGGTCCTTGCCAATGATGAAGAACTCGACGTTGCGGCGTTTCTGTATGGGAGCCAAGATTGCCTGGCGCACTTCGTCGGCCCAGCGCCATGACAGGTGCGACGCGAGTACAGCTACAGGCTTGCCGCGGTCGGCGCTCATCGGCAAGCTGATATCGACGAATTTCATCGCCTCGCCAGTGGGGTTGGGTAGCAATTTTGCCAGCAACACCGCTTCGTGTACGTCACCGATGAACAGTCCTTTCTGCGCCTCCATATAGACCGGTCGCTGGGCGATGCTGGCACCTTCCAGCACACCATTGCTGGACGCCACCACGGTGCCCTGTGCGTCGGTGAGGCCAATCCAGGCGAAGCTGGGAACCTCCCTCTGCAGGTTGTCGAGCAGGTGCCTGACCTGTTTCGGGTCCTGCGGCTCACGCAAGGTCTGCAGGCTGGCCAGTACCCTTAGCATGGCGGCGCGCCCGGCCATGTCGCGATCTAGGCGATCGACCATGGTGTAGGTCTGCTCAGCCATATCCCGACCTACCTCTTTGCGAATCTGCTCGCTGCTGTATTCGCCTATCAGTGTGCCCAGCAGCCAGGTAAGTGCGGCCACAAGCAGGGCGATGATCAGGGCGAAGCGGCTGCGTAGACTGTGCGAGAAGGGCATGGATGGGGCTCCGAGATTGCCATTCTTATGAAACTTTGGGCGCAAGTATAGTTCGCCCTTAGAGCTGAGTTATGCGACCTGCGGGCCGTGACAGGCTGCCAGCGGAGCTGCGTTTGGGTATAATCGCCGGCTTTTCCGTCCGATTTGCCGCGAGCGCCGACTACCATGGAAATCAATCCGATCCTCAACGCCATCAAGGACCTGTCCGAACGTACCCAGTCAATTCGGGGGTATCTTTGACTACGATCACAAGCATGATCGTCTGGTCGAAGTAAACCGCGAGCTGGAAGACGCCAGCGTCTGGAACAAGCCCGAGTACGCCCAAGCCCTGGGCCGTGAGCGCGCCATGCTGGCGCAGATCGTCGAAACCATCGACGACCTCACCGGCAGCCTGGCCGATTCCAAGGATCTGCTGGAAATGGCTGCCGAAGAGAACGACGAAGGCGCGGTCAGCGACATCGTCGCCGAAGTCGAGCGCCTGCGCGAAATTCTTGAAAAGCTGGAATTCCGCCGCATGTTCAGCGGCGAGATGGACCCGAACAACTGCTACCTGGATATCCAGGCCGGTTCCGGCGGCACCGAGGCCCAGGACTGGGCCAACATCCTGCTGCGCATGTACCTGCGCTGGGCCGACAAGCGCGGCTTCAGTGCCGAGATCGTCGAGCTGTCCGAGGGTGAAGTCGCCGGCATCAAGGGCGCCACCGTGCACATCAAGGGCGAGTACGCCTTCGGCTGGCTGCGTACCGAGATCGGCGTGCACCGCTTGGTGCGCAAGAGCCCGTTCGACTCCGGTGCGCGTCGTCACACCTCGTTCTCGGCGGTGTTCGTCTCCCCCGAAATCGACGACAAGGTGGACATCGAGATCAACCCGTCCGACCTGCGCATCGACACCTACCGCTCCTCCGGCGCCGGTGGTCAGCACGTAAACACCACCGACTCGGCGGTGCGTATCACCCACGTGCCGACCAACACCGTGGTCGCGTGTCAGAACGAACGCTCCCAGCACGCCAACAAGGACACCGCCATGAAGATGCTGCGGGCCAAGTTGTACGAGCTGGAGATGCAAAAGCGCAACGCTGCCTCGCAGGCGCTGGAAGACAGCAAGTCCGATATCGGCTGGGGTCATCAGATCCGCTCCTACGTGCTCGATGACTCGCGCATCAAGGACCTGCGTACCGGCGTCGAGCGTAGTGACTGCCAGAAAGTCCTCGATGGCGACCTCGACGGCTACCTCGAGGCCAGCCTCAAGCAGGGCCTGTAAGCCTTACCCTGTAGGAGCCAGCTTGCTGGCGATCACGCTCTCGAAGCGCATCGCCAGCAAGCTGGCTCCTACCAAACCCCCATTTGCATATACACGCCAGGCAGATAAAACGACCATGAGCGACCAACAACTCGACCACAACGAACTGCAACAGGAAGAAAACAAGCTGATTGCCCAGCGCAAGGAAAAGCTTGCTGCCGTCCGTGAGCAGGGCATTGCCTTCCCCAATGATTTCCGCCGCGACCGCCTGTGCGCCGACCTGCAGAAACAGTACGAGGGCAAGAGCAAGGAAGAGCTGGAAGCCGCCGCCATCCCGGTCAAGGTGGCCGGGCGCATCATGCTCAACCGTGGCGCCTTCATGGTCATCCAGGATACGTCCGGGCGCCTGCAGGTCTACGTCAACCGCAAGACCTTGCCGGCCGAGCAGCTGGAAGCGGTCAAGCACTTCGACCTGGGCGACATCATCGCTGCCGAGGGTACCCTGGCCCGCTCGGGCAAGGGCGACCTGTACGTCGACATGCAGAACGTGCGCCTGCTGACCAAGTCGCTGCGCCCGCTGCCGGACAAGCACCATGGCCTGACCGACACCGAGCAGCGCTACCGCCAGCGCTATGTCGACCTGATCGTCAACGAGGAAGTGCGCCACACCTTCCGCGTACGTTCGCAGGTGATCGCGCACATCCGTCGTTTCCTCAACGAGCGCGGTTTCCTCGAAGTGGAAACCCCGATGCTGCAGACCATCCCCGGCGGCGCTGCGGCCAAGCCGTTCGAGACCCACCACAACGCGCTGGACATGGCCATGTTCCTGCGTATCGCCCCGGAGCTGTATCTCAAGCGTCTGGTGGTCGGCGGCTTCGAGAAAGTGTTCGAGATCAACCGCAACTTCCGTAACGAAGGCGTCTCGACCCGGCACAACCCCGAGTTCACCATGCTCGAGTTCTACCAGGCCTATGCCGACTACCGCGACAACATGGATCTGACCGAGGAGCTGTTCCGCGAGCTGGCCCTGGCCGTGCTGGGCAGCACCGACGTGCCCTATGGCGACAAGGTATTCCACTTCGGCGAGCCGTTCGTGCGCCTGTCGGTGTACGACTCCATCCTCAAGTACAACCCGGACATCACCGAGGCTGACCTCAACGACGTCGAGAAGGCCCGCGCCATTGCCAAGAAGGCCGGCGCCAAGGTGCTCGGCCACGAAGGCCTGGGCAAGCTGCAGGTGATGATTTTCGAAGAGCTGGTGGAGAGCAAGCTGGAGCAGCCGCACTTCATCACCGAGTATCCGTTCGAAGTGTCGCCACTGGCGCGTCGCAACGACGACAATCCCAACGTCACCGACCGCTTCGAGCTGTTCATCGGTGGTCGTGAGATCGCCAACGCCTACTCCGAGCTCAATGACGCCGAAGATCAGGCCGAGCGTTTCCTCGCCCAGGTGGCCGAGAAGGACGCCGGTGACGACGAAGCCATGCACTATGACGCCGACTTCGTCCGCGCCCTGGAGTACGGCATGCCGCCGACGGCTGGTGAAGGCATCGGTATCGACCGCCTGGTGATGCTGCTGACCAACTCACCGTCGATCCGCGACGTCATCCTGTTCCCGCATATGCGTCCGCAGGCTTGATGCCAGACAGAAAGCCGCCTTCGGGCGGCTTTTTGCTACTTGTCGTTGCACTTTTCACGTCGATTTCACCGCTCGCCCGGGCTGTAAGCGAAACGGAGCCTTTTGCTTGCCTGTCCAAGCCATTACTCTCCCTGTCATAACTAGAACCTAGAGGGTCGACCCATCTTGAGCTCCGTGCCCGCGTCCCCGAATGCCACCCAGGCAGCCAATGCCGTCGCCGAAAGCGTCCAGTACCAGGGCCGCAAGGCCAGTCGTCAGGGCAGCGAGCAGCGCCGCCAGGCGATTCTCGATGCCGCCATGCGCATCATCGTGCGCGATGGCGTGCGCGCCGTGCGCCATCGCGCTGTGGCGGCCGAGGCGCAGGTACCCTTGTCGGCCACGACCTACTATTTCAAGGACATCGATGACCTGATCACCGATACCTTCGCCCAGTTCGTCGAGCGCAGCGCCGCGCAGATGGCGGCATTCTGGGCCGGTACCCAGGGTGTGCTGGAGGAGATGGTCGGGCGCCTGGATGGCAGCGAGCAGGCGCGTCGGCAATTGGCTGACGAAATTGCCGCTCTGGCGGTGCAGTACGTGCAGCGTCAGTTGCGTGAGCGTCGTGATCACCTGATCGCCGAGCAGGCATTCCAGCAGGAAGCCTTGCTCAATCCACGACTGCGCGAGCTGGTGCGAGCGCACCGGCAGATCCTGCAGCAGGGGGTCACCCACTTCTTCGAGGTACTGGGCTCGCGCCAGCCTGAACAGGATGCCGTGCTGTTGACGGCCGCCATCGTGCGGATGGAGTATCAGGGCCTGCTAGACGGTGTAGAGCACCTGGACAGCCAAGGAATGCTGGCCATCCTTAAACGCTACATGAATCTGGTTCTGGGGTTGTAAACCGTCGATCATCGGGTCGAACGGCCTTCACAAGGAGAGCGTAATGAAAGCCTGGCGCGCATTGGTCGCCCTGTCCTTCCTGCTGTTGAGTGGTTGCCTGGTCACCTTCAAGGACCCGATTCCGGCCAACGAGGCTGCCCCGATACCTCTGCTGGGCGAATGGACCCGGCAGGACGAGTGGGGTGACCAGCTATTTCTGGAGATCACCCGTGCCGGCTCCAACCTCTACCTGGCGCGTATCTACGAAGGCAGCGCGGACAACGAAAGCAGCTTCGAGGAGTTCGGTTTCACCGTCGCTCATCATGGCCGCCGCTGGTACCTCTCGGCGGGCCTGCCGAAGAGCCTGGGGGCCAACTTCGCCATTGCCGGTTTCGAGTTGACCAAGGACAACGAGCTGGTGCTGTACAACCTCGACACCGACCGCATTCTCCAGGATATGGAAAAGGGCCTGCTGGAAGGGCAGACCGTTTCCATGCCCGAAGCGGACGGCGCATTGATCACCAGCCCGCTGGACAAGGTGTTCGCTTACCTCGACGACCCGGCCAATGCCGACCTGTTCGTCGAGGTGGCGCGTTATCAGCGGGCCGCCGAGTAGGAACTGCAATGAACAGCCAGCAGAAACTGGACGACTATCAGCTCTGTATCCGCGCCCTCAGTGACCGCATCGTCGAAGCACAAACGCCCATCCGTGTACTCGATGCGGTGAAGTGGGACGACGGCATCCGTGACGGTTTTCTCAAGGCCAAGGGCAAGCAGCCGCCGGCCGTCGATCGCGACTACTACCTGAGTCGGCCGCTGGCCTTCGATGCCGCCGCGAAGAAACTGGAATTCCAGAACATCGAGCGCGACATCACCCGTCAACTCGGCCAGTTCAACCCGGTCGGGCAGATCATGCGGCGCATGTGCAAGGAATACCGCATGGTCATCCGCATGCTCGAGGCGCGTGGCACCGAGGACTTCGGTCTGATCAGCCAGGAGCTGTATGGCGCTGCCTCCGACGCCTTTCATGCCGGTGATCCGACCCTGGCCGACCTCGGCCTGATGCTCTCGGACTACCTCAACAACATCGCTGCGCGTGGTGACCTCGAAGACGAGGCCAAGACCCTCGGTGCCAGTGATGCGGTGAACATCCTGCAGCAGCGCCTGGCCGGGGTGTTCGGCGACGACACCATTCGCGTGTTCGAGTCCGACGGCATCCTTGCCGACGCGGCCGCTGGCGCCGACTACATCAAGATCCGCAGCGATGCGCGTTTCAACGAGCGCGACGTCAAGGCGCTGGAAGTGCATGAAGGCCTGGTGCATGTCGGCACCACGCTCAACGGCCTCAACCAGCCGATCTGCACCTTCCTGGCCAAGGGCCCACCCTCATCGACGGTGACCCAGGAAGGCCTGGCCATTCTCATGGAAGTGATCGCCTTCGCCTCCTACCCGACCCGCCTGCGCAAGCTGACCAACCGCACCCGCGCCATCCACATGGCCGAGGAAGGCGCCGATTTTCTCGAGGTATTCGAGTTCTTCCGCGAGCAGGGCTACGGCCTGGAAGGCGGCTACAGCAACGCCAGCCGGGTGTTCCGCGGCTCGCTGCCGACGGGCCTGCCGTTCACCAAGGACCTGTCGTACCTCAAGGGCTTCATCCTGATCTACAACTACATCCAGCTGGCGGTGCGCAAAGGCAAGCTGGAGCAGATTCCGCTGCTGTTCTGCGGCAAGACCACCCTGGAGGACATGCGCACCCTGCGCAAACTGGTGGACGAGGGCCTGGTGCAGCCGCCCAAGTATCTGCCGCCGCAGTTTCAGGACATGAACGCGCTGTCGGCCTGGATGTGCTTCTCCAACTTCCTCAACCATCTGAGCCTGGATCGCATCGAAGCGGACTACGCCAATATTCTGTGAGAGCTGAAAGCCGAATTGTTGTGGATCAATGGTTCCGATTCCATTGATCGCACTTCGAGTTGGCAGAAGCTGCCGAGGGTTGGGTGAGAAACTGGCTTTATGGCACTATCGCTCAAATAGCAACCGATCAGAGATCCGGGAATGAAGGCAAAGGGATGGATTTTGTGGGGTGTAGGTATTGCTGTATGTGTAACTATTGCGCTTACAGTATTGAAGCCTATGGTTGGGAGGTATCAGGCCCGACTAGCTGAGCAAGAAAGAACAAAAAGCGAGGCTGCCAAAGCTGCAGTCGCAGCTGCAAGACTGGAAGAAATTCGAAGTTACTCGGAAAAAGATATAAATAAAATAATAAGTCGAGGGAGTGTTGATGAGGTAAAAGAGATTTTCGAGGCTGGCGTATGCAGTGACTGCTCTCAGTATATTAATTATGCCTTGAGCTATGACAGGTATTTTAGCTCAGAGATTATAGAGGTTATTTTAAATAATTCTGCAGAGCTGAAGGGGCATGTATTCAGTAAGGCCCTAGATGCTAAGAGATACGATGTGGCAAAAACGATTTTGCTATCGGGAAAAGAGAATTTATCTGACTGTAGGTTGGAGTTTCTCAAAGTAGCGAGCAGTGAGAGGCTGTCAGAGGATGATGCAATTCAGATGATTGATGCGATGAGAAACCACAAGGGTTATCACTGCATGGAACCAGAAATCCTTAATGGCTTTATAAAGCAGCGCAAACTAAAAGTCGTTTCATGGCTTATGGCCGGCGGAACAAAAGCGGGGAAGGACGCTCTTTGGAGTTATGTGTATGGTGAGAATACTTCTGTGGAGTTATTTAACAGTTTGCTCCATGATGGCGCCGATATTAATCATAAGTCACGGGAAGGACTGACTCCGCTTGAGTGGGTGTTAATCTGGCATCATATGGCGGATGATAGAGTTGATATGTGGCTGAAGGCTGGAGCTAAGCTGGACGAATCTCAGCTTATGCAGACTAAGCAGAAGCTAAGAAACGCTGAAAGAGCACATTGCTTAGAGTTGAATGAAAAATGGATGCGCGGGGTCACCAAAGGGCTGCGTGGCGAAGAAGTTCCCTACAGCGAAGATAGGCCCGTGCCTGGTTATTGCAACAAGTACCTGAATTAAAGGCTCCCAGCGAGCCTTGGTGTTGGCGAGGCTCGTTAAGGAAACCGTTATGGCCATGCATCGATCCGAGCAGGGGGGGCTGGCTGCTAGGCTGCGGGCGCTGCTGCTTGGCCTTGTCCTGCTCGGCCTGGTCGGCTGCAGCGGCCTGCTGTTCTATCCGGAACCGGGGTTGCCGTTCACCCCCGCGCGGGCCGATCTGGAGTACCGCGACATCCACCTGAGCGCCGCCGATGGCACGCGTCTGCATGCCTGGTGGTTGCCGGCCAAGGCCGGCGTGCAGGTCAAGGGCACGGTGCTGCATCTGCATGGCAATGGCGGCAACCTAGCCTGGCACCTGGGCGGCGTTCACTGGCTGCCGGAACAGGGCTATCAGGTGCTGATGCTGGATTATCGCGGCTACGGTCTGTCCGAAGGCAAGCCGCGGCTGCCGGAGGTCTATCAGGATATCGATGCGGCCTTTGCCTGGCTCGATCAGGCGCCGCAGGTGCAGGGCGCGCCGCTTTTCCTGCTCGGGCAGAGCCTCGGTGGTGCGTTGGCCGTACATTATCTGGCCGAGCATCCCGAGCGCCAATCGACCTTGCAGGCCATCGCACTGGACGGTGTGCCGGCCAGTTATCGCGACGTCGCCCGCCATGCGCTGAGCAAGTCCTGGTTGACCTGGCCGCTGCAGGTGCCGCTGTCCTGGCTGGTGCCGGACGGCGACAGCGCGATTCACAGCATCGATCGACTCGCAGGCGCGCCCTTGCTGATCTATCACAGTGTTGACGACGCGATCGTGCCGCTTTCCAATGGCCAGCGTTTGTATCAAGCTGCGCGCCCGCCACGCGCCTTTCAGGCGACCCGTGGCCCGCACGTGCAAACCTTTGCCGAGCCCGCCTGGCGTCAGTCGCTACTGGCGTTCTTCGTCGCGCCGCAGGCCTACGTCGAACGCCTGGGACCGGCTACCGAATCCGCAACAGAGAGTCCGCAATGACCGAACGCAATCCCATTCCACTGATCCTCACCGGCGTCGCCAGCATCGTCGGCACCGTCGGCGTCCTCTGGTACTACGGCTACGTGCATTTCGCCAAACCGGAAGATGCCTTGCTGCTGTCCGACTTCACCATGCTCAAGACCATCCCCGGCGAGGACTACAAGGTTTCACTGAAACCGGCCGATCAGGTGGCGCAATGCATCGACGGCGTAGTGGTGCTGTTCGACCTGCAGCAGAAGGGGCTGACCGGCGTGCTGGTGGATAACAGGAAGCAGGCCGTGCGTTGCATGGGCCAGGAGACTCCGCAGTTGGAGCAGTAAGGTCAGCAACCAAAAAGAAACCCGCCATCAGGCGGGTTTCTTCATTGCAGCGGTGTGATCAGGCGCCAGCAGAGGAGCGCGGTGCCACCGGCTGGTTGTCGTTGGAGATGGTCACCTCCACGCGACGGTTCTGCGCACGACCGGAATCGCTGGCGTTGTCCGCAACCGGATACTCCTTGCCGTAGCCCTGAGCGACGATGCGCGTCGGTTCTACGCCGGCGCGAATCAGCGCACGACGCACGGACTCGGCGCGACGCTCGGACAGGCCCTGGTTGTAGCTGGCCGAGCCGACGCTATCGGTGTAGCCCTCGACGATCACTTGGCGCTCCGGGTTTTCCTGGAGAAAGCGCGCCAGTTGCGTGACGTTGGGCAGCGCGCTGCTCTTGAGTTCGGCCTTGTTGAAGTCGAACAGAACGTCACCGAAGGTCACCAGCGTGCCGCGTTCGGTCTGCTTGGCGTTGAGGCTGTCCTGCAGCTTGCGGATCTGCGCATCGCGGGCATCGAGTAGGGCCTTGGCACGTTGCGCGGAGCTGTTCTTCAGCTCGGCTTCAGCAGTGCGCAGGGCGATGGTCTGCTTGGCCACCTCGACACGCTTGTTGGTCAGGTAGGCCAGTTGGTCGACCTTCTTCTCGTCTTCCTTGTCCATGTAGGCTTTGTCGGCCTTGTTCAGCCATTCCTGGGCTTCCTTGGTCTCCAGTGCGGCCACCTTGGTCGCCTGCGGATCGCTCTGCAGCGAGGAGAAGTTGCTACGCGCCGACTCCAGGTTGGCGTTGGGCTGGTGCGAGCAGGCGGCGAGGCCAACGCTCAGGGCCAGAAGGGCGGGGATCATCACGTGTTTACGCATGGCGTTCATCCTTTGATCTTTCAGCGAATGGGTGGGTGGCAAGGCGCTCATTGAGCGTTTCGCATGCCTTCCTCACGCAGCTCCTCGACACCCTTGCGGGCGTCCTGCACGGCTTGCTCGGCCTTGGCGGCCTGGGCCTTGCGCTCGGCGACGCGGGCGTCCCATTCGGCCTGTTCGGCCAGGCGGCGGGCCTTGTCATACTCTTTCTCGTGCATGGCCAGCTCGGCTTCCTTGAGCTTGTCCTGCGCAGACTTCATTTCCACTGCAGCGAACTCGGTACCGCCAGCGCTGATCGCCGAGTTGACGGCAGACTGCGTCACGGCATATTGCTCGGTCGGTGGGTTACCGGCGCAGCCGGCGAGTACCAGGCTACTGCCCAGCACCAGTGCAGCCAGTTTGATCCCCTGCAGGCGGCTGCGTGGGGCTTTATCGGTATGGGTCTTCATGGTGGCTAACTCCATTTGAAACACTCCTATGAATGACGATATCCGTGGCAAATGACCCAACGTGCTATGCGTCCGCCAAGGCCGTTGGCGACGCTGGCTTGCCACGAGGGGCCTGCAGTTGGGACCTGAACTTTTCTTGAATGGTTCAGAAAAAAAGACAGCCTACTTATGATTTCAGGCATGACCATTTAGTCAGGTATTGAAAGCTCTACGCCCGCCCCCTAAGACCGAGAGCACGTGCAAAAAAGATTCATCTCCCCTTGTAGTTCGTGGGCGTCGATAGGTTTTTTTCAGGCCGAACACGGCCGCAGCGAGCGCTCCGCCGAAGCCGGGCAGCCTGCTGCCGTTGTTGCCTAGAAGCGTTTCGGTAACGGCGCTTCCATGGCCTAAGTACGCGAATTTGAACGTTATATCGAACGAGCGCTCAGTGGCTTGTGCCCTTGGCCGACTCATTGAGCTGGCGCAGGTACTTGCGCGACAGCGCCAGAAAGCGCGGTGTCGGCCCGACGTCCTCGTAGAGAGGGTCGCCCTGTTCATCCAGCGCTACCACCTTGTTGCCCTTTACATAGGGCAGGCTGGCTTCCAGCTCTTCCAGTGCCGCGCCAATCAGTTCGCCGAGCAATTCTTCGCTGTGGTGCTTGGGGTACATCTCGGTGAGCGCCGCCAGGCGTGCGGCCGATTCGACATCCAGATGGATGTGGTAGCGGGTCGGGGTCAGGTGCCCCTTGGCATTCTGTTCCCAATGTTTTGCCAGTTCGCGAATTCTCATGTCGTCGCTCCTTACGGGGGCGCAGGCAATGCCGGTTGGACATTCCTCTGCGCCTGTCAACAAGCCTAGACCCAGCACTCAGCCCCACTTGGGTGCAGGTCGCACCCTTGTAAGAAGTTGGCGCGCTGGGCACTCTGTTGACAATGGTCAGCAGAAGGAGTGCGACATGGCGGAAATAGATGCGCGCCTGCGTGAAGAGGTGCACCTGCTCGGCGAGCTGCTCGGGCATACCATCAGCACCCAGTTGGGCGACGAGTTTCTCGACAAGATCGAGCGCATACGCAAGGCGGCCAAGGCCGGTCGCAGCGGCACCGATGCGGATGTCGAGCAGTTGACCAGCACCCTGGGCGACCTCGGTGACGACGAGTTGTTACCCGTGGCGCGGGCGTTCAACCAGTTCCTCAATCTGGCCAATATCGCCGAGCAGCAGCATCGTGTGCGCCGCCGCCGCGCGGGCGAAGCCGAACCTTTCGAGCTGCGTGTGCTGGACGAGTTGCTCGAGCGTCTGCTCGCCGAGGGACAAAGCAGCGACGAGCTGGCGCGCCAGCTTGGGCGTCTGGACATCGAACTGGTACTGACTGCGCACCCCACTGAAGTGGCGCGGCGTACCCTGATTCAGAAATACGATGCCATCGCCGCACAGCTCACGGCACTGGATCACAGCGATCTGTCGCCGGCAGAGCGCGAGCGCATCGTCGAACGCCTGCAACGGTTGATCGCCGAGGCCTGGCACACCGAGGAAATCCGCCGCAGTCGGCCCAGTCCGGTGGACGAAGCCAAGTGGGGCTTTGCCGTCATCGAGCATTCGCTGTGGCAGGCCGTGCCGCAGTTCCTGCGTCGTGCCGACCGCAGCCTTGAGGCCGCCACCGGCCTGCGCCTGCCGCTGGAGGCCGCGCCGATTCGTTTCGCCTCGTGGATGGGCGGTGACCGCGACGGCAACCCCAATGTCACGGCGCGGGTAACGCGCGAGGTGCTGCTGCTGGCACGCTGGATGGCGGCCGATCTGTACCTGCGCGATGTCGATCACCTGGCGGCCGAGCTGTCCATGCAGCAGGCCAGCGATGAGCTGCGCGCGCAGGTGGGCGACAGCGCCGAACCATACCGCGCACTGCTCAAGCATCTGCGCGAACGCCTGCGCGAGACGCGCAGCTGGGCGCAGCAGGCGCTGACCGTCGATATCGCTGCGGGGCCTTCGGTGTTGCAGGACAACCGCGATCTGCTGGCGCCGCTGCAGCTATGCTACCAGTCGCTGCATCAGTGCGGCATGGGCGTGGTCGCCGACGGCCCGTTGCTCGATTGCCTGCGCCGGGCCGCGACCTTCGGTCTGTTCCTGGTGCGGCTCGACGTGCGTCAGGACTCCGCCCTGCACGCTGCGGCGCTGTCGGAAATCACCGATTACCTCGGCCTTGGTCGCTACACCGACTGGGACGAAGAGGCGCGCCTGGGTTTCCTCCAACGTGAACTGGACAGCCGCCGGCCGTTGCTGCCGAGCGACTATCGCCCTTCGGCCGATACCGCCGAGGTCCTCGCCACCTGCCGTGAGGTGGCTGCTGCTCCCGCTGCCTCGCTGGGCTCCTACGTGATCTCCATGGCCGGCGCCGCTTCCGACGTGCTGGCAGTGCAACTGCTGCTGAAGGAGGCCGGGTTGCGCCGGCCGATGCGCGTGGTGCCACTGTTTGAAACCCTGGCCGACCTCGACCACGCCGGGCCGGTGATGGATCGTCTGCTCGGCTTGCCCGGCTATCGCGCGCGCCTGCATGGCCCGCAGGAAGTGATGATCGGTTATTCCGATTCGGCCAAGGATGCCGGTACCACCGCCGCTGCCTGGGCTCAGTACCGTGCGCAGGAGGAGCTGGTGCGCCTGTGCCGCGAGCATCAGGTCGAGTTGCTCCTGTTCCACGGTCGCGGTGGCACCGTCGGGCGTGGGGGTGGCCCGGCCCATGCGGCCATTCTGTCGCAACCGCCGGGCTCGGTGGCGGGACGCTTCCGGACCACCGAACAGGGCGAGATGATCCGCTTCAAGTTCGGCCTGCCGGATATCGCCGAGCAGAACCTCAACCTCTATCTCGCTGCCGTGCTGGAAGCCACGCTGCTGCCGCCGCCTGCGCCGCAGCCGAGCTGGCGGGCGATGATGGATCGCCTCGCCGATGTGGGTGTGAAGGCCTACCGCGGCGTGGTGCGCGAGCATCCGCAGTTCGTCGAGTATTTCCGCCAGGCCACACCGGAGCAGGAACTGGGCCGGCTGCCGCTGGGCAGTCGCCCGGCCAAGCGGCGTGAGGGCGGCGTTGAGAGCCTACGTGCGATCCCGTGGATCTTCGCCTGGACCCAGACGCGACTGATGCTGCCGGCCTGGCTCGGCTGGGAGCAGGCGTTGGGGCAGGCGCTGGCGGGTGGTGATGCCGAACTGCTGAAGGACATGCGCGAGCACTGGCCGTTCTTCCGCACGCGCATCGATATGTTGGAGATGGTGCTGACCAAGGCCGACGCCAGCATTGCCGCGCTGTATGACGAGCGCTTGGTCGAACCCGCGCTGCAACCGTTGGGTGCGCAGTTACGCGACCTATTGTCGCAGGCCTGTGCCGCCGTACTGGAATTGACCGGTCAGTCGCACCTGCTCGCGCACAACCCGGAAACCCTCGAATCGATCAGCGTACGCAATACCTATCTCGACCCGCTGCACCTGCTGCAGGCCGAGCTGCTGGCGCGCTGCCGCCAGCGCGAGCAGGTGCCGGAGAGCCCGCTGGAGCAGGCCTTGCTGGTCAGTGTTGCCGGTATCGCAGCGGGCTTGCGCAACACCGGCTAAGGGATGCAGTGCGCTGGCGCAAAGGTGTGCGGCCAGCGCCGTGTACGGGGTGCAGGCCGCCGTGAGGAGGGTTTTTATCCGACTTTTGGCGGCTTGTGCGCCTGGGGTGCGCTGTGTATCTTGAGCAGCCTTTTTGGCCGCTGCGGCTGCCGCACAACATTCAAGAGATTGGCCCCACGAGGCGAGTCCGACCGATTACTACATAACTCTTGAGGAGCACATCGATGCGCGTGATTCTGCTGGGGGCGCCCGGTGCCGGCAAAGGTACCCAGGCTCGCTACATCACCGAGAAGTTCGGCATTCCGCAAATCTCCACTGGCGACATGCTGCGCGCAGCGGTCAAGGCTGGCACCGAGCTCGGCCTGAAAGCCAAGAGCGTAATGGATGCTGGCGGTCTGGTCTCCGATGACCTGATCATCAACCTGGTCAAGGAGCGCATCGCTCAAGACGATTGCGCCAATGGCTTTCTGTTCGACGGTTTCCCGCGCACCATTCCGCAAGCCGAAGCGCTGCGCGATGCCGGCGTAGCCCTGGATCACGTGGTGGAAATCGCCGTCGACGACGAGGAAATCGTCAAGCGTCTGTCCGGCCGTCGTGTACACCCGGCTTCCGGGCGCGTCTACCACACCGAATACAACCCGCCGAAGGTTGCCGGCAAGGACGACCTGACCGGTGAGGAGCTGGTCCAGCGCGAAGACGACAAGGAAGAGACCGTGCGTCATCGCCTGTCCGTCTACCACTCGCAGACCAAGCCGCTGGTGGACTTCTACCAGAAGCTTTCCGCCGCCACCGGTACGCCGAAGTGCAGCCACATTCCGGGCGTCGGCAGCGTCGAAGAAATCACCGCGAAGACCCTGGCCGCTCTGGACTGAGTCCACGCCGCCAGCCGTTATCGCACCAAGGCCTCGAAAGGGGCCTTGGTCGTTTATGGAACACGAATACGTTGTGGTCGCTCTCAAGCATGGCCCCGAGTGACGGGTCGGCTAGTATCGATGGTGCAAGCCTCCGGCCTGCGTCGGGGCCTGTCGATAACCTATAAGGAAGAGGGCATTAAATGACCGAGAAACGCATTTGGCTGGGCCTTGCGGTATCGTTGTTGACCACTCCGCTGGTATTTGCCGAGATCGCCGCGCAGAGCAAGACCGACTGTTCGGTCGCGGAATTCACCATGGGCTTGCGCTTTCAGCAGCAGTCCGCGGAGGTCCAGGCGCTGCAGTTGCAGGCCTACAACATCGCAACAGAGAGGCTCGACAAGGCCGTAGCGGTGGCGAAGGATCCTTCCAAGCTGGCCATCGTCACCGACCTTGATGAAACCGTGATCGACAACAGCGCACTGCTGGCACGCGACCTGGCCAACTGTCATCAATACGATGCCTGGGATACCTGGCTGCCCTGGGAACGCGACGGCACGCCGGAGCTGATCCCCGGTGCGAAGAAATTCCTCGAGCATGCCGACAAGCTCGGCGTGACCATCCGCTACATCTCCGACCGTGCCGACGAGCAGAAGAAATACACCCTGGCCACCCTGACCAAGCTGGGCCTGCCGCAGGTGTCGGAAGACAGCGTGCTGCTGCTCGGCCCGCCCAAGGTCGAACGCCGCGCCATCGTCAGCGCCGATCAGCAGATCGTCATGCTGCTGGGCGACACGCTGCACGATTTCGATGCACGCTTTCGCAAGACGCCGCTCGACGCACAGCGCAAGACCGTTGCTGACGAGGCTGAAAAGTGGGGTGTGGAGTGGATCGTATTCCCCAACGCCAGCTATGGCACCTGGTCCGAAGCGCCGCTCAAAGGCTGGGACGCCGAGCCTGTGGTCGAGCCCTGGTAAGACCGCGCTGATCGCCACCGGTCGCTCGGCTCAGGCCGGGCGCCGTCATGGCGCTGGAAAAAAACTCGTCGAGCCGGTCTAATGCCGGCTCTTTTTTCTTCAGCCGTCCGAATGCAATGACCACTCTCCTGGCCCTGGATACCGCCACCGAAGCTTGCTCCGTCGCGCTGCTGCATGACGGTCGTGTGCTCAGTTATTATGAAGTCGCCCCGCGTCTGCATGCGCAGCGCCTGTTGCCGATGATCCAGCAGCTGCTGGGCGATGCCGGCATCGCGGCTTCGGCGCTGGATGCCATCGCCTTCGGTCGTGGCCCCGGTGCCTTCACCGGCGTGCGCATCGCCATCGGCGTGGTACAGGGCCTGGCCTTCGCACTGGAGCGGCCGGTGTTGCCGGTCTCCAACCTGGCCGTGCTGGCCCAGCGCGCGCTGCGAGAGCAGGGCGTGACCCAGGTCGCCGCGGCGATCGATGCGCGCATGGATGAGGTCTACTGGGGCTGTTATCGCGCCGAGGCAGGCGAGATGCGTTTGCTCGGCCAGGAGGCGGTGTTGCCGCCGGAACAGGCCGAGGCGCCACTCGGCAGCGATGGTGAATGGTACGGTGCCGGTACGGGGTGGGGCACCTTTGCCACGCGTATCGCCCTCAAGCCCGCGAGCATGGACGGCAGCATGCTGCCGCATGCCGAAGACCTGCTGAACCTGGCGCGTTTCGCCTGGGCGCGCGGCGAGGCTGTGCCGGCCGATCAGGCGCAGCCGGTTTACCTGCGTGACCAGGTCGTCACACCGAAAGCACCACCGGTATGACAGCTTGTCGGATGCTTGGCGTCAAAAACCGCTTGGTAATTGCCAAGACCGGTACTCGCCGTTACATTGCCAGCACTGTCCATTATTAGCTCGAGCCCGAGCAGTCCTAAATGCGGATCGACGGTTACCTGCCTCCCTACTCGCCAGATCGCGGCCCCCGTTCGGGGACAGCGGTCACGCCCTATCGCGAGGCGCAGCGGGAAGTCGAGGCCCGACGTGAGCAGCCAGCTGCCCCGGCGAGCAGCCAGGGTCTCGAGCAGGCCCCGCAGATTCGTCGCGTGCAGGCCAGCAGCAGTAACTCCGATAGCCTGCCGACGCGAGCGCAGGACCTGGTTTACCAGCAGCCCGCGCTGAGCAACCGCGCTGCCCAGGCGTTGGCCAGCTACAGCACCACCGCTGCCTACGCCAATGAGTACGATGCTCAGCAAGTGCTCGGCCTCGATCTCTACGCGTAACTCCGTTTCATGGCGTGGCTCACGCCCCTCAGCCTGGTCCGTTGCATAGATCGATGAGTGTTGCGCTTCCCTATTTTCTTGGTTGTCCATCCTGGAGCGAAGCGGCCTGGCGCGCCACGCTCTATCCACAGGACACGCGTCCCACGGATTTTCTCGGCCGCTATACCGAAGTGTTCAACGCGGTAGAAGGCAACACCACCTTTTACGCCAGGCCCAGCGAGCAAACGGTCGCCCGCTGGGCGCTGGCGATGCCGGCGCACTTTCGTTTCTGCGCCAAGTTGCCGCGCGATATCAGCCACAGCGAAGACCTCTGCCAGCAACTCGATGAGGTCGCGCAGTTCCGCCAGTTGCTGGCGCCGCTCGGCGCGCGGGTCGCGCCTTACTGGCTGCAGTTGCCGGCTGCATTCGGTCCTTCGCGGTTGGCCGAGCTGGCTACGTTCATCGAGCAGTGGGGCGAATGGCCGCTGGCTGTAGAGGTGCGTCATCCGGAGTTCTTCGCCAAGGGCGATGCCGAGCGTGTGCTCAATCGCCTGCTGCACGAGCGCGGTATCGAGCGCATCTGCCTGGACTCGCGAGCGCTGTTCAGCTGCGACTCGCAGGAGCCGGCCGTGCTCCATGCGCAGGCCAAGAAACCGCGCCTGCCGACCCGGCCCACGGCGTTCAGTCAGCATCCACAGCTGCGTTTCATCGGCCACCCTGAACTGCTGGCCAACGATCCCTTCATGCTGCCCTGGCTGGACAAGGTCGCTGGCTGGATCGAGCAGGGGCTCGCTCCGTACGTCTTCGCGCACACCTCCGATAATCGCCTGGCGCCCGAGCTGGCGCGGCGTTTTCACCAGCAGCTGATGCAGCGCCTGCCAGGCTTGCCGGAATTGCCGGTGCTGCGAACCGAACCGGAACTGGAGCAGCTCGGCCTGCTCTGATGAAGGATGAACATGCTGATACGGATAATCGGTCGTTTGCTGTTTCTTTCCCTGCTGCTGGGCGCCGCACTGCTGGTGGCGCTCTGGCGTGGCTGGGTTGAGGTGGCGCCGCGTTTCAATCCCTGGGCGCCGCTGGACGTGCGAGAAGCGCCAAACCTGCTGACCTCATTCAAGCTCTGGCGCCTGAGCGAGGATCGTGCGCTGTGCGACCTGGCCCTGGCCACGTCCGACCTGCGTTTCACGCGCCTGGATGACAGCACGCCGCACCCCGGCTGCCCGATTGAAAACGCCGTACGCATCCAGGGCGCCGACGTTGGCCTGAGCAGCAGCTTCATGGCCACCTGCCCGTTGGCGGTGAGTTTCGCCCTGTTCGAGCGCCATGGCCTGCAGCCCGCTGCGCAGGAGGTGTTCGGTCAGCCGGTCAGCCGTATCGAACATGTCGGCAGCTTCGCCTGTCGCAGCATCGCCGGCAGCCAGCGACCCAGCCAGCATTCCTATGCCAATGCCTTGGACATGGTCGGTTTTCGCCTGCGCGACGGCCAGCGCATCAGCGTGCTGCACGACTGGCCGGGGGAAGGCGACAAGGCGCGCTTTCTGCGTCTGGTTCGGGACGCGGCCTGCGACAGTTTCAACGTTACTCTGGGGCCGGAATACAACGCCGCCCACCGTGATCACTTTCACGTTGACATGGGCATGTGGCGGATGTGCCGCTAACAGCCTGTTTGCGAGTTGTGACGCGGGCGTGATCCGCTCGCGGCTGCACTGGCTCGCTGCTTCGGCGCAGAGCGGATGTTCATTCTCGATGCGGCTGTCGGCGGCCGGGTCTGGCAGAATGCCGCTCCTTCGATGTCGACCGAGCGGTCGATGCTTTGAGTGATTTTTGAGCAGAACGAACCCATGACCGACGAGCGGCACAACGCCAGCATCCGCATCCAAGCCCTGCGCCCTCAGTACGCCGAAGCGGCGGCCCAGTGGGCGGCGCGCCTGGGCCTGGCTCTCGAGGGGGAAACCGAGTTCGCCCTGCAACTGGGGGATGACGGGCTGCAGCTGGTCGAGTTGGGCGACAAGGCACCCGGCCCGGTGCGGGTGGATTTCGTCGAGGGTGCGGCGGCGCATCGACGTCAATTCGGTGGTGGCAGCGGGCAGATGATCGCCAAGGCGGTGGGCGTGCAATCGGGGATTCGCCCGCGCATTCTCGATGCGACCGCCGGGCTGGGGCGCGATGCCTACGTGCTGGCCAGCCTGGGCTGCGACATGACGCTGATCGAGCGCCAGCCGCTGGTCGCGGCGCTGCTGGAAGACGGTCTGCAACGTGCTGCGCTGGATCTCGACGTGGCGCCCATCGCCGCGCGCATGCGCCTGCTCACTGGCAATGCCATCGAATTGATGTGCGCCTGGCAAGGTGAGCCGCCGCAGGTGATCTACCTCGACCCGATGTTCCCGCATCGCGACAAGAGTGCGCTGGTGAAGAAGGAAATGCGCCTGTTCCGCCCCTTCGTCGGCGACGATCTGGACGCGCCGGCGTTGCTCGAGGCGGCGCTGGCGCTGGCCACCCATCGTGTGGTGGTCAAACGCCCGCGCAAGGCGCCGGCCATCGAAGGCGGCAAGCCCGGCTATGTGCTGGAAGGCAAATCCAGTCGCTACGACATCTATCCGAAGAAGAAATTGGAAGCCGGTGCCTAGAGTGCGCTGTCAGGGCCGATAAGCGCGCAGAAACAGCTGTACCGCGTCCTGCACATGATGTTCCGCGGCGTCGCCCTGCAGCGGCTCACCACAGCCGATCAGCAGGCGGAAATGCGCGCCGCCCTTGAGCAGGCTGAAGAAATGATCGGCGGCCTGGCGCGGGTCGTCCAGGCTCAACAGGCCACGCCTGGCGGCCTTGTGCAGCAGCACTTCCATTTCTTCCTGCACCCGTTTCGGGCCGGCCTCGTAGAACACCTGCGACAGCTTGGAGCCCTGGCTGGCCAGGCTCACCATCATCCGGTGCATCTCCACCGATTCACGGCTGTTGACCAGCGCCAGGAAACCGCGCGCGATTCCCAGCAACTGGCTTTCCAGCGGCACGTTATCCGGCAGCTCGAACAACAGTTCCGGCAGCTGTTCCTCGCACTTGGCCTTGATCGCCGCGGAGAACAGCGTCTCCTTGTCGGTGAAGTGGCTGTACACGGTGAGCTTGGAAACCCCGGCCTCGGCGGCGATGGCGTCCATGCTGCTGCCGTCGTAACCGTTTCGCAGGAACAGGCCCTTGGCCGCTTCCAGAATGGCGCGGCGTTTGGCGGGATCCTTCGGGCGACCGGGACCGGAAGGTTGTAACAACTTGTCTGGCATCAGCAGATTTTAATACTGGACTGGCGAGTTTGCTATTTTTACTATACCCGCCAGTACAAATATTCCAAAGGGCAACTCCGATAGCCTTGGCGCTGGTAGCGCCGTGAGCTTAGGGCCAGCTCCAAACCTTCTTCGAAAGGTCTCACACATGTCCCGCCACGTTCTCCCCTTGATCGCTTCTCTGGGTCTGGTCTTTGTGTTGTCTGCCTGCGGCAATGGTGAGCAGATGGAGCAGCCGGTGCGTCCGGCCATGGTGGTGCAGCCGCAGCCGGCCACCGCCCTGGTGGACAGCTATCCGGGTGAGGTGCGCGCGCGCTACGAACCTGAGCTGGCCTTCCGCATCGCCGGCAAGGTGAGCAAGCGCATGGTGGATGTCGGCGAGCGGGTGAAGAAGGACCAGGCTCTGGCCGAGCTGGACCCGCAGGACGTACGTCTGCAGTTGGAAGCCACGCGCGCGCAGATGACGGCAGCCGAGGCCAACCTGCAGACCGTGCGCGCCGAGCGCGAGCGCTACAAGGCGCTGCTCGGGCGCAATCTGGTCAGTCGCTCGCAGTTCGACAACGTCGAGAACCAGTACCGCGCCGGTGAAGCCCGTCTGAAACAGATCAAGGCCGAGTACGACGTGGCGCGCAACCAGACCGGCTATGCCGTGCTGCGCGCCTCGCAGGATGGCGTGATCGCCCGCCGTGCGGTCGAGGTCGGGCAGGTGGTGGCCGCCGGGCAAACCGTGTTTACCCTGGCCGCCGATGGCGAGCGTGAAGTGTCGATCAGTCTGCCGGAGCAGAGCTTCGGTCGCTTCGAGATCGGTCAGCCGGTCGAGGTGGAGTTGTGGTCGCAACCCGACCAGCGCTTCCCCGGGCGCATTCGCGAGATGGCGCCGGCTGCCGATCCGCAATCACGTACCTTCGCCGCCCGCGTCGCCTTCAGCGAAGGCAAGGTGCCGGCGGAGCTGGGGCAGAGCGCGCGCGTCTTCATCGCCAGCAACGGCGAGGTGCCGCTGGCCGTGCCGCTGTCGGCACTTAGCGCCGAGCAGGGGCAGGCCTTCGTCTGGGTCATCGACCCCAGGGAGCACACCGTGCAGCGCCGACCGGTCCGCGTTGGCGCTTATGGTGACGACCGCGTGCCGGTGCTGGAGGGGCTTTCCGCATCCGATTGGGTGGTGGCCGCTGGCGTGCAGATGCTGCGCGAGGGGCTGAAAGTGCGCCCTGTCGATCGCGATAATCGCAATGTCGAACTGGCAGCCAAGGAGTAAGCGGGCATGAGCTTCAACCTGTCTGCCTGGGCGTTGCGTCATCGCCAGATCGTTCTCTACATCATGCTGCTGTTCGCCGTGGTGGGGGCGTTGTCCTACACCAAGCTGGGGCAGAGCGAAGACCCGCCCTTTACCTTCAAGGCCATGGTGATTCGCACCAACTGGCCGGGCGCCAGCGCCGAAGAGGTTTCGCGCCAGGTCACCGAGCGCATCGAAAAGAAGCTGATGGAGACCGGCGAGTACGACCGCATCACCAGCTTCTCCCGTCCGGGTGAGTCGCAGGTTACCTTCATGGCGCGCGATTCCATGCGCAGCTCGCAGATTCCCGAGCTGTGGTACCAGGTGCGCAAGAAGATCAGCGACATTCGCCACACCTTGCCGCCCGGCATCCAGGGGCCGTTCTTCAACGACGAGTTCGGCACCACCTTCGGCAACATCTATGCGCTGACCGGCAACGGTTTTGACTATGCGGTGCTCAAGGACTATGCCGACCGCCTGCAATTGCAACTGCAGCGAGTCAGGGACGTTGGCAAGGTCGAGCTGGTGGGGCTGCAGGACGAGAAGATCTGGATCGAGCTGTCCAATACCAAGCTGGCGACTCTGGGTCTGCCGCTCTCCGCGGTGCAGCAGGCACTGGAGGCGCAGAACGCGGTGGCGGCTGCCGGCTTCTTCGAGACGTCCAGCGAGCGCATTCAGTTGCGCGTGACCGGGCGCTTCGAGTCCGTGCAGGAGATTCGTGATTTCCCCATTCGGGTTGGTGACCGCACCTTCCGCATTGCCGATGTGGCCGAGGTCAAGCGCGGGTTCAACGATCCACCTGCACCGCGCATGCGCTTCATGGGTGAGGACGCCATCGGCATTGCCGTGTCGATGAAGGACGGCGGCGACATCCTTGTGCTGGGCAAAGCGCTTGAGGGTGAATTCGCCCGCCTGCAGCAGACCCTGCCGCTGGGCATGGAGCTGCGCAAGGTGTCGGATCAGCCGGCGGCGGTGAAGGCCGGCGTGGGCGAGTTCGTCAAGGTACTGGTCGAGGCGCTGGTGATCGTGCTCGCGGTCAGCTTCTTCTCCCTGGGCGTGCGCACCGGCCTGGTGGTGGCGCTGGTGATCCCGCTGGTGCTGGCGATGACCTTTGCCGCCATGTACTACTTAGGCATCGGCCTGCACAAGATCTCGCTCGGCGCGCTGGTGCTCGGCCTGGGCCTGCTGGTGGACGATGCGATCATCGCGGTGGAGATGATGGCGATCAAGATGGAACAGGGCTATGACCGCTTCAAGGCGGCCAGTTTCGCCTGGACCAGCACCGCGTTTCCCATGCTTACCGGCACGCTGATCACCGCCGCGGGCTTTCTGCCCATCGCCACCGCGCAGTCCGGCACGGGCGAGTACACCCGTTCCATCTTCCAGGTGGTGGCCATCTCGCTGATCGCCTCGTGGATCGCCGCGGTGATGTTTGTGCCCTATCTGGGCGACAAGCTGTTGCCGGACCTGGCCAAGCTGCACGCGGCGAAACATGGCGGCAGCGATGGGGGCCATGACCCCTATTCGACGCCGTTCTACCGCCGCGTGCGCGCCACGGTCCAGTGGTGTGTGCGCCGTCGCGGCATTGTCATCCTGCTGACCATCGGCTTGTTCATCGGCTCGGTATTGCTGTTCCGCTTCGTGCCACAACAGTTCTTCCCGGCTTCCGGCCGCCTGGAGCTGATGGTCGACATCAAGTTGGAGGAGGGCGCCTCACTGAGCGCCACGGAGGCCGAGGTGCGTCGCCTGGAGCAACTGCTCAAGGAGCAGCCGGGCATCGACAACTATGTCGCCTATGTCGGCACCGGCTCACCGCGTTTCTACCTACCGCTGGATCAGCAGTTGCCTGCGGCGAGCTTCGCCCAGTTCGTGGTGCTAGCGTCGAGCATCGAGGAGCGCGAGCGCCTGCGTACCTGGCTGATCCAGACGATGAACGACCAGTTCCCTGCGCTGCGCAGCCGCGTCAGCCGCCTTGAGAACGGCCCGCCGGTGGGCTATCCGGTGCAGTTCCGCGTCAGCGGCGAGCATATCGCCGAGGTGCGCGCTCTGGCTCGTCAGGTGGCGGACAAGGTGCGCGAGAACCCGCATGTGGTGAACGTGCACCTGGACTGGGAGGAGCCGAGCAAGGTGGTGATCCTCAATATCGATCAGGATCGCGCGCGAGCGCTGGGGGTCAACACCGCCGAGCTGTCGCGCTTTCTGCAGGGCTCGCTGTCCGGCACCAGCGTCAGCCAGTACCGCGAAGGCAATGAGCTGATCGAGATTCTCCAGCGCGGCACACCGCAGGAACGCAAGGCGCTGAGCTTGCTGCCGAGTCTCGCGGTGCCGACCGACAGTGGGCGCAGCGTGGCCCTGTCGCAGGTGGCGACGCTGGAATACGGTTTCGAGGAAGGCATCATCTGGCATCGCAACCGCCTGCCCAACGTCACCGTGCGTGCCGACGTCTACGGCAGCCAGCAGCCGGCCAGCCTGACCCAGCAGATCCTGCCGACGCTGGAACCGATCCGCGCCGAGTTGCCGGATGGTTACCTGCTGGAGGTGGGCGGTACGGTGGAGGACTCGCAGCGCGGGCAGAAATCGGTGAACGCCGGTATCCCGCTGTTCATCGTGGTGGTGCTGACGCTGCTGATGCTGCAGCTCAGGAGCTTCTCGCGTTCGGCCATGGTGTTTCTCACCGCGCCGCTGGGGCTGATCGGCGTGACGCTGTTCCTGCTGATCTTCCGCCAGCCGTTCGGTTTCGTCGCCATGCTCGGCACCATCGCCCTGGCCGGGATGATCATGCGCAACTCGGTGATTCTGGTGGATCAGATCGAGCAGGACATCAGCCATGGCCTGGATCGCTGGCATGCCATCATCGAGGCCACGGTGCGGCGCTTCCGCCCCATCGTACTGACGGCGCTGGCCGCTGTGCTGGCGATGATTCCGCTATCGCGCAGCGTGTTCTTCGGGCCGATGGCGGTGGCCATCATGGGCGGTCTGGTGGTCGCCACGGCACTGACTCTGCTGTTCCTGCCGGCGCTCTACGCGGCCTGGTTCCGGGTCAAGGAAAGCGAGGCCCGCTAGCGCTACAGACGCGTTCGCGCGTTTCGCGGCAAAGCGCCCGGCGGACATGGCGGGGCAGGTGGCGGATATGGATAATGCGCGGTTTTCGCTGGCCCCGCCCGGGGCCGACGGGACGCCATCGTCCCGTGTTCGTCGGACGGCGCTGCTGCCGTCCCGTCTGGAGTCGTCATGTTCAGCCCGCTCGTCACCTTCCCGGCCCTGTATAGCGCCACCTTACTCATGCTGGCCGGTTCGGGGCTGTTCAGCACCTACATGGGGCTGCGCCTGACCGAGGAGGGAGCGGGCGACGCCTGGGTTGGCGGCCTGATGGCGGCCTATTACTTCGGCCTGGTATGCGGCGGCAAGTTCGGCCATAAGCTGATCGCCAGCGTTGGCCATATTCGCTCCTACGTCGCCTGCGCCGGCCTCGCCACGGTGATCGTGCTGCTGCATGTGCTGGTCGAGCGCCTGGAGGTCTGGCTGCTGCTGCGTTTCGTGATGGGCGCGGTGATGATGAACCAGTACATGGTGATCGAGAGCTGGCTCAACGAGCAGTCCGAAAACCACATGCGCGGCAAAGTTTTCGCCGGCTACATGGTGGCTGTGGACCTGGGCCTGGTGGTCGGCCAGGGCCTGCTGGCGATGAGCCCGACTCTGGATTACAAGCCGCTGGTGCTGGTGGCGATGTGCTTCGCCTCCTGCCTGATCCCGCTGGCCGTGACCCGTCGCGTGCACCCGGCCAAGCTGGTGGCTGCGCCGCTGGAAATCGGTTTTTTCTGGAAGCGTGTGCCACAGGCGCTGGGCAGTATTTTCGTCGCCGGACTGATGGTCGGCGCCTTCTACGGCCTGGCGCCGGTCTACGCCAGCCGCAGCGGGCTGGACACCACGCAGGCGAGCCTATTCGTGGCCATGTGCATCATCGCCGGCTTCTGTGCGCAGTGGCCGCTGGGCTGGCTGTCCGATCGTCTGGACCGCAGCTGGTTGATTCGTGGCAACGCCATCCTGCTGTGCCTGACCGCCATTCCCATGTGGGGGCTGTTCGACCTGCCGTACTGGCTGTTGCTGGCCAACGGCTTCGTCACCGGCATGTTGCTGTTCACCCTGTACCCACTGGCCGTGGCGCTGGGTAACGACCACGTCGAGCAATCACGCCGGGTGGCGCTGTCGGCCATGCTGCTGACCACCTATGGCGTTGGCGCCTGCATCGGCCCGTTGTTGGCAGGTTTCATGATGCAGCACTTCGGACCGGGCATGTTCTACATGCTGGTATCGCTCTATGCCGTGGTGCTGATCTTCTGGGTGCAGCCCAAGCGCGTTACCGGCCAGCATCGGGTCGACGAGGCGCCGCTCAGCCACGTGCCAATGCCGGATACGGTCAGCCCCATGGCCGCAGCGCTCGACCCGCGTGTGGACGAAGTGCCGGAAGAACTGCTAGTGGAAGCGCCAGCCAGCATCGGTCGTTCCGATGGCGAGCCGGACCCACAGAAATAAGCGCACGCAACGAAAAACGGGAGCCATCGGCTCCCGTTCTTTATCCAGTGGCGGACTTATTCGTCCATCTGCGATTGCAGGTAATTCTGCAGGCCGACGGCTGCGATCAGGCTTAGTTGGGTTTCCAGCCAGTCGATATGATCTTCTTCGGAGCAGAGAATCTCTTCGAGCAACTCGCGGCTGGCATAGTCACCGATGCTTTCGCAGTAGGCGATGGCGGCCTTGAGGTCGGCATGCGCCTTGTGCTCGATCTGCAAATCGCACTGGAGCATTTCCTGGGTGTTTTCGCCGATCAGAATCTTGCCCAGGTCCTGCAGATTGGGAATGCCTTCGAGAAAGAGAATGCGCTTGATCAGCTTGTCGGCGTGCTTCATCTCGTCGATGGACTCGTGGTACTCGTGCTCGCCGAGTTTTTTCAGGCCCCAGTCTTCATACATACGCGCATGCAGGAAGTACTGGTTGATGGCGACCAGTTCGTTACCAAGAATCTTGTTCAGGTGTTGAATGACCTTCTTGTCGCCTTTCATGACCGCTCCAGCTGTTTCAATGACCGTGATGGCTTTGAATTTTCTGTCGAGTTCTTTCCGCTGTCAAACCTAAGTTCTTGAAACATAAGTAAAAATAAAACTGAATAAGAATGTTTTTATTCCGCAACTTGGCGCCAAGTTATTGAAAAGGCGTAATAAAAAAGTTGCTGGAAGTTCTACTGCGGCTAAATCGCCTAAAAAGATGAGTGTTTTTATTTTTCAGCGGCCATAAAAAAGCCCCGCAAAGCGGGGCATGAGCACGCAGAATTCAGGCGGCGTGAGCGGAGTGCGGGTCTTGGCTGTCCAGGTAGTCCTGCAGGCGGGCCTGCTGTATTGGCGTCATGAACAGCCCCAGCTTGCTGCGCCGCCAAAGGATGTCGGCGCTGCTGCGCGCCCATTCTTCGCGGCGCAGATAATCCACTTCGCGGGTATAGAGGCCGGCGCCAAGGTGTTCGCCGAGGTCGGCGAGGTTGTGCACGCCTTCGAGCAGGCGCCAGGTGCGGCTGCCGTAAGTGGTGGCCCAGCGTCTGGCCAGGCTAGAAGGCAGCCAGCCATGACGTTCGCACAGAGCCTCGACCAAGGCGCTCTGGCTTTGCAGATCTTCGCCACCCGGCAGCGGTGCACTGGCCGTCCAGCTTGGGCCCAGGTGACTGAAGTAGGGTGCCAGTTGTTGTATGGCCGACTCGGCCAGCTTGCGGTAGGTGGTCAGCTTGCCGCCGAACACCGAGAGCAACGGCGCTTCGCCCGGCGTACCGGAGAGCGACAGGGTGTAATCGCGGGTGATGGCCGACGGCTCATCGGACTCGTCATCGCACAGCGGGCGCACGCCAGCGAAGCTGTGCAGGACGTCGGCCCGGCCGAGCTGTTGTTTGAAGTGGTCATTGACCACCTTGAGCAGGTAATCGGTTTCTTCGGCGGTGATCGCCACCTGGGCGGGGTCGCCCTGATATTCGCGGTCGGTGGTACCGATCAGGGTAAAGCGCTCCAGATAGGGGATGGCGAAGACGATGCGGCGATCTTCGTTCTGCAGGATGTAGGCCTGTTCGCCGTCGTACAGGCGCGGTACGACGATATGGCTGCCCTGGATCAGGCGGATGCCATAGGGCGACTGCTGCTTGAGGTCTTCACGGATGAAGCGCGCGACCCAGGGGCCGGCTGCGTTGACCAGTGCCCGGGCGCGAATCGACAGCAGGCTGCCGTCGTTGCGCTCCAGATGAATATGCCACAGGCCTTTACTGCGTCGGGCGCTGACGCAACGCGTACGTGGGTGAATGTGCGCGCCCTTGTCCCGCGCGGCCATGGCGTTGAGTACCACCAGACGGGCATCGTCCACCCAGCAGTCGGAATATTCGAAGCCGCGGCTGATCTCGGGTTTCAGCGGGCTGCCGGCACCGAAGCGCAGGCCGCGCGAGGCGGGCAGGCGCTCACGCTTACCCAGGTGGTCGTAAAGGAACAGACCAGCACGGATCATCCAGGCCGCACGTAGGTGCGGGCGGTGCGGCAGGATGAAGCGCATCGGCTTGACGATATGCGGCGCCTTGGCCAGCAGCACCTCGCGCTCTGCCAGGGCTTCGCGTACCAGGCGGAACTCGTGGTGCTCCAGATAGCGCAGGCCGCCGTGGATCAGCTTGCTGCTGGCAGAGGAGGTGTGGCTGGCCAGGTCGTCCTTTTCGCAAAGGAACACGGACAGGCCGCGACCGGCTGCATCGGCTGCGATGCCCACGCCATTGATACCGCCGCCAACGACGGCGAGGTCATAGACTTCCGCAACGGGGCTGGTGAATGGATCGTGGGGCATAGGGCACGCTCGGCTATTGGATTCGAATGTGTTTATGTTCACTTTCGAAAATATGCTAGACGAAGATGCGCAGCTTCGCTACCCCGGCACGCGATTGCGCGCCGAGCGGTAGGGGAAGGATCGGGTTTGTTGTAGGGCGGGTGTAACCCGCCGAGACGTTGCTGTCGGGTTGCACCCGCCCTATGCGATAGTCGTCGAGAGGCCAATCAGACCAGATCGAGCTGGACCTTGTGGCTGTGCAGCAGGCGGGTGATGGCAGCGGAGGGGGCGCTGTCGGTGAAGACGCGGTCGACCAGAGCGATGGAGCCCAGGCGCACCACGGCGTTACGCCCGAACTTGCTGGAGTCGGCGGCGAGGAAAACCTGACGCGCATTGTCGATGATGGCCTGTGAAACGCGGACTTCCTGATAGTCGAAATCGAGTAGGCTGCCATCTTCGTCGATGCCGCTGATGCCGACGATGGCGTAATCGACCTTGAACTGCTGGATGAAATCCACCGCGGTCTGGCCAACGATGCCGCCGTCACTGCGCACCGTGCCGCCAGCTACCAGCACCTCGAAATCGGCTTTGGCGCTGAGCTGGGCGGCGACGTGCAGGTTATTGGTGATGATCTTCAGTCCCTTGTGATTCTGCAGTTCGCGGGCAATGGCTTCGGTGGTGGTGCCGATGTTGATGAACAGCGAGGCGTGGTCGGGTATCTGCGCCGCCACGGCCTCGGCGATACGTTGTTTCTCCTCGCGCATCTGCCCGGCGCGCATGCCGTAGGCGGTGTTCTGAATGCTCGAGGCTTCGCAGGCGGCACCGCCATGGGTGCGGCGCAACAGGCCGTGTTCGGCCAGCTGATTGATGTCGCGGCGGATGGTCTGCGGGGTGACGGCGAACGCCTGGGCCAGTTCGTCGATGCTGACGTAGCCGCGCTCGCGGGCGAGATTGAGGATGTCCTGCTGTCGGGGAGCGAGATTCATGAGCGCTTCCTGTGATGGTCAGCCATTATAGGCTGTAGATGCGGAGGATTGCGGCCTGTTAAGGTAGGACATCTTTCACAGCGTTTTCACATTCGAACATGACTCCCGCAATCGATCTGTTGAAGAAGGCCAAGGCCGAACACCGTGTGCACAGTTACCAGCACGATCCCAAGGCGCCGTCCTACGGGCTGGAAGCGGCGGAAAAGCTGGGGCTGGCGCCCGAGCGCGTGTTCAAGACCTTGCTCGCGGCCACCGAGAAAGGCGAACTGCTGGTAGCCGTGGTGCCGGTAGGTGGCAGCCTCGATCTCAAGGCGCTGGCCGCAGCGGCCGGGGCGAAAAAGGCCGACATGGCCGACCCCAATGCAGCGCAGCGCGCCACCGGTTATCTGGTCGGCGGCATCAGCCCGCTGGGACAGAAGAAGCGCCTGCGCACCTTCATCGATGAGTCGGCGCGTCTGCATTCCACCATTCATGTCAGCGGCGGGCGGCGTGGGCTGGAGCTCGAGCTCTCGGCCGACACCCTGGCCCAGCATACTCAGGGACACTTTGCCGCTATCGGCAAAGCCTGAGTCGCGCAGTATGCTGCAAGCAAAATAAGTCATCCTGCGGTCAACTGCAGCGATCGTTGGCAATAACAACAAGGAACCTTGCATGTCTCAATACCTGCTAGCCATCGACCAGGGCACCACCAGCTCCCGCGCCATCATCTTCAGTGCTCAGGGCTTGCCGGTGGCGCGTGCTCAGCAGGAGTTCAAGCAGTACTTCCCGCAGGATGGCTGGGTCGAGCACGACGGCCAGGAGATCTGGCTGTCCACGCTAAAGGTCTGCCGTGACGCCATCGCCAGCAGTGGTCTGCAGCCCGAGGCGATCGCCGCCATCGGCATCACCAACCAGCGTGAAACCACGCTGGTCTGGGATGCTGCGACCGGCACGCCGATCCATCCGGCCATCGTCTGGCAAGATCGGCGCACCGCCGACTATTGCGCCGGGCTCAAGGAAAAAGGCCACGAAGCGATGGTCTCGGCCAAGACAGGTCTGCTGATCGACCCGTATTTTTCCGCCACCAAGCTGCGCTGGATTCTGCACAACGTGCCAGGCGCACAGGAGCGGGCGGAGCGCGGCGAGCTGCGTTTCGGTACGGTCGACAGCTTCCTGCTGTGGCGCCTGACCGATGGCAAGGTGCACCGTACCGGTGCCAGCAATGCCTCGCGTACGCTGATGTTCAACATTCATACCCAGCAGTGGGACCAAGAGCTGCTCGAGCTGTTCGGCATTCCTGCCAGCCTGCTGCCGGAAGTGCTCGACTGCGCCGCCGAGTTCGGCCATACCGAACACGAATTGCTCGGCGCCAGCATCCCGGTGCTGGGCATGGCCGGCGACCAGCAGGCGGCCCTGATCGGCCAGGCCTGCTTCAAACCCGGTATGGTCAAGAGCACCTATGGCACTGGCTGCTTCATGATTCAGAACACCGGCGAGCAGCCGGTGAGTTCGAAGAACCGTCTACTGACCACGGTGGGCTATCGCCTCGATGGCAAGGTCACCTACGCGGTCGAAGGCAGTATCTTCGTTGCCGGCGCCGCCGTGCAGTGGCTGCGCGACGGCATCAAGCTGATCAGTCATGCGCGCGAAAGCGAGGCCCTGGCCGAGGCGACGGGGGAGGCCTGCGGCGTCTATCTGGTGCCGGCCTTCACCGGTCTGGGCGCGCCTTACTGGGACCCGAAGGCGCGTGGTGCCATCTTCGGCCTGACCCGCGATACCGGGATCAAGGAGATCGTCACTGCCGGGCTGCAGTCGGTGTGCTACCAGACTCGCGACCTGCTCGAGGCCATGCGCCAGGACGGGGCGGCGGCGCCCAGTGCGCTGCGTGTGGACGGCGGCATGGTGGAAAACAACTGGGTCATGCAGTTTCTCGCCGATGTTCTCGGCGTCAGTGTCGAGCGGCCCGAAGTCACCGAGACCACTGCGCTCGGCGTCGCCTATCTGGCAGGGTTGAAACTCGGGCTATATCGCGACCTCGATGCCATCGCCAGTCACTGGCATCGCCAGCAGCGTTTCGAACCGCGGATGAACGACGCTCATCGTGAGCACCTCTACGCCGGCTGGCTGGATGCAGTGAAGCGGGTACGCAGCGAGCCCTGATCCGGCCCGTAGGTGCGGCTTCTGCCGCGAAGCCTCAGGGCATCTGGAAAACAGAAACTGTATCTGTTGCAGGTTAACTGGCGCAGGCATGCTGACGCTTCTCATCTGGCCAGGAACGCATCATGCCGCTCGCTTTTCATCAAGTTGACGCTTTTACCGAGCAACCTTTCGCGGGCAATCCCGCCATGGTTTATCGCCTGGATGCCTGGCTGGACGAGCCTTTGATGCAGCGTATCGCCGCCGAGCACAACCTGGCCGAGACGGCATTCGTGGTGAAGGAGGGGGAGGCCTGGCATATCCGCTGGTTCACCCCGACCAGCGAGGTGCCGCTGTGTGGCCATGCGACCCTGGCCAGCGCCAAGGTGCTGTTCGATCTCTATCACGAGGCGGGCGACGTACTGCAGTTCACCTGCCTGTCCGGCGCGTTGCGCGTAACTCGCCGGGGGGAGCGGCTGGAGCTGGATTTCCCTGTGCGTCCAGTGGTGCCGGTGGTTGCGTCGCTGCAAGCCGAGGTCGAGCGCGCGCTGGGACAGCCCGCGCAGCAGGTGTTGGCTCTGCTCAATGCCGATGGCAGCGTGCAGGAATTGATGGTGGTGCTGGCGTCCGAGGCGCAGGTGCGCGGCTTCACTCCCGATCTGCCGGCGCTCGCGGCATTACCGGGCCTTGGCGTGCTGATCACCGGGGCGGGCGAGCGGCATGACTTCGTCTCGCGTTACTTCGCGCCTGCCATCGGCATCGACGAAGACCCGGTGACCGGTTCGACACACTGCATGCTGGTGCCGTACTGGGCCGAATGCCTGGGGCGCAGCGAGCTCAGCGCCTTTCAGTGCTCGGTACGCGGCGGTGAGTTGCTCTGCCGTCTCGACGGTAGCCGGGTGAAGATCGCGGGCCACGCGCGGCATATCGCCAGCGGCCAGCTGATGCTCTGATCAGTTGCTGCTGACCCGGCGCACACCGCCGGAATCGCTCAGTTGCAACTGCGCCGCCACGCTGCCCAGGGCCGGGAAGGCCACCAGGTGATCGGCGGCGATGCGGATGCCCACCTCGTCGCCTGGCTGGTGGTCGGCATGGCTGGGGAAGATCGATTCCAGCTGGCTGCCGGTGGGCAGTTGCAGGCGATACAGGGTCGCGGCGCCGAGGAAGGTCTTGCCGACGATGCGTGCCTTCAGATGGCTGCCTTCATCGGCGACGATGTCATCCGGGCGCAGCAGCACATCCACCGCGCTGCCTTGTGCCCAGGTGTAGGCGCGGTTGCCGCAGATCACGCCGAGCTCGGTCTGTACCGTGTCCGGGCTGAGCAACTGGCCGCGGATGAAATAGCCCTGACCGATAAAGCTGGCGACGAAGGGCGTGAGCGGCTCGTGATAGAGGTTGAAGGGCGTGTCCCATTGTTCCAGGCGGCCGCCCTGGAATACGCCGACATGATCGCTGACCGCGAAAGCCTCTTCCTGATCATGGGTGACCAGAATGGCGCTGGTGCCGCGGGTCTTGAGGATATCGCGGACCTCGTGACTCAGGCGCCGGCGCAACTCGCCATCGAGGTTGGAAAAGGGTTCGTCGAGCAGCAGCAGCTTCGGTTCCGGCGCCAGGGCGCGGGCCAGGGCGACACGTTGTTGCTGCCCACCTGAGAGTTCGTGCGGGTAGCGCTTGGCCAGGTTGCCGAGCTTGACCAGCTCCAGCAGCTCCTGGGTGACGCGCTCGGCGTTGGCTTGCTTGCGGATGCCGAAGGCGACGTTCTCCGCCACGCTGAGGTGGGGGAACAGAGCGTAATCCTGAAACACCATGCCGATCTGGCGTTTTTCCGGTGCCAGGGTGAAACCGGCGCGGGAGATGATCTCGCCGTCGAGTTCGATCTCACCTTCGAGCACCGGCTCGAAACCGGCGATGGCGCGCAGCGTGGTGGTCTTGCCGCAGCCCGATGGGCCCAGCAGGCAGCCGATATCGCCAGCGTTGAGGTGCAGGTCGAGATCCTGCACCACCTTGTGGTTCTGGTAGCCGCAGTTCAGTCCGCGTAGCTGCAGCAGCGGCTGGCTCATGCGTGGTGGTACGCCGGTTCGACCAGCAGTTCGAGCAGCGCCTTCTGCGCGTGCAGGCGGTTTTCGGCCTGATTCCAGGCAACCGAGCGCGTGTCGTCGAGCATGTCGAGGCTGATTTCCTCACCGCGGTGCGCCGGCAGGCAGTGCATGAACAGCACATCTGGTGCGGCGTTATCGAGCAGTGCGGGGGTGACCTGATAAGGGCGGAACAGTGCCATGCGTTGTTCGGCTTCGTCTTCCTGGCCCATGGAGGCCCATACGTCGGTGCTCACCAGATGGGCGCCGGCCACGGCTTCGCGTGGGTCACGCAGCACCTGCACGCGGTCACCGGCCAGCGCGAGGAAGCGCGCGTCCGGTTCGTAACCCTCGGGGCAGGCAACCTTGAGCTGGAAGTCGAACTGAATCGCCGCTTCGATATAGGAGTTGCACATGTTGTTGCCGTCGCCGATCCAGGCCACCGTCTTGCCGGCGATGCTGCCGCGATGCTCGAGGAAGGTCTGCATGTCGGCCAACAGCTGGCAGGGATGCAGATCATCGGACAGGCCGTTGATCACCGGTACTTTCGATTTGGCGGCGAATTCGGTGAGGTTGCTGTGGGCGAAGGTACGGATCATCACTGCATCGAGCATGCTCGACATGACGATGGCCGCGTCGCCGATCGGCTCGCCACGACCCAGCTGGGTGTCGCGCGGCGAGAGGAAGATGGCCTGGCCGCCGAGCTGGATCATGCCGGCTTCGAACGACAGACGGGTGCGGGTCGAGGCCTTCTCGAAGATCATGCCCAGCACGCGATTCTTCAGCGGCTCGAACAGTACGCCGCGGTTGCGCAGGTCCTTCAGCTCGATGGCTCGGCGGATCAACCCCACCAGTTCGTCCGGTGTGTAATCCATCATCGAGAGGAAGTGTCTGACGCTCATCGTTAACTACCTTTATCACTACAGTTCGCAAGCCTGTGCCCGGTGACAAAACCGACAAAAACAGCAGAGCTTGCGGCAGGAGGCCGCAGGGTGCGACGAAACAGGGGAAGGCGCGATCCTATAAGGAAATGACGAGACGGCGCAAGTTGCCGCCCGCGAGCGCGCAGAATCCTGTTTTACAAGCCTTTTTGCCAAAGCTTTGGCGCCAGCGATATCGAAGACTTCAGCGCCTGAATCGGCACCCATGATGCCTGCCGATTCACGGGACGAACGCTGCTGGCGTCGTCCCCAGGCTCGGCCCATAGTGCGAAACCTGCGACCTGACCGGTCGTCTCGGATCAGAACAAGAGGCCAGGCCATGACCAAGTCCCTCCATTACCGTGCGTGCCACCTGTGCGAAGCCATCTGCGGCCTTGCCATCGAAACCGAAACTCAGCCTGACGGCACCATGCAGATCCGCTCGATCAAGGGCGATGCGCAGGACAGCTTCAGCCGTGGCCATATCTGCCCCAAGGCGGTGGCGCTGCAGGATATCCAGAACGATCCCAATCGCATTCGCCAGCCCATGCGCCGTATCGGCGAGCAGTGGCAGGCCATCGACTGGGATGAGGCGTTCGAGCTGGTGGCGGAGCGCCTGAGCGCCATCCAGGCCGAGCACGGGCAGAACGCCGTGGCCGTTTATCAGGGCAACCCCAGCGTGCACAACTACGGGTTGCTGACTCACAGCAACTACTTCCTTGGCCAGATGAAAACCCGCAATCGCTTCTCGGCCACCTCGGTCGACCAGCTGCCGCACCACCTGACCAGTCTCCTGATGTATGGCCACGGCCTGCTGATCCCGATTCCCGATATCGATCACACCGACTTCATGCTGATCCTCGGCGGCAACCCCCTGGCCTCCAACGGCAGCATCATGACCGTGCCGGACGTGGAAAAGCGCCTGAAGGCCATCCAGGCTCGTGGCGGCAAGCTGGTGGTGGTCGACCCGCGGCGCAGTGAAACCGCGGCCATCGCCGATCAGCACCTGTTCGTGCGCCCCGGCAGCGATGCCGCGCTGCTGCTGGCGCTGCTCAACACCCTGTTCGAGGAGGGCCTGACCCGCGACAGCCATCTGCCGGTGGAAGGGCTGCAGCAGGTGCGCGCGGCGATCGCCGACTTCCACGCCGAGGCGATGAGCGCTCGCTGTGGTGTGCCGGCTGAGACCATTCGGCAACTGGCGCGTGATTTTGCCGCAGCCGACAAGGCGGTGTGCTACGGCCGTATGGGGGTGTCCACCCAGGCTTTCGGCACGATGTGCCAATGGCTGGTGCAACTGATCAATCTGGTGACCGGCAATCTGGACCGCGTCGGCGGCGTGCTTTGCACCTCGCCGGCGGTGGATCTGGTGGCGAGTACTTCCGGGGGCCATTTCAATCGCTGGCAGAGCCGCGTGGCCGGCCTGCCGGAATATGGCGGCGAGCTGCCTGTCTCGGCGCTGGCCGAAGAGATGCTCACCCCCGGTGAAGGGCAGATCCGCGCGCTGGTCACGGTAGCCGGCAACCCGGTGCTGTCGACGCCCAACGGGCGCCAATTGGAGCGGGGGCTGGACGACCTGGATTTCATGCTCTCGGTGGATTTCTACATCAACGAAACCACCCGTTACGCCGACCTGATCCTGCCGCCGACCGCGCCGCTGGAGCATGATCATTACGACACCACCTTCAATGTGTTCGCGGTGCGTAATGTCACCCGTTTCAACGAGGCTGTGCTGGCCAAGCCGGACGGCGCACTGCACGACTGGGAAATTTTCGTCGGTCTGGCCAAGGCCTTTGCCGCGCGCAACAACCTTGAACTGAAGCCGACCATGGCGCCGGAGCAGATGATCGACATGGGTCTGCGCTTCGGCGCCTATGGTGATCGCAGCGAGCACAAGCTTAGCCTGGCCAGCTTGCGCGAGCATCCCCATGGTCTCGACCTGGGACCTCTGCAACCGAACCTGGCGGCACGGCTGAAAACTCCGAGCAAGGCCGTGCAGGCGGCGCCCGAGCCGTTGCTGGCGGACCTGGCGCGCTTTGCCGGGCAGGAGCAGCCTGGCGCTAATGAACTGCTGCTGATCGGCCGCCGCCATGTGCGCAGCAACAATTCCTGGATGCACAACTATCACCGTTTGGTAAAGGGCAAGCCGCGTCATCAGTTGCTGATGAACCCGGCGGACCTGGCCAGTCGTGGCCTGGCCGATGGGCAGCGGGTACAGGTGCGTTCGCGCGTCGGCAGCATCGAAGTGGAGGTGGCGGCCAGCGACGAGGTGATGGCCGGTGTGGTCAGTTTGCCGCATGGTTGGGGCCACGCCCGGCCGGGCGTGCAGTTGGACATCGCCCGTGCCCAGCCCGGCGCCAGCGCCAATGACCTGACCGACGACCGCCGCCTCGATGCACTGTCCGGCAATGCGGTGCTCAATGGCGTGCCGGTTGAGGTGGTGGCTGCTTAGTTCGAATACGATCCGGGGTCGTATTGAGGCAATGTGGCGACGGCAAGGCCGAGCATTATGCTCGGCTTTTCGCTACAATCGCGCCACCGTGGCGACCGTCGGGTCGCGAAGTCTATGCTGAGGTGCCCCATGGATATCATCGAAACCATCAAAGAGCAGATCGCCAACAACACCGTTCTGCTGTACATGAAAGGCTCGCCCAACGCCCCGCAGTGTGGCTTCTCTGCCCGTGCTGCGCAGGTGGTGATGGGCTGCGGCGAGAAGTTCGCCTATGTCGACATCCTGCAGAACCCGGAAATCCGCGCCAACCTGCCGAAGTACGCCAACTGGCCGACCTTCCCGCAGCTGTGGGTCGGTGGTGAGCTGGTCGGCGGTAGCGACATCCTCACCGAGATGTACGAGAAGGGCGAACTGCAAACCCTGATCAAGGACGCCGTAGGCAAAGCCGAGGCCTGATCGCCGCGCTCGCAAAAAAGAACCCGCCTAGGCGGGTTCTTTCATTTCTGCCGCAGGCTTTCTACTTCTGCAGCCATTGGCCGTTCAGCTGGATGAACTGGCCCTTGGGCGTGCGCTCGATGGCCTTCTTGCCGGCGATGGCTTCTACGTCGTTCAGGCTGATGCCGTTGTCCTTGGCCACTTTCTGGTATTCGGCGCGGCGTGCCTGATTGATCAGGCGCGCGATTTCGTCGGCCTGGCCGCCGGGCTTGACCACACCCAGATAGCCGTTGGGCTGCTCGCCGAGCTGGCCGCTGGCCTTGGCGTCGCCCAGGGCACTCATGGCCTGGTTGAGGTTCAGCGCATAGGCCGGCAGGCTCAGGGTCAGCGCCAGGAGCAGGGTCGAAATATATCGGGTCATCATGCTTCTCCTTAGAACAGGCCGCTGTCTTCGTTGAAGACGTTGTCCAGCGCCTTGTCCACCTTGATGTAGATCTCGTGCTCGACCTTGACGTTGAGGTTGATGTTGATCGGCTCGTTGGGCATGGCCAACTGCACCGTCGGGGTACAGGCCTGGCACAGCAATGCCAGACTCAGGGCGGCGAGGAGGCGGTACGTGCGCATGGCGCTACTCCTTGGTTTCTTGAGGGACACGCTGGCGCATCCGTTGCTGAATCCGTTGCTGGATGATGTCGCTGACCTTGTCGGTCAGTTGCAGGCTCGCCAGCAGGGTCGGAATGTCTTCTTCAAGGTTGATGTTGAAGTGAATCGGACGGCCCTGTTCGATGGCCGGGTTCTGTCCATGTAGACGCATACCGAGGCGCAGTGTGCCGGACGGCTCGTAGTCGAGGCTACTGCTGAGCAGATCGTAGTGGAAGTCTTCCAGCGCGTCGGTGACCAGCTTCATACCCGGGTTGGCCTGGCCCATGGCACGGATGCGCGGCGATTGAAAGCGCAGGCGGCCGCCTGGAGCGCGCGCTTCGATCAATCCCTGCTCGATGCTGATCGTCTCGCTCAGGCGCAGCGGCAGGGTACCGTCGAGCAGGCCGTTGCCCTCCAGCCCCTCGGCCGGATACACGCGAAACAGCTCCTGCAGGTCCAGGCCGCTGAGCTTCAGGGGCAGCAGCTGGCTGGGTTGGTCCAATGCCCAGGTCGCCGGTTCCAGGCGCAGGTTGCCGCCAAGAATGCCCAGCTCGGCGCGCTGATGGCTGAGGCTGCCGGCCAGAGGGCGTTGCAGGCTGGCCTTATAGCTGGCCTGCAGCTGCAACGGGCCGAGGGCGATGCCTGGATCGATCTGTTTCGCGCTGAGGCTGGGCAGCTCCAGGGTGAGGCGATCGCCAGCCAGTTGCAGGCGCAGTTCGCCGTCCACACCGCTCAGCGTGCTGCGGTCGTAGATGCCGGCCAGACCCTTGCCGCTCAGGCGAGCGCTCAGCTGCAGAGGCTTGTTGGCGGGTAGGCGCAGACTGGCTTCGCCCTGCAGGCGGCCGTTGTCCAGGGTCAGCAATGGCGGCCAACTGGCCAGGGTTTGCGCCAGCGGGTTACCGGCGCGCAGAAAGAGTTCATCGAGCGTGGCCTTCAGCACCAGCCCGTCGGCGCTGTTGTTCAGGCCCAGGGCCAGGCTCAGGCCGGAGTCGACCAGCAGGGCGCCATCGAGCGCCTGGCGGACGCTGTCGGCCTGCAGCCGGCCCTGCCATTGCCAGCTCTGGGGCTGCAGTTGCGGATGCTGCAGGCTCTGCACGCGCAGCGCCAGTGGGCCGGACAGCGTAGGTGCAGTCGGCGCGCCGATGATGCCGAGGCCGGCCAGGATCAGTTGCGCCTGCTGCAGGTCCAGCTCGGCGACGCGCAGGCGCTGGATGGCCAGGCGCGAGTCGTCGGCGACCGCCAGTTGCAGTTGCTGCGCCGTGGCATTGCCGGATAGCGCCAGGTTCAGTCGCAGGCCATCGGCGCGAGTAGCACCCAGATCGACGCGTTTGCTGCGAGCTTCGAGCCGCAGCTGGCGCACGTCCAGCGCCCAATCGCGCGACTGCTGCAGGCCGAGTTCGGCGTTCGCCTGCACCTCCAGCGCGCCTTGCCCGCTGAGCGTGAGGCCTACGGCCAGTTCGTTGTCAGCGCTGCCTTGTAGCGGCACCAGCTGCATATTTAGCTGGCCTGGCTGCAAACCGCTTGGCAGGGCGGTCAGCCAGGGCGCGTCCTGCGCGTCGAGTTGCAGGTCGCCGTGCAGCTTGCGCGCCTGCCAGACGCCTGTGGTATTGCGCAGGTCTAGCTGCAGTTCACCGCTGAGCAGGCCGACGCCGGGCATTGGCCAGGGCTGCGGCAGCTGGGCGTCGACACGCAGCCATCCCGGTGCGACCAGCAACTCGCCGAACTGGCGGGTGCTCTGCGGCAGCTGCAATTGCCACTGCGCGATGATGCCGGCTTGCTGCGGCGTCGCTGGCAGGTTGGCCGTGTCTAGTGATGTCCATTCGCTCAGCCAGACGGCGACCCAGGCGATTTCCTGTAGCGGTGCCAGTAGCAGGTCGCCGTTCCATTGCAGTGCATCGCCCTGAGCGGCCAGGTCGCTGCGCAGCTCCAGTTGCTGCTGTTCATCGAGGTGCAGGGTCAGCTGCAGTTGGCGTGGGCTGTCCAAGGCGCCGTCGAGCCCCTGTAAGCGCGCCTGCAAGAGTGCGCTGTGGCTTTCGCGTAGCAGTCGCAGGCGCAGCTGCAGGGCATCGCCCAGGCGCTGCAGGTCGAGCTCGCCATCGACTGCGCACCGGCCCTTGGCGCACGGCAGTTGCGCCTGTACATCGCGCAGTTCGATCTGCCTCGGCAGCCAGGGCAGGGCGTCAAGTATCGTCTGGAGGGTAACGTCCAGGTCGCTGTCTGCCGGGTTCTGCGCTGCTGTCTCGGCCGGCAGCCAGTCCACTCGCAGACCCTGTGCAGCCAGGCGGTAGCGCGGCGTTTCGCTGGCCAGCCATTGCAGCTGCAACTGCCTGGCATGGGCATGCAGTTCGCCCTGCTGACGCTGCACCAGGCTCACCTCATGCAGTTGCAGACCGCGCCAGGTTAGGCTGAAGCCTTGCCAATCCAGCTCGACATGCTGTGCTTCCAGCAACTGCTTAACGCGATAGCCGGCGTAGCCGGCCAGTAGCGACAACAGCGCCAGAATCGCTACGCAGATGCTCAGCCAGAAACGCCGGCGGCTCATGAGTTCTCCTTGCCAAGGCCTGTTGCGCGACGGTACCCCATGCTCCGGAGGGTGCCAAGCCGCTCCATGGCGTTGTGTATGGCGCTGGCACGACCATGCGCCCTGGCTGTGCACAACCTCAAACGCAAGCATGCGCTGATTGTGTTCGGCGAGGGGAAAGCTGGCGTTTTTATGGCGCGTTCAGCCTTCTCCCTCAGTCGAGTGGGTGAGAGGAAGCCAAGCGCCTGCTGTCTTGGGTGAACAGATCGCTGCCGTTTCGCTGTGCGCCGTTTCTGCTGCGGGAGCCGTTAGCGCAGCCCGCATGAACACTGCATTGGCCGTTTGCATGCCCCGAAACAGAGCGCTGCGCGGATATGTCGCAGCGAGTTGTGCACAATGCTGAAGCAGGCTGTCACATCACTGTCAGAAACGCCGCTAAGCGTTTGATTTTTCGTGGTTGATTTTTAAGTCAATGAAAAATATGAATTTTTCCCATTGGCGAAAAAATCGACAGTTTGTCTCAAAGCCCCTAACCATCGGGCCTTGCACCTCTTTCGAGCAAGTTGTTCACGGACTTATCCACAGCTTCTGTGGATTGTGACGGAACTCTTTTTAGCAGTGGCAATCGATTCGTCCGGCGAGACTTTACCTTCGGGAAAAAAAGAGTAGAGTGGCGCGCCCCGGCAGTCACCCCTCCGTTATTTATGCCTCGCGCTTTACCTTCGTCATCCTCCGCAGCTCGTTCCGGTTCTTCACGTCTGCCCATGCGCGTTGCGCTATGGCTGCTCGACAGCCCGCGCCTGGGACAAACGCCCAGCGTAAAGCGCATCGCCGGCAACCTGCTCAAGCAGCCCGCGCGCAAAGGTTGCGTGCAGGCGCAAAGCCGCCTGGGCCAGCTGCTCTGCCGCGACTGCGGCAACACTCGCGACCGTCGTATCGGTTATGAACTACTGCGCCAGGCCGCTCGTGCCGGCGACCGTGGTGCCCAGCTGGAGCTGGAGCGCCTGTCACGCTGAGTGCGTGCTAGCCCCCGTGTGAATCGCCGGCTGGGTATACTGCTCGGCGGTCCAACATGGAGCGTCTATGCCAATCGATCCTCTTTCTCTTGCCATCGGTGCGGTCGTCGCGCTGGTCCCGCTGTTGGCGGCGCTCTGGTCATTGCAACGCCGGCTGACGCGCGAACAAGGCGAGCAGGCGCTGCTGCAGGAACGGCTGGAGCATGCCCAGCTGAGCCAGGCCGGTCTGCTGGCGCAACTCGATGCCTGCCGTGCAGAACTGGCCGAGGTCAGCGAGATCAAGGTGGACCAGCAGACCGAGCTGGCCGGCCTGCGCCGTGAAAACGAACTGCTGCAGCAGGAACGGCAGATCGCCCGCGAGGCCGCGCAATCCTGGAACCAGCAGCGCGAGCGCCACGAAGCCGAGCTACGCCGTCTGACCGCAGAATGTGCGGCGCTGGCAGCTGAGCTGCAGGAAAACCGCGATAACCAGCAGCAGCGTCTCGATGACCTGCAGGGCGCGCGCAATGAGCTGCGCGCGCAGTTCTCCGAATTGGCGACGAAGATTTTCGACGAGCGCGAGCAGCGTTTCGCCGAGACCAGTCAGCAGCGCCTCGGTCAGTTGCTCGACCCGCTCAAGGAGCGTATCCAGGCGTTCGAGAAGCGCGTCGACGAAAGTTATCAACAAGAGGCGCGTGAACGCTTTTCCCTGAGCAAGGAGCTGGAGCGCCTGCAGCAGCTCAACCAGCGCCTGGGCGACGAGGCGACCAACCTCACGCTTGCTCTCAAGGGGCAGAAGACCCAAGGCAACTGGGGCGAGCTGGTGCTGGAGCGTGTGCTGGAGCATGCCGGCCTGGAGAAGGGACGCGAATACCAGACCCAGGTCAGCCTCAAGGGCGCTGGCGGTGAGCGCTTCCAGCCTGACGTGCTGATCCGTCTGCCAGGCGACAAGCAGGTGATCGTCGACGCCAAGGTCAGCCTCAGTGCCTACCAGCAGTACGTCTCGGCGGTGGACGAGCCGATTCGCCAGCAGGCGCTCAAGCAACACCTGATTTCCCTGCGCAGCCACCTCAAGGGCCTGTCCGGCAAGGACTACCAGCGCCTCGAAGGCTTGCACAGCCTGGATTTCGTCCTGCTCTTCGTGCCCATCGAAGCCGCGTTCGCCACGGCGCTGCAGGCCGAACCGGACCTGTTCCAGGAAGCCTTCGCGCAGCAGGTGGTGATCGTCAGCCCGACCACCTTGCTGGCGACCCTGCGGGTGATCGACAGCCTCTGGCGCCAGGAGCGCCAGGGGCAGAACGCGCGCGAGATCGCCGAGCGCGCCGGCCAGCTGTACGACAAGTTCGTGGCCTTCGTCGCCGATCTGGATGAGATGGGCAGTCGCCTGCAGCAGTTGGACAAGGCCTACGCCAGCGCGCGCAACAAACTGGTCGACGGCCGCGGCAATCTCGTTGGCCGTGTGGAAAACCTCAAGTTGCTCGGCGCCCGCGCGAGCAAGAGTTTGCCTGCCGATCTGCTCGAACGTTCTTCCGATTTGCCGGCGCTGGACGAGTTGGGCGAGTAAGCCACAGCCAGTCGTAAAGAGTAGGGCGGGTGCAACCCGCCGTTAATGTGCTGGCGGGCTGCATTCGCCTTACAAGCGCAAAGGGCCGGCGACCTTGTAAAAACGGCGGGTGCTTGCTAACCGCGCAACACCAGATGACGACTGAGCAGGGCGCGCAGCGCAGCCGGCTTGACCGGCTTGGGCAGGTAGTCGAGGCCGGCGGCATGCACCTCGGCGACCAGCTCCGGGCGGCCGTCGGCGCTGATCACCACGCCGGGCACGGGCTCGCCCAGGCGGGTGCGTAGCCAGGCCATCAGCTCGGTGCCGGTCTCGCCTTCGTCCAGGTGGTAGTCGACCAGGGCCAACTGCGGGTGCACGTCCTCGCTGAGCAGGTGTTCGCACTCCAGACGGTTGCGCGCTGTCCACACCTGGCAGCCCCAGCGCGACAGCAGGCTGTGCATGCCGGTGAGGATGCTGTCCTCGTTGTCGATGCAGATCACCTGGGTGCCTTGCAGCGGCTGGCCGTCAACAGCGGATACGGCCGGGCCTTGCGGCTTCGGCGCCGGTTTCCTCGCCAGCGGCACGCTGACGCTGAACACGCTGCCCTTGCCTGGCCAGGAGCGCACCTCCAGGCGATGGCCGAGCACGCGGCACAGGCCGTCGGCAATCGCCAGACCCAGCCCCAGGCCTTTCTCGGCGCGGGTCTGGTGGCTGTCCAGGCGTTTGAATTCCTCGAAGATCACCTTGCGCTTGTCCTCGGGGATGCCCATGCCGCGGTCCCACACTTCCAGACGCAATTGCTCGCCCTCGCGGCGTACGCCCAGCACCACGCGGCCCTTGGCGTAGCGAAACGCGTTGGTCAGGAAGTTCTGCAACACCCGGCGCAGCAGCTTGATGTCGCTGTCGATCCAGTGCCGACTGCCATGCACGCGCAGGTCGATGCCCTGTTCCGCAGCCAGCACACCGAACTCGGCGGCTAGGGTGTCGAACAGGTTGGAGAGGGCGAAGGGGTGGCGATCCGGCGTGATCCGCCCGTTCTCCAGACGTGAGATATCCAGCAGGTCGGTGATCAGGTCTTCCGCTGAGCGCAGCGAGCTGTCCAGGTGCCGGACCAGCTCTTGCGCTTCGCTGGGCAACGCATCGTCCTGATGGGCCAGCGCTGCGGAGAACAGGCGCGCAGCATTGAGGGGCTGCATCAGGTCATGGCTGACCGCCGCCAGGAAGCGCGTCTTCGACTGGTTGGCGGCCTCGGCGTGGGCCTTGGCCTCGGTCAGCGCCTGGTTCAGTTTCGACAGCTCAAAGGTACGCTCGGCCACCCGCCGCTCCAGGCTCTCGTTGGCATCCTTGAGGGCGCGCTCGGCTTCGCGGAATTCGGTGATGTCGGTGAAGCTCATGACGAAGCCGCCGCCCGGCATGGGATTGCCGATCAGCTCGATCACCCGGCCGTTGGGGAATACCCGTTCATAGCTGTGCGCAGTGCCCTGGCGCATCCAGTACAGGCGCTTGGCGACGTTCTCTTCGACGTTGCCGCCACCGAGCATGCCACGCTCGGCGTTGAAGCGGATGATCTCGGCAATCGGCCGCCCCACGTAAATCAGGCCTTCGGGATACTCGAACAATTCCAGGTAGCGATGGTTCCAGGCCACCAGGCGCAGGTTCTGGTCGACCACGCTGATGCCCTGGGTAATGTTCTCGATCGCGCCCTGCAGCAGGGCACGGTTGAACTGCAGCACCTCGCTGGCCTCGTCGACGATGCGCACCACATCCTCGACCTGCATCTCGCGGCCTTCGATGGCGGCCTTGACCACCGCACGGGTGCTCGAGGCGCCTAGCACGCCGGCGAGCAGGCGCTCGGTGTGGGCGATCCATTCGCTGTTGGCCGGCTGGTTGGGATCGAAGGCCTTGTTCTTGCCTTGGCGCAGGGCGAAGCGGGTGAAACTCTGGCGCGCACGCTCCTCGCCAACGAAGCGGCTGGAGAGCATCAGCAGGTCACCGACCTGCACCGCCAGCAGGCTGCGGCCGCTGGGCTTGGTGCCCAGATCGTGGCCGATGAAGCGCCCGGCCTGCCAGTGCTCGGAAACGCGGGTTCGGGAGAACCAGGACACCCAGGCGAACAACAGCATGTTGCCGGCCAGCGACAGCACCACGCCGCGCGTCAGCGGGTCGACCTGCAGGCCGATGGGGGCGTAGAGCAGGGCGGTGAGGCCGGGGAAGCTGTCCAGCGACCAGCCCATGCCGCGTGCCGCCAGCGGCAGCACCAGGGTGTAGAACCAGAGCATGGCGCCGACGATCAGGCCGGCGAACACGCCGCGGCGATTGGCCTGCTTCCACACCAGGGCGCCGAACATGGCCGGCGCCAGCTGGCCGATGGCGGCGAACGACACCTGGCCGATGGTCGCCAGGCTGGTGCCCTCGCCAAGCAGGCGATAGCAGACGTAGGCCAGCAGCAGAATCAGCACGATGCTGACCCGGCGGGCGGTGAGCATCCAATGGCGAAACGCCTCGAACGGCCGCTCGGTGCTCTGCCGGCGCAGCAGCCAGGGCAGCAGCATGTCGTTGGAAATCATGGTCGATAGCGCCACCGAGGCGACGATCACCATGCCAGTGGCCGCCGAGGCGCCGCCGATGAAGGCCAGTACCGCCAGCCCCGGATGGGCCTCGGCCAGCGGCAGGCTGATGACGAAGGAGTCCGGCGTGATGCCGGCCGGCAGCAGCATCTGCCCGGCCAGGGCGATGGGCACGACGAACAGCACGGCCAGCACCAGGTAGGCGGGAAACACCCAACGTGCCAGGCGCAGGTCCTTGGGCTCGATATTCTCCACCACGGTGACGTGGAACTGCCGTGGCAGGCAGACGATGGCGATCATGGCCATGCCGGTCTGCACCAGCATCGCCGGCCAGTTCACCGCCTCGTTCCAGAAGTCGTCCAGCTCGGCAGTATTGTGTGCCTGCTGCAGCAGGTCGTTGAAACCGTTGTACAGGCCGAAGGTGACGAAGGCGCCGACGGCAAGGAAGGCCAGCAGCTTGACCAGCGATTCGAAGGCGATGGCCAGCACCATGCCGCGGTGGTGCTCGGTGACATCGAGGTTGCGCGTGCCGAACAGGATGGTGAACAGCGCCAGTGCCAGCGACACGATCAGAGCGGTGTCCTGGGCGCTGGTGCCGGTGTCCTGGGCGTGTTCGCCAATCAACAGGTTGACTCCGAGTACGATGCCCTTGAGCTGCAGGGCGATGTAGGGCAGCACGCCGACCAGGCAGATCAGTGCGACGACGATGGCCAGCGACTGCGACTTGCCGTAGCGCGCGGCGATGAAGTCGGCGATCGAGGTGATGTTCTCCTGTTTGCTGATCATCACCATCTTCTGCAGCACCCAGGGCATGGTCAGCAGCAGGATGATCGGGCCGAGGTAGATCGGCAGGAACGACCACAGTTGTTCGGCAGCCTGGCCGACGGCACCGAAGAAGGTCCAACTGGTGCAATACACCGCCAGCGACAGCGAATATACCCACGCGCGGACTTTCGGCGGCATGGGCGCACTGCGGCGGTCGCCATAGAAGGCGATGGCGAAAAGGATGGCCATGTAGATCAGGGCGACCGCGGCGATCAGCCCGGGGGACAGCGACATGCAGACTCCGAAACACGCAGTGGAACGAAACAGGACGAAACGATGTTGATCAGTGTTGCACAAAGCCGGACGCTGTCGGCTGCGACCAAGGTCGCAGCCAGGCAGCTGTGCTTTGCGACGGGACTCGATTGTGCAGCAGCGCAGGGGCTGATAGCGTGGTCGGTTTGCGATTCTGCCCAAGGACGGACCCGAGGAAGCCCCTATGTTCAAGCCGCAACTGGTGACGTTGCAACGTGGCGCTTTGCGCCTGGAACCGCTCTCCGATGCGGACATCCCCGCCCTGGTAGCACTGGCTGAGGCCAATCGCGAGGAGCTGCTGTACATGAGCGGTACCCAGCGCCTGGACTGGTACCGCAGCGCCCTGGCCGATCTGCGCGAGCAGCGCGCGCTACCTTTCGTTATTCGCCTGGGTGACGAGCTGGTGGGCACCACCCGCTTCGCCGATTTCATGAACGCCCTGCCGGCCTGCGAAATCGGCTGGACCTGGCTCGATCGCAATCAGCATGGCAGCGGCCTGAACACCACCATCAAGTACCTTATGCTCAGGCATGCCTTCGACAACTGGGGCATGGTCCGCGTACAGCTGAAAACCGCCGCCAGCAACCAGCGTTCGCAACGCGCCATCGAGAAACTGGGCGCCGTCCGTGAAGGTCTGCTGCGCAACCATCGTCGGCTGGCCGATGGCCGTCTCGACGATACCGTGCTGTACAGCATCACCGATCAGGAATGGCCGGCGCTGCGAGAGGCGATGGAGGCGGGCTTCGGCGCCTGAGCTGCATGCAAATTCGCGAGCAGACCCGCTTCTGGCAAGCTCCCGCATTGAGCGGAGTCGAGCTGTTGCAGGCGCGCTACCTGGAACAACGCTTCGCGCCTCATGTGCATGAGGGCTTCGTTTTCACCGTGATCGAGCACGGTGCCCAGCGCTTTCATCACCGTGGCAGCGACCACCTGGCACCGCAGGGCAGCATGGTGCTGATCAACCCGGACGAAGTGCACACCGGCTCCAAGGCGCATGACGACGGCTGGCGCTATCGCGGCTTCTATCCGGGTAATGATCAGGTGCTGGGTGCGCTGCAGGAGCTGGGCCTGGCCAGGGCGGGCATGCCGTCGTTTTCCTTCAGCGTGCTGCATGATCCGCAGTTGCACAGCGCCTTCCTGCAACTGCATCGCCTGCTCGAGGACGGCGCTGAAGCACTGCAGCAGCAACTAGCCTGGCGTGAGGCGATTCTGCTGCTGTTCCAGCGTCATGCACGGCTGGCCGAACCGCCTGCGCCCGGGCGCGAGCCCTGGGCCGTGGCCTGTGCCAAGCAGATGCTCGCCGACCGCCTGATCGAGCCACCTTCCCTGGAAGAGCTGGCGGCTGCGGTCAATCTCTCACCCTTTCATTTCGCCCGGGTGTTTCGCCGTGCGACCGGGCTGCCGCCGCATGCCTGGCTCAAGCAACGTCGTCTGGAACAGGCGCGTGCGTTGCTCAGGACCGGCTGCACGGCGGTCGCCGTGGCCATGCAGCTGGGCTTTGCCGACCAGAGCCACCTGTCGCGACAGTTCAAGCAGGCCTACGGCGTCAGCCCTGGCGAGTATCGCAGCGCCGTGGCGCGCAACTGACAGCAGCGAAAACCAGACGTAAAAAAGCCGGCGCTCCTTACGGAGGCGCCGGCTTTTTCAGCCCGCTGCGTCGATCAGAATTCGTGATCGGCGGTGTCCGGGTTCAGGTCGCCGATGCCCAGCTTGCCCGCGGCCTGCTCGATGGCGCCAGTCTGCTTGACCAGGGCGGCGATGGCGTCACGCACCAGTTGCTGGCCTTCGGCGTTATCGGCCGCGATCAGCTGATCGAAGTGCACGTTGTTCTTCTCGGCGCTGTCGACCAGTGCCTGCAGCTTGGCTTCGGTTTCCTGCAGGTCGGCCTTGAGCGTGGCATCGGCCTGGGAGTCGGCCTTGGCGACCAGCTCGGACAGGCTCGGACCGGTCAGGGTAGTGCCGTCGGCTTTCTTGTATTCGCCCAGGTAAACGTTGCGAATGCCTTTGCCGTTGTAGAAGTGCGAGTTGTGGGTGTTGTCGCTGAAGCAGTCATGCTCGTCTTCGGTGGAGTTGGCCTCCAGCGCCACCTTCATGCGCTCGCCAGCCAGCTCGCCGAGCGACAGGCTGCCCATGCCGAACAGCATCTTGCGCAGGCCGTTCTCGCCCGAATCGGCGACCAGTTCGCTGCGGTAGTTGCCTTCCACGCCGTCCTTCCACTGCTCGACCATTTCCTCCAGATCGCTGACCAGCAGGTCGGTGGCGGCTTTCAGGTAGGTGCGGCGACGCTCGTTGTGGCCACCGGTGGCGCCTTCGCCGACCAGGTAGTCGGTGTAGGGGCGTTCGCCAGCACCTGGCTCGGTACCGTTCAGGTCCTGGCCCCAGAGCAGAAACTCGATCGCGTGGTAGCCGGTGGCGACGTTGGCTTCGGAGCCGCCCAGTTCGTTCAGGCTGGCCAGCAGCTCGCCGTTGATCTCGCTGACGTCGATCTTGTCTTCGCCGACCTGGATCTCGGTGTTGGCGATGATGTTGGCCTGCGCGCCCGGGTTGCCCAGTGCGTGCTGGTAATCTTCGGCGACGTAGTCGATCAGGCCTTCATCCAGCGGCCAGGCATTGAGCTGACCTTCCCACTCGTCGACCACCGGGTTGCCGAAACGGAACACTTCGGTCTGCATGTACGGCACGCGCGCAGCCAGCCAGGCTTCGCGGGCGGCTTTCAGGGTCGCCTCGCTGGGGGCGGCGAGCAGCGCATCGACTGCAGCCTGCAGGTCTTTGCCAGTGCTGGCGGCGTCGCTGAACACGGCCAGGGCCAGATCGGCGTAGTGATTGACCACGGCCTTTGCCGCTGCTTCGTCGACCTTCGCGGCAGTGGCCGGAGCCGCGCTCTCGGTGGCGGCGGCAGGCGCTGCAGCCTGGGTGGCGGGAGCTTTGTCTTCGCCGCAGCCAGCGAGGGAAATGGCGATGGCCAGCAGGCTGGCCGAAGCCAGGGGCATACGAATCATGGCGGGGTCCTTTGCATGTACGAATGTGGACGGTACGCAGGCGTACCTGAAAAAGCCGCGACATAATGCAAATGTTTCGCATTATGTGTAAAGGCCATTATTTGCCCTTGTGCGGGATATCGCTGCCACATGTCGTTCCTGTCGCTAGAATGCCGACACCTGATTCGCAGTTCTGCATGGAGAAAACTGCATGAGCCTGACCGCCGTGATCGTTATCGTCGTCCTCGTCCTGCTCGGCGCCTACGCGGTGTCCCTGTATAACGGCCTGGTGCGCCTCAAGCATGGCGTGAGCAAGGCCTGGTCGAACATCGACGTGCTGCTCAAGCAGCGCCACGACGAACTGCCTAAGCTGGTGGAGACCTGCAAGCAGTACATGCAATACGAAGGCTCGACCCTGGAGCGCGTGATCGCCGCGCGTAGCGCCGTAGCCAGCGCCCGCGAGCAGCAGGACGTCAGCGCCCTGGGCAAGGCCGAGAGTGGCCTGCGTGCCGGCCTCGGCCAGCTGTTCGCCCTGGCCGAGAACTACCCGGAGCTCAAAGCCAACGACAGCTTCCAGCACCTGCAGCAGCGCATCAGCGGCCTGGAGAACGGCATCGCCGATCGCCGCGAGCTGTACAACGAGGCGGTCAACCTCAACAACGTGCGCATCGAGCAGTTCCCCGATGTGATCGTTGCGCGCATGTTCAACTTCCAGGCTGCCGACTTGCTGGTGTTCAGCGAGGCGGAGAAGGCAGACGTAGATCTGAAATCGTTATTCAACTGAGCGCCTGCCGATGTTGCAAGCCGACCCTATTGGCTTCTTCACGACACTGGCCTTTACCCTTGGCGCCTGCCTCGGCGGCGCCTGGTGGTTCTTGCGGCGTTGGTCGCAGGCGCGTCATCTGCTCGATACGCCCACCTCGAAGATCCGCTCGGCGGCGCAGGGTTATGTCGAACTCTATGGTGTGCTCGAAGCGCTGCCGGACATGCCGGTTCGCGGGCCGCTGACCGGCAAACCGTGCCTGTGGTGGCGCTTTCGTATCGAGGAATACCGCTCCAGCGGCAAGAAGCGCAGCTGGCGGGTGATCGAGAGTGGTGCCAGTGACGCCTGGCTGCGCCTGGTCGACGGCACCGGCGAATGCCTGATCGACCCGCGCGGTGCCGAGATCAAAGCGGCGGTGCGCGAGGTGTGGGAGGGCAATCTGCGCCACCCGCTGGGCCCGGCCAAGACCGGGCTGTTCGGCTTTCTTACCAGTGGCCAGCGTTATCGCTACAGCGAGGAGCGCTTTCACGTTGGCCAGCCGCTGTATGCCATTGGCGATTTTCGCACCCTCGGCGCTGCGCAGCAGGGATTCGACAGGCATGCCGCTCAGGGTGAAGTGATCCGCGAATGGAAGGGCGACTACGCAGGCCTGCTGCGGCGCTTCGACAGCGACGGCAACGGTGAGCTCGATGAGCAGGAATGGAATCGCGTACGCCTGGCTGCGCAGCTGGAGGCCGAGGATCGCCACCGGCAGAAAGCCTCCGAGCCGGCGCGGCACCAGATGGCCAAGCCCGGTGAACGTCAGCCGTTCATCCTCTCCAACAGCGGGGAGGACGAACTGGCGCGCAATTTCTATTGGCAGGCTGCCGGTGGTGCCGTGTTGTGCCTGGCAGGCGCCTTGGCCACGGCCTGGTTATTGGGTGTGCAGCACTTCTAGAAAGACGCAACCTGAGCGCTCAATGCTCGTCCATCGTCTTCCGTTTAGTGGTGAGGGGTCAGGGGAACTTGCGAACACGCGCCGCCGGGTTTCTGGAACGCTGCAGGCAGATAGGGTGTTCTTGGGAGCGACTTGTCCGCGAATTGGACTGGCTCTGTAGAAAGGCTTCGCGGACAAGTCCGCTCCCACCGTCGGGCAGGCGCTGTTGCCGGAAACGCCCCCAGCCCCTTGAACGAACAAGCCCGCCGATATGGCGTAATTCCGTTCACACAAGAAGCGCTCGAAGGCGGTCAGTGTAGTACGCCTCAGAGCGTGGCCGGGTTGGCGGCCGAGCTCAGGCGTCTTGCCTGCTTGAGGAACAGGGTCAGCTCGCGCGCCGGTAGCGGCTTGCTGTACAGATAGCCCTGACCCTCGTGGCAGCCCTGGGCGATGATGTAGGCCTCCTGTTCGGCGGTTTCCACGCCCTCGGCGATGACCTGCATGCCCAGGCTCTTGCCCAGCTGGATGATGGCGCGAACGATGGTTGCGTCGTCCTCGTCTTCGAGCAGGTCCTGCACGAAGCTCTTGTCGATCTTGATCTTGTCCAGCGGCAAACTCTTCAGGTAGCTCAGCGAGGAATAGCCGGTACCGAAGTCATCGATGGCGATCAGTGCACCGGAGCGACGCAGGCTGAGCAGGTGCTGGGCGGCAGTGCTGATGTCTTCCATCAGGCCGGTCTCGGTGACTTCCAGTTCGAGGCTCCTGGGCGGCAGGCGGTAGACCTGCATCAGGTTGTTGACCACGCGCGGCAGCTCGGCATGGTGCAGCTGCACGGTGGACAGGTTGATGGCCATGCGCAGGTCGCTGAAGCCTTGGTCGTGCCATTCGCGCAGCTGGCGGCAGGTCTGATCGAGAATCCACTCGCCGATAGGGATGATGGTGCCGTTCTGCTCGGCCAGAGGGATGAACAGGTCCGGCGCGACGAAGCCATGCTGCGGATGCTGCCAGCGCAGCAGCGCTTCGACGCCAACCACGCGGTGGTCGCGATAATCCACCTGCGGCTGGTAGACCAGGTGCAGCTGGTTCTGCGCCAGGGCATCGCGCAGATCCTTCTCCAGCTCGCGGCGGCGGCGCATCTCGCTGTCGACGCTGGCGATGTAGAACTGGTAGCGGTTGCGCGAGCGGCTCTTGGCCAGGGTCATGGTCTGTTCGGCTTTTTGCAGTAGCTTCTCGGTGCTGTCGCCGTCTTCCGGGAACAGGGTGATGCCGATGGTGGCGCGCAGGCGCACTTCGTGCTGATCGAGCAAAAAGGGCAGTTCCAGATCGTCGAGCACGCTCTGCGCCAGTTCGGCGGCTTCGTAAGGCTGCTCGATGTCGGCCTGAACCAGGGCGAACTGGTCGCCGCCCAGGCGGGCCAGCGCGCCGAGACGCCCGCTGTGGCTGCGCAGGCGATCGGAGAGGGCGAGCAGCAACTGATCGCCGCTCTGGTAGCTGAACTGTTCGTTGATGCCCTTGAAGTCGTCGAGGCCGACGCACAGGACGGCGACGCGGCGCTGCAGGCGGCCGGCGTCTTCGAGAATCTGGTCGAGCTGCTGCTGCAGTTGCTGGCGGTTGGGCAGCCCGGTGAGGAAATCGTACTGGGCCATGCGCAGCAGGCTATTCTCGGCTTCGCGACGCAGGTGGGTGTTGCGTTCGATCGAGGCCAGCAACTGGTTGGCGGTGTTGATCCACAGGCCCAGCTCGTTCTTCTCGTTGCCCTTGAGCATCGGCAGCTTGTGTTCGCTGGGTCGGTCGGGATTGATGCTGGTGAGGTGTTCGATGATCTTCGACAGCGGCTTGGTCAGCAGCCAGTGGTAGACCAGATAGAGCACCAGGCCCATGGCCATGGCGCGCAGCACGCCGGAGATGAAGATGATCACCGAGTTGGTGACGAAACTCTCGCCGTAGGGCGCCGTGTCGAGGGTGATGTTGAGGTCGCCGTAGTATTCGCTGTAAGGACCGCGGCCGACCAGCTTGGTAGCGAACTGCTGTTCCTGACCGAGGATCGGGTCGGTCAGCCAGCGCGTGGGCATTTGTGCCAGCTCGCGCGAGCGCTCGGCGAGCATCGGCTCGTTGGGGTGACCAATGGAGGCGTAGCGCACCGACTCGTGCTGGAACAGGCCCTCGATCACCTGCATGCCCATTTCACGGTCCAGGCTGTACACGGCCTGGGTCGATGGATCGCGAAACATGCCGAGAATGCGGTGAGCATCGTTCGCGACCGCCTGGCGTGTCTTGTAGGCATCGAAGACGATTTGCGCGCAGCTCAATACCACTCCGACCACCAGCGCGGAAAGCAGCACCACGCGGAGCAACTTGAGTGACAAGCTGTTCTTTAATTCCAGCTTCAAAGGCAATTCCTTGTGTCGATGCGTGCAGCGTCATTCAGACGAGAGTATTGGCAATCTAGCCCTAGCCGTCAAAGGGCCATCATGTCTGGTGGCACTTTTTATTCTATAAGGAATGTTCATGATGAGAGTCGGCGCTTCCAGGTCGATGCGTTGCCCTATGTCGGTGCGATTGCGCGAGACTTGAGCACCCTTTGTCGGATTGATGGAGCGCGGTGGCTGCTTTTGCGCCTGCTGCGGCCCGGCATGGACCGGCACTGGTTCATGGCTGAATCTACATCACTGGTGTGTCGAACGCACAGATCTGGCGGAGCCCGGCGCATCGCTTGCCCGAGACGCCGACCCAGGTACCAGACACGAAAAACCCGGCCATATGGGCCGGGTTTTTGCGTTACGGGGCTTGGACTCAGGCCGCGTAGTTCTGGGCGACGAAGTCCCAGTTGACCAGGTTCCAGAACGCCTCGACGTACTTCGGACGCAGGTTGCGGTAGTCGATGTAGTAGGCGTGTTCCCAGACGTCGCAGGTCAGCAGCGGGGTGTCGCCGCTGGTCAGCGGGCAGCCGGCGCCGATGGTGCTGGCCAGGGCCAGGGAACCGTCAGCTTTCTTCACCAGCCAGCCCCAGCCGGAACCGAAGGTGCCGATGGAGACCTTGCTGAACTCTTCCTTGAACTTGTCGAAGGAACCGAAGGCAGCGTTGATGGCGTCAGCCAGGGCGCCAGTGGGCTGGCCACCGCCGTTCGGCGACAGGCAATTCCAGTAGAAGGTGTGGTTCCACACCTGAGCGGCGTTGTTGAAGATGCCGCCCGAGGAAGTCTTGACGATCTCTTCCAGGCTCTTGCCTTCGAACTCGGTGCCCGGCACCAGGTTGTTCAGGTTCACGACGTAGGTGTTGTGGTGCTTGTCGTGGTGGAATTCGAGGGTCTCGGCGGAAATGTGCGGCTCGAGAGCATTCTTTTCGTAAGGCAGCGGCGGCAATTCAAAAGCCATGGTCTATCTCCTACTCAGGTCGTGTGCGGTATGCGCCAGGCCGATCACGGGCGGCCCGTGGAGGGCGTTCACAACTGCTGCGCTAGCGGCTTTGCAAACACCACTCGAAGCGGCGTCGAGTTTGTACTCTTTGCGCCGCAGACTCGGGATCATAGCACCCGGCCACGGCCATAACCACGCAACATCTGTGTGGGAAAGCCGGTGCCAGGGCCTCTGCGACAGTGGCTTCGACCATCGTGCGCGCCAGCAGTTGCCTTTACAGGGCGCCGGCTTTTTTCCAGGCCAGATAACTGCTGACCAGCTCCGGGCCCAGTTCGCCCGGGCGGGCGTCGAGCACCGGCACCTCATGGGCAGCCAGGCGTTCGTGCAATTCGGCGCGGGCGTTGAGGTAGTCGAGCGTGCCGCAGTAGGCGAGGGCCTGGTCGAATTGCTCTACCGGCGTCTGGCGCAGGCGGTCCAGCGCTTCCTCGCGCAGGCTGGCGATCAGCACGCGGTGTTGGCGCGACAGGCGGCGTACGGCGGCGAGCAGATCCTGGTCATCCTCGTCGCGCAGGTTGGTCACCAGTACCACCAGCGAGCGGCGGCGCTGACGCGCCAGCAGCAAGTCGGCAGCGGCGCTGAAGTCGGCCGGTTGCTGGCTGGTGTCGAGGTCGTAGACGGCGTTGAGCAGCACGTTCAGTTGCGCGGGGCCCTTGACCGGGGCCAGGTAGCGTGACTGGTTGCCGGCGAAGGTCGCCAGGCCCACGGCATCGCCCTGGCGCAGCGCCACGTAGCTGAGCAGCAGGCAGGCATTGAGGGCATGGTCGAAGTGCGACAGCTCGTCGTCCTGGCTGCGCATGCGGCGGCCGCAGTCGAGTAGGAAGACGATCTGCTGATCGCGCTCGTCCTGATACTCGCGGGCGATGGGCATGCGCTTGCGGGCGGTGGCCTTCCAATCGATCTGACGCAGCGTGTCGCCATCACGAAATTCGCGTAGTTGGTGAAACTCCAGGCCCAGGCCGCGGCGTGGGCGCTGGCGCACGCCCAGCTGGCTCAGCCAGTCGTCCACGGCTTTGAGCTGCGCGCCGTAGAGACGCGCGAAATCCGGGTAGACGCGGCTTTCGTCGGCGAGCGGCAGCAGGCGTTTGGCCTGCCACAGGCGCAGTGGACTGGGCAGCTTCAGCTCGCACCGGGCGAAATGGAAGTGCCCGCGGATCAGCGGCTTGAGGCGATAGCTGACTCGCGTCTGCTGGCCGGGGTGCAGGGTGATGCGTTGTGGCAGGAACTCGAAGGCCATGCCTTCGGGCACATGATCGAAGACTTCGATTTCCTGTGTTTGGGTGAAATCGTGATGGGCGATCAGTTGCACCTCGCTCCAGCGTCCCAGCGGCAGGTTGCCGGGCAGCACGCGCTCCAGGCGTGGCGAACCCTGGCGGCGCAGCCACAGCCCATCGACGGAGGCGATCAGCAGCAAGGCCAGCAATAGCCCCCAGGCCAGCGGCATCAGGCTGTCTGCCAGGCGAATGCCGAGCAGTGGCAGGGCACCGAGCAGCACGGCAGCGGCGAACAGGCCGCCAAGCAGCCCAAGGAGCAGGCGCGAAGGTTTCATAGGCGCGGTGCCGGTACCTGATCGAGCAGTTGCTGCAGAACCTGATCCACTGACAGGCCTTCGATATCCAGCTCAGGTGCCAGGCGCACGCGATGACGCAGCACGGCCAGCGCGCAGCTCTTGATGTCATCCGGCAGAACGAAGTCGCCGCCACGCAGCAGTGCGCGTGCACGGGCACCGCGCACCAGGGCAATGGAGGCACGCGGCCCGGCACCCATCGCCAGGCCCGGCCAGCTGCGGGTGGCGCGGGCCAGGCGTACGGCGTAATCGAGCACCTGATCATCCAGGGGCAGGTCGCTGGCGATCTTCTGCAGCGCCAACACGTCCTTGGCTTGCAGCAGGGTACGCAGCGGGCTGACTTCGAGCATGTCGGCCTTGGCCGACCGGGTCACCTGGCGCACCATGTTCAATTCTTCGTCCTGCTGCGGATAATCCATGCGCAGCTTGAGCATGAAGCGGTCCAGCTCGGCTTCCGGCAGAGGGTAGGTGCCTTCCTGCTCGATCGGGTTCATGGTCGCCAGCACCATGAACGGCAGCTGTACCGGCAGAGCGCGACCTTCCAGGGTCACCTGGCGTTCCTGCATCACTTCCAGCAGGGCAGCCTGGGTCTTGGCCGGTGCGCGGTTGATCTCGTCGGCCAGCAGCAGGTTGGTGAATACCGGGCCCTTGCGCAGCTTGAACTGCTCGCTCTGCATGTCATACACGGCGTGGCCGGTGACATCGCTGGGCATCAGGTCCGGGGTGAACTGAATGCGTGCGAACTCGCCGCCGAAGCAGCGCGCCAGGGCGCGTACCAGGAGGGTCTTGCCCAGGCCCGGTACCCCCTCGACCAGCACGTGGCCGCCGGCGAGCAATGCGGTGAGCACGTCATCGATCACCGCGCTCTGGCCAATCACGGCCTTGCGCAGTTCGGCGCGCAGGGCCTGGGCCAACTGGCTGGCACGCTGGCGTTGCTGCACCTGCGGATTGCTCGGCGCGGCGGCCGGGGTTTCCTGCTCCGGCAGGTTGTCGTTCTCGGGGATCTCGCTCATAGGGCATTCCTGAGGGTTTGCAGGTGGGCGACCTGGCGGGTGAAATCACTGGCAGACAGGCGTTGTGGCGGCAAGGGGCGCATGGCCTGGCTGATGTCCTTGGCGGGCAGGCGGGTCAGGCGACCGAGCACCTGCCACTGATCGGCTACGGCGAGCTTCTCGAAGCCTGGGTAGCGGCGCCGCGCACGGCGATTGATGTCCTGCTGCAGGCCTTTGAGCAGGCTGTGCTGGCCACTGCGGCGAAGGAGGAAGTCGGCGCTGCCGCGCAGGTGTTCCTCGAGCTGGCGGCGTGCCCGGCTGGCCGGTGCCTGCAGCGGGCCGTGACGCACGCCAACGTGCCACAGGGCGGCGATGATCAGCAGGGCCAGGACCAGCAAGGCCAGCGGGAAATGGCGCAGCAGCAGGCGCGCCAGGCCTTCGCTGTCGGCGTGGTAGAGCAAGGTCACGGCGCTGTCCTGGCTCAGATACCAGAGCAGCCAGGCGTGGTCGTATTCGTTGATGTTGCGGTTCTGCCAGATCCACGGGTCGCTCAGTACGGTAATCAGGCCATCGCCGTGGTACAGCTGCAACAGGTGCGTGGCGGCCTCGCTGTTGGCCCAGGCATGCGCGCGATTCTGCGCGTCGTACAGGTGGAAGTCGGTGTCGAAGGCGATATAGGCCGGCGCCTGCTCGTTCTCCAGGTAGAGCTTGGTGAGTTGCGGGTAGGCCTCGCGCGCTTCGTCCTGCTGGTTTTCCGCCTGCGCCTCGCTGGCCTCTTCATCGTCCAGCTCGTCACTCATGTACTGCTGGATGCCGAGCAGGTCGAGCAACAGGTCGCCGCTCTCGCCGTCCTCTTCGTCCCACAGTCGTTCGGCGATGAACAGCAGATGACCGCCATTGGCCGTCCATTGCAGTACGCGCTCGACCTGGCGCGGCGTCATGTTGCCGCGGTCGGCCAGCAGCATCAGGGTCTGGCCTTTGCTGGGCAGATCGTCGAGCACTTCCAGGCCTTCTGCGCGGCGCGCGGCGATGCCCTGCTTGCGCAGAAAATGTTCGGCGGCCAGGTAGGGGCTGCTGGCAACCTCGGGGGCAGGGCCGTGCTCGATCACGTCTTCATACGGTTCGAGTTTGCCCAGCACGTAGCTGGCGATCAGCCCCACAACCAGCAGCAGGGTCATGGCGAGGATGAATCCGCTGCGCCGACTCATGCCGCACGCTCCTGGCCGAACAAGCTGCGCCAATCCTGGCACAGGCTCTGACGTAGGGACTCGGTGGGCACGCGGTGACCATAAGCCAGCGCCTGCCAGTGCTGGGTGAGCAGGCGACTATAGTCCTCCAGGTTCTGCTGCCCAAGGCCGGCTACCAGGTGCAGCACTTCCCCTTCGGTGTGCGACTGCTTCAGCGGCAGACGGTGTTCGTGCAGCAGGCGGCTGAGCAGGGCGCGGTAGAGCAGGCCCAGTGCCGCGCGCGGTTGTTCGGCCCAGAGCCGCTCGGCTTCGCTGGCGACGTCATCGGGCAGGCTCTCCGGCGCCAGTTCCAGGCCAAAGAGTTGTTGCGGCGCCGCTGACCGGCGCCGCGTCGGCAGGCCGATGCGCTCGCCAAAGGCCTGCAGCCATTCGCGATAGCGCCAGAAGATGAAGGCCAGCAATGCGGCCAGCGCCGCCCACAGCAGCACTTCGAAAATTTGCGCGACGACATCCAGGCTCTTCCACCACTCGCCCAGCTTGAGCAGGTTCTTGAGCATGTCGAGGAAGGCTTCGACGTCTTCCGGTTTGGGGTCTTCTGCAGGCTTCTCTTCGCCCAGACGCCAGCGCGTGACGGTTTCGCGATGCTGGAAGGGTGGCTCGTCGAGCAGCGCTTCGATGCTTTCACGTGCGGCCTGGCTGGTCAGCGGCTGCTTGAGCATGCGCGGGGCATCGGGGGCTTGCGCGTCGGTCTGCTCAACCTCTTCGCTGACGATCGGCGGCGTGTCGGCCCAGGCATCGCCTGGCAGCTGCGCCAGCAGCACAGCGCAACCGAGCAGCAGAGCGTAGGCGCTGCCAGTCAGGCGCTGGTGCAGGCGGCGGAAGGTCAGCTCGATATCCCAGGCCTCCAGGGCGGTACGGCGATTGAGATAGAGGGTAAAGCCGCAGGCGACGTAGACCGGTTCCCAGAGGATCAGCAGCAGTACGTAGAGCAGGTTGGACAGGTGCTCCAGCCACAACCACTGGCCGCTGCTGGCGGCGATCAGGCTTTCCCAGGTCCAGTCCAGCTCCATCTGTTGCGGCAGCATCAGGTAAAACAGGGCGACCAGGCCCATCCACAACGCGATTTCCAGGTGCACGCCCACCAGCGTCAGCCAGGTAGCGGCGGCGCTGTCGCGCTGGCCGAGCACCACCAGACGCTGGCTGCGCGCCTGACCGGAGAGGCCTTCGAGCTGCAGCACGGGCAGATCGAAGCTGCGCGTCGGGCTCAGACGGCGCCAGGTCAGGCTGGCCAGCAACTGTGGCCACAGCAGTTTCGGCAGCGCACGCAAAGATTGCTTCAGCGAGGGCGTATTGCCGAACAGCGCCTGCGAAAGAATGTACAGCGGCAGCCGCTCATAGGCGGGTTTGAGCCACCAGAACAGGAACACTGCCCAACCCGGATACTGCCAGAGCAGGGCGCAGAGCAGGGCGAACAGCGGCAGGGTGACCAGCGCCCAGCTGGCCATCAGCAGGCCGGCGTGACGACGGGCCAGCAGCACGCCGAGGTCGATGGCTTCCCAGGCGCTGCGCGGGCGAATGGCGACGCTGGCTTCAGTCAGGCGCATGCTGCCTCCGCCCGGCCAGTAGCAGATAGCTCAGTACCAGTACCCAGAGACCCGCACCGACGATGTACTTGATGTTCGGGCTGGCGAAGGTGGTTGACGACCAGAACGCTTCGATGAATGCGGCCAGCAGTAGGAACAGGATCACCCCGCAGACCAGCTGGATCGCCTTGCCGGCTGCCAGGCGCAGGGCTTCGCCGCGGGGCAGACGGCCCGGCGCGAGCAGCGCCCAGCCGAGCTTGAAGCCTGCCGCGCCGGCCAGGGCGATGGCGGTCAGCTCGAAGGCGCCATGGCCGATGACGAAGGACCAGAACGGCTCGCCGTAGCCGATGCGCGTCAGGTGGCCCGCCACGGCGCCGATCATCAAACCGTTGAACAGCAGAAAGAACAGGCTGCCGAGGCCCAGCAGCAGGCCGCTGGCGAAGGTCTGAAAGGCGATGCCGATGTTGTTCATGATGTAGAAGCCGAACATCACCCAGTCATCGCCGGAGCCGCGTTCGCTGAAGCGGCCGAGGCGGCGCGCATCGGGATCGTACATACGCTCCATTTCGCTGACCTGATCGGGGCTGACCAGGCTGAAGATCAGTTCGGGATAGAGGTATGTCAGCAGCCCCATCAGGGCCAGGCTGCCGAAGAACAGCAGGCTGGCGACGCAGACGCTGCGCCATTCGCTACGAACCAGGCGCGGAAAACCGCCGAACAGAAAGCGGATCATCTGCGCGCCAAGGTGGCTGCGATGACGGTAGAACTGCTGATGGCCACGCATGGCCAACTGCTGCAGTTGATCGATCAGATGGCTGCTGTAGCCGCGCGCCTGGGCCAGAGCCAGGTGCTGGCAGAGTTGTCGATAGCGGGCGGCGAAGCTCTGGCAGGTTTGCGCTTCGGCCTTGCCGCGCTCGAGTGCCTCGAGCTGGCTGTTGAAGGCATCCCAGTCCGGCTGATGGCGACTTTCGAACAGACTCTGCTTCACGGAGCGCTCCCCAGCAGGCCACGGGCGATGCCGTTGAGGCGCGGTTCTGCCTGCTCTACAGGCACCTGCAGCGGTTCGGCCAGTAGCGCCGCCAGCTCCGCTCTGCGGGCTGCGGACAACTGACTGCCACGTTCGGCGAAACCGAGGATGGCGCGTTGCTCGCCGAGGCTGAGCGGGAAGGGCGCTTGCAGCGGTTCGGCGTCGGCGAGTTGCGGTTTGCTCAGCGGCGCGTCGCGGTAGACCACCAGCGTGCCGGCGGCGATATCGCCGAGACGCTTGAACGCCGGATGGTTCAGGCAACTGATGATGCCCAGGGTGTAGCCGAACGGCAGGATGTCGACGAAGCGCAGCAGGTTGCGGGTCAGCGAGGCAGCCCAGCCGATGGGCGTGCCGTCATCGTGCACCACGCGCAGGCCAAGCATCTGCTTGCCGGGGGAGCGACCCTGGTTGAGTACCTCGAACAGCACCATGTACCACCAGGTCACGAGAAACAGCAGGATGGTGCCCAGACCCATGCCGAACTGACCGAGCAGGCCGAGGACGATGAACATCAGGGCGAGAATCAGGCCGCGAATGGCCAGGTCGATGGCGAACGCCAGGGCGCGCGGGACCAGCCCGGCCGGTCGCAGATGCAGATCGATGCCTTCCGGCGTTTCGACCTGATAGCGGGTATCCAGGGGCGGCAGGGGGGATGAAAAGCTGGCGCTTGAGCGTGAGGGCATCGGCGGACTGCATCAAGGAAAGCCCGATGCTAGCGAGCAGCGGGCCACGAACGCAACCGGGCCAGCGAGCTGGCCCGAGTCACGTCGGCTTACTGGGCGGCCGGCAGCACGCCGAAAATGGTGCGATACAGCACGCCCATGGCCACGACCATCAGCGGAATGCTCCACACCAGACCGATGCCCAGCGGAATGGCGCTGACCATGACGATCAGACCGAGCACGATGAACAGACCGAAGACCTTGAACCAGTGCTGGGTGATGGCTTTGCGCGAGGCTTCCAGCGCCTGCCAGGGCGACAGGCCGCGCTCGACCACCAGCGGGATGGCCAGCAGATAGGCAACGCCCAGGTAGATGCCGGGGATCAGCAGCAGGATCATGCCGAGGTAGATCAGCAGCATCATCACCACGGCGGTGATGATCAGCGGTACGGTGCGGCCAAAGTGGCTGAAGATCTCGTTGAAGCTCAGCGGTTGGTCGGCCGCACGGCGAATGCCGACCATGTTGATGCCGGCCATGAAGGGGTAGGCCAGTGCCGAGGCCAGCAGCGAAATCAGGATCTCGCCGACGAATACCAGAAACAGGTTCTCGCTCAGCGCGCCGAAGATGCCCACTACGCCGCCGAGGATGAAAGTGGCTGCCAGAAGCACCACGTAGAACACCAGGAAGCCACCGATGATGATGCCTTTGGTGCCTTTGACCTTGCTCCAGGACTCACTCAGCAGTTCGCCGATGCTGAAGTCATAACCGCGTGCCAGGGCCTCTTCGATGCTCGGCGCATGGCCCAGAGACGACTGTTGCAGGTCGCTGGTGGGGGCTGCGTAGGGATTGGGGGTGATCGCGTCACTCATGGCTGCGTCCTTGTACAGAGTGGAAGAGGAGCGCCAATGCTAATGGTTACAGCATTTTTCTCAAGTGCAGTGCGTCCGTTCATGCGGCACCTGTGCGCTGGTTCATGCTTTTGCCGGCGGCGGCGAGGCCGGAGGTGAATGATAGACTGGCGGCAATTTTGCCTTGGGTACGGAGCCGCCAATGACTTCCAGCATTTTCTGGTACGACTACGAGACCACCGGGATCAACCCGCGTTGTGATCGTCCGTTGCAGGTGGCGGGCATCCGTACCGACGAGGCGCTGAACGAGATCGGCGAGCCGCTGAACATCTATTGCCGGCCCAGCGACGATATCCTGCCGCACCCGGCTGCCTGCCTGGTGACCGGTATCGAGCCGCAGCGCCTGCTGCAGCTGGGCCTGGACGAGGGTGAGTTCATCACCCGGGTGCATGCCGCGCTGTCGGCGCCGGGCACCTGCGGCGCCGGCTACAACAGCTTGCGCTTCGATGACGAGGTGACGCGCTACAGTCTCTACCGCAATTTCTTCGACCCGTACGCCCGCGAATGGCAGGGCGGCAACAGCCGTTGGGACCTGATCGATCTGGTCCGTACCGCCTACGCGCTGCGCCCTGAGGGCATCGAGTGGCCCGAGGAAGACGGGCGTGTATCGCTCAAGCTGGAGCGGCTGACCCAGGCCAACGGCATCGATCACGGCCAGGCGCACGATGCGCTGTCCGACGTGCGTGCGACCATCGGCCTGGCGCGCCTGCTGCGTGAGCGGCAGCCTCGGCTCTACGACTTCCTCTATCAGCTGCGCAGCAAGCAGCGGGTCATGGATCAGATTCGCCTGCTGCAGCCGGTGCTGCATATTTCCGGACGTTTCTCTGCGGCGCGTCACTATCTGGCGCCGGTGCTGCCGTTGGCATGGCATCCGCGCAATCGTAACGCGCTGATCGTCTGCGACCTGCAGGCCGATCCATCGCCCTTGCTGGACCTGGATGCCGAAGTCCTGCGCAGTCGCCTCTACACGCGCCGCGAAGACCTGGCCGAGGGCGAAGCGCCGGTACCTTTGAAGTTGCTGCATATCAACCGCTGTCCGGTGGTGGCGCCCTTGGCCGTGCTGCGTGAGACGGATCGTCAGCGGCTGCAGCTGGACTGGTCGCTCTGCGAGCGCAACGTCGAGGCCCTGAAGAACGCGCAGTCGCTGTGGCAGGACAAACTGGCCGCCATCTACCGCGAGGAGCCCTTCACCGGCAGCAGCGATCCTGAGCAGCAGCTCTACGATGGTTTTATCGGCGACCGTGATCGTCGCCTGTGCGAACAGGTGCGTAGTGCTCAGCCTCAGTCGTTGGCCGACGACAAATGGCCATTCGATGATGCGCGACTGCCGGAGTTGTTGTTTCGTTATCGCGCGCGCAACTTTCCCGACAGCTTGTCGCCCGACGAAGGTCAGCGCTGGGTGGATTTTTGCCGGCAGCGATTGAGCGATCCACAGTTCGGCGCTCCCAATACTCTGGGGCAATTTCGCGCAGCGCTGGAGCAATCGCGGCTTGGCTGCAGCCCCCGGCAACTGCAACTTCTGCAACAGTGGCAGGCCTATGCAGAAGAACTGCAGGCGCGTTTTGCTGTGGATGGGATCGTGGTCTGATTTCGTCCAGGACTGCTATGCCAACGGGATGAAAACGCTCGCGCTCGTCAGCTGTTTCCAAGAAAAAGTCTAGGCGTTGGGAACTTTCGCGGGTGCAGGATCACGCCTGCTGACGGCACAGTAAAACTACTGCTAATTGAGCGTGCCAACTCGCTACTCAAAAACATTGCCTAAAACTGCTTTTCTGACGCATGAAAAAAATACCGGCAATAAAAAACGCCAGCATGGCTGGCGTTTAGCGGTGTTGCCCTGGCGTTAGCCCAGCAGCGTGGCCCAGCCCTCGACGGCGTCGGCGCCCCACTTGGCCTTCCACTCTTTCAGCGTCTTGTGGTTGCCGCCTTTGGTTTCGATCACTTCACCACTGTGCGGGTTCTTGTATTGCTTGACCTTGCGCGCGCGCTTGGTGGCAGCAGGCTTGGCGGAACGGACGCCTTTGCCGCTTTTGGCTTCAGGATCGAGCAGAGCAATGATGTCGCGCAGCGACTTCTGATATTCGCCCATCAGGGTGCGCAGCTTGCCTTCGAATTCCAGCTCTTTCTTTAGCTTGTCGTCTTGCGACAGGTTCTTCAGGCGTTCTTGCAGTTCTTTGATGGCTTCTTCTGTAGCGCGGTATTCATTGATCAGCGACATGGGCGTTACCTTGGCGTGAATAAGTCTGTGGTAGTCAACAGTGGCCTAATAATAGTCAGGCACTAATAACAAGTAAACAGCGGCACATAAAATTGCTGCAGTGCAATGCAACCCTTTGTGTCGACTAGGCCTAAATTAAATCGACTATTACAAATAGCGCTGGGAAGTTTTCCAGGCTCCACGCTAATGGGTTAGCCGGGCGTCCTAAGCCGAGCGCCCGTCGTCGCCCTACTGCAGTTTTGCCGGCTTATCGTTAGAATGGCCGGCTTTATGCGCCGCCATTGGGATCTTAGTTATGCGCACGTTCAGATTGGTGATTTCCTGCCCCGACCGCGTCGGCATCGTTGCCAAAGTCAGTAATTTTCTCGCCACCTATAACGGCTGGATCACCGAAGCCAGTCACCACTCCGACACGCAGAGTGGCTGGTTCTTCATGCGTCACGAAATTCGTGCCGACTCGCTGCCATTCGATCTGGAGGGTTTCAAGCAGGCGTTCTCGCCCATCGCTCGCGAGTTCTCCATGGAGTGGCGCGTCACCGACTCGGCGCAGAAGAAGCGCGTGGTGCTGATGGCCAGTCGCGAATCGCACTGCCTGGCCGACTTGCTGCACCGTTGGCACAGCAATGAACTTGATTGTGAGATCCCCTGCGTGATCGCCAACCATGACGACCTGCGCAGCATGGTCGAATGGCATGGCATTCCCTATTTCCATGTACCGGTCGATCCTGCGGACAAGGCACCGGCCTTCGCCGAGGTGGAGCGTCTGGTCAAGGAGCATGGGGCCGATGTCATCGTTCTGGCGCGCTACATGCAGATTCTGCCGCCAGCGCTGTGCGCCGAATTCGCCCAGCGCGTGATCAATATCCATCACAGCTTCCTGCCGTCCTTCGTCGGTGCCAAGCCTTACCACCAGGCCTCTCTGCGTGGCGTGAAGCTGATCGGTGCAACATCTCATTACGTTACCGAAGAACTGGATGCTGGTCCGATCATCGAACAGGATGTAGTCCGCGTGACGCATCGCGACGATATCGAGGAAATGGTGCGCCTGGGCAAGGACGTGGAGAAGATGGTTCTGGCACGTGGGCTACGCTATCACTTGGAAGACCGAGTGCTGGTACACGACAACAAGACGGTGGTGTTCGACTGATCTTGCTGCGTGGGCCGGCCCGGCGTACGTCAGAGGAGAAAGCCCATGCTCAAGTCCATCAAGGTGCGCGATTACATGACTCGCCATCTGGTGACGTTCCGATCGGATACGGATCTGTTCACTGCCATCAATCGACTGCTGGAGCACCGGATTTCCGGAGCGCCGGTGGTCGACTCCCAAGGTCATCTGATTGGCCTGCTGTCGGAAGGGGACTGCTTGCGTGGCATTCTCTCCGGTGCCTACTACGAAGCTATCGGCGGCACTGTCAGCACCTATATGACCACTGCGGTGGAGACGGTCAGCCCGGAGGCGGACATCATCGAACTGTCGGAGCGTTTCCTGCGTGGCCGGCGCCGGCGCATGCCGGTGATCGAGAATGGCCGTCTGGTCGGACAGATCAGTCGCCATGACGTGCTTCGGGCGGTCAAGGAGTTCGCCCAGCACGAGCAGGGCGAGCTGAGCATCGGTTGAGGGCAGGGGTGATGAGCGATCCACTAGACAAGGCGACCTCCAAGGCGCCGCCGACATTGGGCGAGGGCTGCGTGCGGCGTTACGACCCCGATGCACTCAGCGAAGAAGATGGCACCGAGTTCGCCGAAGCCGCCGAGCTGTGGCGACAGTTGCAGGAGCGACAGGGGCCTAAGACCGAGCAGGAGTGACGAGCGAAAAGGGCGCTGTGGCGCCCTTCGTCATGTCCAGCAGGTATTACTGATCGATACATGAAGCACTCGGCCTGCCGTGATCATCGAGATTGCAGGTTTTTGCTCATGTGATCTTGCGTGCGCATCGCTCTGCAACCAGTCTTGTGTACCACGGCTGCGCTTGAAAGTGCTTTCGCGGCCGCTCACGGCTTCCAGGGGATGGCAAGATGCCTTTGAATTCGCAGTTCGTATTGGGTGCAGGCAGTGATGGCCAGGCGGTGGGGCAGCCGCTGCGACTGGGCAATCGTCACGGCCTGATCGCCGGCGCCACAGGTACCGGCAAGACGGTAACCCTGCAACGCTTGATCGAGACTTTCAGCGATGCCGGGGTGGCGGTATTCGCCGCCGATGTCAAAGGCGATTTGTGTGGCCTCGGTGCTGCCGGTGCGCCTCAGGGCAAGATCGCCGAACGCATTGCCAGCATGCCCTGGCTCGATCATCAGCCTCAGGCCTACCCGGTGACCCTGTGGGACGTGCATGGGCAGAGCGGTCACCCTTTGCGCACCACGCTCAGCGAGATGGGGCCATTGTTGCTTGGCGCACTGCTGGAGCTGACCGATAGCCAGCAGGCCGCGCTCTACGCGGCATTCAAGGTGGCTGATCGCGAAGGTCTGCTGCTGCTCGATCTGAAGGACCTGAAGGCGCTGCTCGGCTACCTCAAGGACAATCCGCAGGTGCTCGGGGAAGACGCGGCGCTGTTCACCAGCACCTCCGCGCAGGCGTTGCTGCGGCGTCTGGCAGGCCTGGAACAGCAGGGCGCAGAGGCGCTGTTCGGCGAGCCGGCGTTACAGCTCGAGGATCTATTGCACCCGGACCGCGATGGCCGTGGCCGCGTGCACCTGCTCGATGCCACGCGCCTGGTCCACGAAGCGCCCAAGGTGTATGCGACCTTTCTGCTGTGGCTGCTGGCCGAACTGTTCGAGCAGTTGCCGGAGCGTGGCGATGCCGACAAACCGGTACTGGCGCTGTTCTTCGATGAGGCGCACCTGCTTTTTCAGGGCACGCCAAAGGCCCTGCAGGAGCGCCTGGAGCAAGTGGTGCGGTTGATTCGCTCAAAGGGCGTCGGGGTGTATTTCGTCACCCAGTCGCCGGGAGACCTGCCGGATGATGTGCTGGCCCAGCTCGGCCTGCGCATCCAGCACGGCCTGCGCGCCTTCACCGCCAAGGAGCAGAAGGCCTTGCGCGCCGTGGCCGACGGCTTTCGTCCGAATCCGGCGTTCAACACGCTTAGCGTGTTGACGGAGCTGGGTATAGGTGAGGCCTTGGTCGGAACCCTGGAGGAGAAGGGCACACCGGCGATGGTCCAGCGCGTGGCCATCGCCCCACCGCAGTCGCGTATCGGCCCGCTGAGCGATTCGGAGCGTGCGGCACTGGTACGCCAGTCATCGCTCGCGGGGCGCTACGACAAGCCTGTCGACCGGGAATCGGCCTATGAGCTGCTCACTGCGCGCGCCGCCCAGGCGGCCGCCGAGGCGCCGGCACAGCCGACTACGAAGGCCAAGGCCGCTACGCAGGAGCAAGGGCTGGGGCAGATGGCGGGAGAGTTGATTGGCGGGGCGGTGAAAAGTGCCTTGCGCCAAGCGGCCAACCAACTGGGCCGGCAACTGGTGCGAGGGTTGATGGGGTCGCTGATGGGCGGCAAGAAGCGCTAGGGAAACGCTGAAATAACAGTAGGGCGGGTGAAACTGGCGATTGCAGTTTTGGCGGGTTTCACACGCCCTACTTAGGTTCGAAGTTGGACCTAGCTGGCAACTTCGTCGGCGGCGTCGCGTTTTTCCTGGCGTTCTTTCTCGATTTTTTCGATTTCTTTGTCGAAGGCCTGATCGAGCAGGCTGGGTTTCTTGCGCCAGGGTTTGCGATCCGGGTCCGGCTGAGCGGCGTAGGTGATGACTTCTCCGCCGTATACATCCTTGTAACGCTGCGCCTGGCGCTCGAGTTCGGCGCGCAGTTCGTCTTTCGTCACTGGTTTTACCTGTATGTAGTTATGATCGGCCCACGACGCGTGAAGCGCCTGGCTTCACTGTTGCGGTCGGGAGTCGATCTAAAGGGTCGTACGCCTTGGGGGCGTGGAAGAGGGGTTTACAAAGTTCGCGCTTTGCATCGCTCTCCGTCTCTGCGGTTACTTATCTATTTGTAAGTTTTTCGCGAGAAAAGTTGCACAGTGCAACTGGCGTGTATTATCGCCGACGTCTCATGAATGTCCAGTAATCAGCCGGACAGCGCCTGATAATGCAGGCTGAAACTCAGTCGACAGCTTTGCCCCGGAGCCAGTAACTGCAGGCCTGGACGCTGTGCCAGATGATGCGCATTGACCGGGTGGGTGACGGGCTCGAAACAGAAGAAGTTCTGTGCTTGCGGGCAAAACAACAGAAATACATCGCTGCCCTGTGCTGTGCAGACGAGTTGATAACCGGCGTCCTGCTGGATGATGCGGGCGTCGCCGGGCCATTGGGTAAAGGCATTATCGACAAGTTGCTGCGGCAGCAGTGTTGGCTCGTCGAAGTTCCAGGCCTGGGGCAACTCGACCCACTGACTGGAAAGTTTGTTTTCGCCACATAACCAGACGCCTGCAGCTTTGGCCTGTATCCGAGTGTGCTCATTGCGTGGCAGATAAGGATGTAGGCCGAGGCCATACCAGGTGGGCTGCTCGCCAAGATGAGTGGCTTGTAACGTCAGGCGCAGGCAGCCGTCGATTAATTGAACATGCAATGTGGCGCGGTAGGGGAATGGCGAGTGGCTGTCGAGTTGCAGGCCTACGCTGTCGGATGTCACGTCGACTACTTGCCAGGGCTGTTGCCAGGCGCTGCCATGAATCGGCAGCGGCTCATGGTCGGTATTGGCGCTCAGTGCCTGCCAGCCGGCAGGCGTATCGAAGCCGCCGCCACCGATGCGATTGGACCAGGGAAGCAATGGGTAGCAGGCCAGACGCCTAGGGTTGGCGGCGGCTAGCGCCTGTTCGTCACTGTGCCGAAGCAGTGCTCGGCCATCGCTTAGGCGAACCCAGTTGACCAGACTTGCGCCCAGGTCCGGAGCCATGGTCAGTTGTGTCAGGCTATCGCGCAGGGTCAGCAGAGTAGTTGGCATTTGGCGCTCCAATGGCGGTAAATGTCGGGAATTCATAGTGTCATCGTACAACTGCTGGGCTATCATTACGGCAAAGCCTCAAGTCGAGTATCCGCCCACCATGGAAATGCAAAACGCTCAACCACGTGCTCGTCGCAAGCACCGCAGCCTGGCCCAGGAGTTGGTGGCCGAGCTGTCGCAACGCATTCGCGATGGACATATCAAGCGCGGTGAGAAGTTGCCGACGGAGTCGGCGATCATGGAAGAGCAGGGCGTCAGCCGTACCGTGGTGCGCGAGGCGTTGTCGCGTTTGCAGGCGGCCGGCCTGGTGGAGACCCGTCACGGCATCGGCACCTTCGTGCTGGATACACCCAGTGCCAGCGGTTTTCGCATCGACCCGGCGACCATCGTCACCTTGCGCGACGTGCTGGCCATCCTCGAGTTGCGCATCAGTCTCGAGGTGGAGTCGGCCGGCATGGCGGCTGCTCGGCGCAGCGACGTTCAGCTCAAAGCCATTCGCGAGGCACTGGACGCGATCAACGACGGCGCCGCGCATGCCAGTGATGCGGTGTCCTCGGACTTTCATTTCCACCTGCGCATTGCCGAGGCCACCGGCAACCGCTATTTCACCGATATCCTCAGTCATCTGGGCACCAGCATCATCCCGCGTACCCGGGTCAACTCCGCCGGCCTGGCGCGTGACGATCACACCCATTACATGGCGCGCCTGGAGCGCGAGCACGAGCAGATCTTCGAGGCCATCGCGCGCCAGGACGCCGAGGCGGCGCGAGCGGCCATGCGCTTGCACCTGACCAACAGTCGCGAGCGCCTGCGTCAGGCGCACGAAGCGGCCGAGGCCGAAGCGCTGCACGGCTGAAACTGGATGAATGAACTCGGCGGCCCAAGGCCGCCGAGTTCGTTTCTGCAGTGAGAAAAAGCGGGCGGGCATGGCTTCTCAGCAGCCTTTTTGAGACGCAGGTAGTTTCAAGGGCTGTTAGCGACGATAGGCGAGGGCGACGATACCGCCGACCACGATCAGGCCGCCGACCACCTGCAGAATCCCCAATACCTGACCCAGGATCAGCCAGCCCAGCACCATGCCGGCCACCGGCTCCATGTTCATCACCGGTGCGTTACGCGCGATGTTCAGGCGCGGCATGCAGATGAACAGGGTGGAGAAGGCGGCGCCATAGAGCAGCACCAGACAGCCCAGCGCGATCCAGCCAACGCTGGCATTGGGCAGGCTCAAGCCGCCCGGGATCAGTCCGCTGGCGCCGAGCAAGGTAGAGGCACTGAACACCACGGCCAAAGTCAGCATGCTGCGTACCGAGCCGGCCAGGCTGGAAAGGCGGTTTTCGGTGATCCACAGGGCGACGGCGAATACCCCGGCAGCGGTCAGGCTGAAGAGAATTCCCGCGATCCATTCGCCATCCAGCGCGGCACTGCCAGTCAGGCGTCCGGGAACATCGAGCACCAGCACCAGGCCGAACAGGATCACGCCCATGATCGCCAGCGCCTGGCGCGTCGGTGCCGGGCCGCCGAGCGCCCAGGTGAGCAGAGCCAGGAGAATCGGCGACAGGTTCACCACCAGCAATGCCAGCGCCACTGGAATCCGCGCTACGGCCGAGTAGATGCAGAAGCTCTGGATGGCGATCAGCAGGCCCAGCAGAATCTGCCAGCCCCAGGTGGCGCGGCCCAGTTTCAACGACTCGCGTCGCCACAGCACCAGCGCCACCAGCACCAGCAGGGTCACGCCGGCACGCGCGAGCATCGCCAGGAGCAGGCCGGTGTCGTGATCGAAGGCGATTCGCGCGGCGATATGGTTGCCGGCGAACGAGCAGGCCAGCGACGCGAGAATCAGGACGGCGATGTGACGGGGAAACGGGGTGGAACCTTGCATGACGTAAATCCTGTTGGTCATGGTCTTGTGCAGCGCTTGTCGGCGACTGCGGTGTCTCGGCCCTAAAGCAAAACGCCGCCCGGTTGGGCGGCGTTTCGTTCAATGCCCTGGGTTGGCGGTCAGAGCACCACGCTCGGCAGCCACAGCGAGATGGCGGGGATGTAGGTAACGGCCATCAGCACGGCGAACAGTGCGATGTAGAACGGCAGCAGCGCCTTGACGGTGCTCTCGATGCTGACCTTGCCGATGGCGGCGCCGACGAAGAGTACCGCACCTACCGGAGGCGTGATCAGACCGATACCGAGATTGACCAGCATGATCATGCCGAAATGCACAGGATCGACGCCGAACGAGGTCACCACCGGCAGCAGGATCGGGGTGAGGATCAGGATCAGCGGCGCCATGTCCATCAGCGTGCCCAGCACCAGCAGCATGAAGTTGACGCACATCAGGATCACGTAACGGTTGTCCGACAGGGTCAGGAACGCGGTGGTGATCTTCGACGGAATCTGCATCAGGGTCATGATGTAGCCGAAGCTGGCGGCGAAGGCGATCAGGATCATCACGATCGACAGCGTGCGCACGGTGCGGTGCAGCATCTTCGGCAGTTCATTCCACTTGTAGTCGCGGTAGATGAACATGGTCACGAAGAAGGCCCAGACCACGGCAACGGCCGCCGACTCGGTGGCGGTGAACACGCCGCTGAGGATACCGCCGAGGATGATGACCATGGTCATCAGGCCCCACAGAGCTTCGACGCAGATTTTCAGCGCCTGGCGCAGCGGAATCACTTCACCCTTGGGGTAGTTGCGCTTCTTGGCGAACATCAGGCACAGCGTCGCCATGGTGAAGCTCAGCAGCAGGCCCGGGCCGATGCCGGCGACGAACAGCGCGGCGATGGACACCGTACCGCCAGCGGCCAGCGAGTAGATCACCGAGTTGTGGCTGGGCGGGGTGAGCAGCGCCTGTACCGAGCCGGAGACGGTGACTGCAGTGGAAAACTCGCGCGGGTAGCCTTTCTTTTCCATTTCCGGGATCAGCACCGAACCGACCGAGGCGGTATCGGCCAGGGAGGAACCGGAGATGGCGCCGAAGAAGGTCGAGGCGGTGATGTTGACCAGCGACAGGCCTCCGCGGACGAAGCCCACCAGGACCCCGGCGAAGGCCACCAGGCGCCGAGCCATGCCCCCTTCGGCCATGATCGCGCCGGCCAGGACGAAGAACGGAATGGCCAGCAGGGAGAATTTGTTCACGCCGCCGGCGATCTGAATCATCACCGCGTGTAGCGGAATGTCGATGTACCAGGCGCCGATCAGGGTGGCCAGGCCAAGGGCATAGGCGACCGGGACGCGCAGCAGAATCAGGACAATGAAGCTGCCCAGCAGGATGGCGGCATCCATTACACGGACTCCTTGGAATCTTCGCAGTTCTCGTAATCGACGACGCGGCGTTTGTGCTGGTCGCCGTAGAGCAGTTGTTCGATGACGAACAGCAGGGTGATCAGGCCGCCCAGCGGAATCGGCGCGTAGCTGATACCGACACGCATCCAGGTCAGCGTGCTGAGGTACTGGTTCCAGGTGGCGACGCACAGCTTGTAGCCCCAGATCAGCATGAACAGGGCGATGGCGCCCATGGCCAGGCGTACGAACAGGGTAAGAAAGGGTTGCGCCGCTTCGGGCAGGCGGTCGCTCAGCACCTGCACGGCCATGTGCGCACCGGCGCGGTAGCTGGCAGCGGCGCCGACGAAGGTGAACAGCACCATCAGCAGGATGGCGATGGGTTCGGGCCAGCCCAGGCCCTGACCGAGTGCGTAACGGCTGAACACGCCCCAGGGGATGATCAGGGCCATGACCACGATCGCCAGGCCGGCGGTCGCGATACAGGCACGGTAGATGACGTCATTGACGCCCAGAACCAGGTTTTTCATGAGACTTTCACCGGTAGCGCGGCGCAGGCAGGGAGCCGGCGCCGCGCGCTTGCGCGTGGATTACTGAACGGCTTCGATGCGCTTGATCAGATCGGCGAACTGGGCGCCGTACTTCTCACGTACCGGGGCGGTAGCGTCGTAGAAGGGCTTGGTGTCGACTTCGATGAACTCGACGCCTTCAGCCTTGAGCTTCTCGTCGCTGGCCTTTTCCTTGGCAACCCACAGGTCGCGCTCTTCCAACTGGGCCTCTTTGGCCAGCTTCTTGACCAGCTCCTGCTGCTCGGGGGTGAGCTTCTCCCAGGTGGTCTTAGACATCAGCAGCGGCTCGGGGAGGATCAGGTGATGCGTCTGGGTGTAGTACTTGGCGGCACGGAAGTGGTTGTGCTCGAGTAGGGTCGGCGAGTTGTTCTCGGCGCCGTCGATCACACCGCTTTGCAGGGCGCTGAAGATTTCACCGGTGTCCATGGCGATGCCGTTGGCACCCATGGCGTTGAGGGTGTCGATGAACAGCGGGTTGCCGATCACGCGGATCTTCATGCCCTTGAGGTCTTCCAGCTTGCGTACCGGCTTCTTGGTGTAGAGGCTGCGGCTGCCGGCTTCCATCCACGCCAGACCGACCATGTTGAAGTCGGAGTTGGTGATGGCGTCGAGGATTTCCTGACCGATCTCGCCGTCGACCACCTTGCGCATGTGGTCGATGTCGCGGAATACGAACGGCATGTTGAAGACGTTGGTAGCCGGAACCACCGGGCCGACCGAGCCGAGGCTGACGCGGGTCAGCTGAACGGCGCCGATCTGGGTCTGTTCGATCACTTCCTTCTCGGAACCCAGCACACCGCCTGCGAACATGCGGGACTTGATTTCACCATTGGTGGCGGCTTCCAGTTTCTTGCCGAGGTTTTCCATGGCGACTACGGTCGGGTAGCCGGCAGGGTGGATTTCGGCAATTTTCAGGGTCGTCTCGGCCTGTACGAAGGAAGACAGACCGAGCGCTAGCGGAAGTGTGGCGAGAAGCAACTTGCGTTTGAGGTTCATGCGGAAAACTCCGTCTTGTTGTTGTTGGTGAACAGCAGTGCAGTCCGGTGCCGCGAACGGCCCGGGGTGAATCGGATCAGGGTTTGAAGGCAGGCTCCTCGATACCGCATACGCCAGCCTGCAGGGCGAATACGCCGCCGGCCAGCGGCTGGTCGGAGAGGTCGCCGCCGGGGCGGATCGAGGTGACGAACAGGGTGTCCAGATTCGCGCCGCCGAAGGCGCACATGGCGGGCTTCTTCACCGGCACGGCCAGCGAACGGTCGAGGCGGCCATCGGGCGTGAAGCGGTGCACCAGGCCCTCGTCGTTGCCGCAGATCCAGTAGCAGCCGTCGACATCCATCGCAGCGCCGTCCGGGCGGCCCGGATGCTGCGTCATGTCGATGAACAGGCGGCGGCTGTGCGGCGTGCCGCTGTCGGTGTCGTAATCGAAGGCCCAGACACTTTGTACGCTCGGGTGTGAATCGGAGAGGTAGAGGGTGCGGCCATCTGGGCTGAAGGCCAGGCCGTTGGGCACGATAAAGTCGGCGAGTACCTGCTGCAGCTGGCCGTCGTAACGATACAGCGCGCCGACGCGGGCGCCTGCGGCCATGTCCAGCAGCATGGTGCCGGCCCAGAAGCGGCCCTGGCGGTCGCAGCGGCCATCGTTGAAGCGCATTTGCGGGCGGGCGTGCTCGACCTGCGCCAGGCGTTCGGCCTGCACCTTGCCATCGTCTTGCGGGCGCAGATGGAAAATGCCGCTCTGCATGCCAGCGAGCCAGCCGCCAGCCGGATGCATGGCGATGCAGGCGAGCATTTCCTCGGCCTGCCAGCTCTGCGTCTGGCCAGTGGCGGCGGACCAGCGATACAGGCGTCCGGCGGGGATATCGGCCCAGTACAGGGCCTGTTCGGCTGTATTCCAGACCGGGCTTTCACCCGTGGCGTTGCGCGCATCGACAATCAGTTCGGCTGTCATGGCAGGGGCGCTCTAGTTGTTGTTATGGCATCGGGTGGCGGTGGGGCGACGTTTCAGTCGTCGCCGAATGGGCCTGCTGCGACGAAGGCGCCGCCCTGGTAAATGCGTGCCGGGTCGTCCGCGGCCGGCATCGGCTGCGCCTCGACCTTGTCGCGGAACACTTCCGAGCTGTCCTTGGGCTTGAAGCCCAGGTGCGCGGCCTTGCTGTTGTCCCACCACACGTCGCGGTTATCCGACATGCCGTAGACCACGGTGTGGCCGACATTTTCGGTGTACAGGCAGCGTTCGATCAGGTGGGTGAGGTCGTCGTAGCTCAGCCAGGTGCTCATCATGCGGCGGTTGGCTGGCTCGGGGAAGGAAGAGCCGATGCGGATGCTGACGGTCTCGATGCCGTAGCGATCGAAATAGAAGCTGGCCATGTCCTCGCCGTAGGATTTGGACAGGCCGTAATAGCCATCCGGGCGGCGCAGGCAGTTGGCGTCGAGATGCTCGTCCTGCTTGTAGAAGCCGATGACATGGTTGGAGCTGGCGAACACCACGCGTTTCACGCCATGGCGGCGCGCGGCTTCGTAGACATGGAACACGCCACTGATATTGGCGCCGAGGATTTCTTCGAAGGGGCGCTCGACCGAGACACCACCGAAGTGCAGGATGGCGTCGACGCCTTCGACCAGTTGATGCACCGCGGCCTTGTCTGCCAGATCGCAGCGCACCACTTCTTCATGGGAGCCGGCGGCAGGGGCCATCTCGCCGATGTCGGACAGGCGCAGAATGTTGGCGTAGGGGCGCAGACGTTCGCGCAGTACCTTGCCGAGTCCGCCGGCGGCGCCGGTCAGCAGCAGGCGATTGAAGGGGCGCAGTTCGCTGGAGATCGTGGTCATGGCGGGGCCTGGACTCTTGTTGCTTGTTGTTATTGGTTTGTCATACGTTGTCGTATGACTTGAATCGATTATCAGCACCAGCCTGGTCAATGTCAACGTGACAGTGGCGGGAATTTGATAAGGGCGCTCTGCCTGTCGCCAGGCTCGTTGGACAGATTCGGTCTCGCTGTCGGGCCAATGGAAATTTCGATTTGCCCGCTCTATTACGGCGGTTTCTCGTATGTGCTCGAAGTATTTCGGAGAACCTGGCGGTGGTTTCGGTGAACCGCTGGAGTGTGATCGGCTCGGCGTATTTGACTAAAGTTGTATGACAACGTATCTCGGCGAACGTGGAGCGTGCTTGTGCAAGGCGCTTGATTGATTTGGAGGCGTGAGATGGGCAGGAAACCTGCCGGTATTCGCAGCAGTGCGGCACCGACGCTGATCGACGTGGCCAGGGTGGCGGGGGTGTCGCCGATCACCGTATCACGCGCGCTCGGCCGACCTGAAGTGGTCACCGATGCGACCCGCAAGCGCGTACTGGAGGCGGTGCGCGCGACCGGTTACGTGCCCAATCTGGCCGCCGGCTCGTTGGCATCCAGCCGCAGCCGGCTGGTGGCGATCTTCCTGCCGACCATCGCCAACTCGATCTTCGCCGACACCGTGCAGGCGCTGACCGACCGCCTGGCTGCCGCCGGCTACCAGACCCTGCTGGGCCTGACCGGATACCGCCCCGAGCAGGAGGAGGCCTTGCTCGAAGCGGTGCTGGGGCGGCGCCCGGACGGTATCGTGCTGACCGGAACCGAGCATTCCCAAGCCAGCCGTGAGCGCCTGGCGCGGGTCGGCATCCCGCTGGTCGAGGCCTGGGATCTGTGCGAGCACCCGGTGGACATGCTGGTCGGCTTCTCCCACGAGGCCGTCGGCCAGGCGGTGGCGCGCTACCTGATCGGCAAGGGATACCGCCGGGTGTCGGCGGTAGGTATCGATGATCCGCGGGGCCTGCGCCGTTATCGCAGTCTGGTCGCGGCGCTGCACGGGCACGTTGCGGCGCCAGTGGCGGCGCAGATTCTGCCGGCACCGGCGACGCTCGCGGTCGGCCGTGAAGGCCTGGCGCGCCTGCTGCAGGAGGGCGCTGCCGGTGAGGTGGTGGTGTGCAGTTCCGATACGGTGGCGCAGGGCGTGCTGGCCGAGGCGCTGAGTCGTGGCTTGCGTATCCCCGAGGATCTGGCGGTGATGGGCTTCGGCGACCTTTCCAGCGCGGCGCATACCTATCCGCCGCTCTCCACCGTGCGGGTGGACGGGGCGCGTATTGGCTGCGCCATTGCCGAAGCGCTGCTGGAGCGTATTGCCGAGCCAGCAGCTGCGCGTCAGCCACTGCGCTTGGACGTGGGTTTCGAACTGATCGAGCGCGGCAGCGCCTGAGCCCGGCACGCTCAGCTCAGCTCAGCTCAGGTCATGGCTCAGGCCAGGCGCAGGTGGTTGTCCCAGAGGCCGGCCGGTAGCTGCAGGGCGTTGGTGACGATGCGCGCGCCGCGGCAATCGTAAAGGCGGCAACGGCCCTGACCGGAGGTGACCACGAAGCCATCGGCCACCGCGCCGACACCTGCGCAGTCAGGCAGCGGCACGTCGAGGCGCACCTCGGCGCTGTCCAGATCCCAGATGAAGAAGCGGTTGCCGCGCGGTGCGGTCATCGCCAGCAGGCGCAGCTCGTCATGGATGGCCACGCTGGCGGTGTACTGGTTCATCGCCGCGCGCTGCGCCTCGCCAAGGGGAAAGGGCTGGTACGGCTTACCGGGTCGTTTGATTGCCAGCAGCGGTACGGCATCGTGCATGTCGCCCATGTACTGCTGGCCGCTGACCACGGTGCCGTCGCGAGCCACGGCCAGGTGGCGGATGCTGTTTTGTTGATCGGCCAGGTACTCCTGGCTGACCAGGCTGCCGTCGCGCTTGATCAGCACCAGGCTGGCCTGCATGGCATCGAGGTTCATGTCGACGCGGCTTTCCGCTTCGGTGCGGATGCCGCCGTTGGCCACCACCAGGGTTTCGCCATCGGGCATCCACAACAGCTGGTGCGGGCCGACGCCGTGCGTGCCGTGTTCGCCGTCGCGTTGCAGTCGCTCAGCGTCCAGGCGATAGACGCCGAGCACGCCGCGTCCGGGTTCGGTGGTGTCGTTCTCGGTGGTGTACAGCCATTCGCCGCCCTTGTGGAACACCGCGTGGCCGTTGAAGTGGCGCCCGGCTGGTGAGCTGAGCGTTTGCAGCAGGCGGCCGTTGCGGGTGTCGATCAGGTAACTTTCAGTACTCGGGCGGCGGCCGACGAACAATGCCAGCGGCAAGGTCGGGTGCGGCACCACATCGTGGCAGCGTTCGTTTACCGGGGTGGCGAATGCGCGTTCACCGTCGAGGCGATAACCGACCGCGTAGTGCTTGCCATCGGCGTCGTCACGGGCCGACAGCAGTAGCGGTTGCCCCGAGGGGCCGAACAGCGTCCAGCCGCCGAAGGCGCCCGCAGCCGCCAGGCTGGCCGCAGCCGCGCCGAGACCGAGAAAGGTTCTGCGTTGCATCCGTCAGTCCCCGTCGTGCGCGTTGAAGCCGATCTGTACGCCGAGGGCCCTGGCCAGCTCGCTTTCCTGCAGGCGATGCAGGCGGTTGAGGCTGTCGTACAGCTCGTTCAACTGCGTGCGGCCGGCTTCGCTGGCCAACCGTTCGGTGAGCGGCAGGTCCAAGGCGGCCAGGCGCTGGCGCGTGTCGAGGTAGGCGGCGTCGATGCGTTGCGCCAGCTCGGCCTGGTCGCTGCCCAGCAGCGCTTGTAGGCCGTCCTTGTTGTTGCCGTGCCAGAGCAGTTCGGCGCTGGCCAGTGCCGAGCCGAGGTTGGCCAGGCTGGCACCGCTGCGCCAGGATTCGGCCTGGTAGGGCTGGGGGATGCCCTTGGTCTGGCGGCCGAGCGGCGCGCCGAGTTTTTTCTTCAGGCCATCGATGCCGCTGACCTGAACGCGCAACAGTTCAGCCACCGCTTCCTTGGAGTCGGCGTAGCGCTCGTTGGGGAACTGCTTGAGCTGCGCGGCCATACCGCTCTCGTCGGCCTGCCATTGCGCGACGATGTCGGTAGCGAGGGCTTGCTGATGTTGACCGATGGCCTGCAGCAACGGGCAGTAGCGGGCTTTCTGCTCAGCCTGGGTCAGATCGATGTCGGCGTCGAACAGCACGTATTCGGAGGCGGTCAGGCCCTGCACCACGACGCTGGCGCTGGCGAGGTCGGCCTGGGTCAGTTGCGGCTTGTTCTTGAGCAGCGCCTCGACCTGGCGCTGCACCAGGTTCTTCTTGTCCGGCCAGAACTGTACCTGCCAGGCGCGGTTGCCCTCGGCCAGCGGGCCGAGCATCAGCGGCTGCAGCGCCGACCATGCACTCATGGCGCCGAGAAAGGCCTGGCGCGCGGCGGGCAGGTCGGCGCTGCCGGCGCAGAAGGCCGCAGCACGTTCGGCCAGTTGGCGATCGGCTTCCTGCCAGCTGGTATAGGCCGGCAGCAACACGCCGTCGGTGAGCGCGCCGGTGACCTTGGCGGTCTGATCCTGCTGGCCGCAGCCGACCAGGGCCAGGCCGAGCAGGGAGGCGATCAGGCTTTTATGCAACATCTCGGGCTCCTTAAAGGGAATTGAGGAAGGCGAGCAGCGCGGCTCGCTCATCGGCATCGAATTTCAGCACCTGCTGCTTGGCCGCTTCGGCCTCGCCGCCGTGCCAGAGTATGGCTTCCAGCAGGTTGCGGGCGCGACCGTCGTGCAGGAACTGGGTGTGGCCGTTGACGGCCTGGGTCAGGCCAATGCCCCATAGTGGCGGTGTGCGCCATTCGCGGCCCGTGGCGAGGAACTCCTCGCGGCCATCGGCCAGGCCTTCGCCCATGTCGTGCAGGAGCAGGTCGGTGTAGGGGCGGATCAACTGATTGGCCAGCTCAGGCTCGGCGGCATCGGCCGAGGTGGTGAAGCTGGGGGTATGGCACTTCTGGCAGCCGGCCTGGTGGAACAGGCTCTTGCCCTTGAGCACATCCGGGGCGTCGACGTTGCGCCGCGCCGGCACGCCGAGGTTGCGGCTGTAGAACAGCACGCTGGCGAGGATGTTGTCGCTGACCTCCGGTTCGCCGCCATGGGGCGCGGCCAGGCAATCGGCCTGCGCAGCGGTGCAGTTGTCGTGCGGGATCAAGCTGGTGGTCAGGCCCATGTCATTGGCGAAGGCGTCGGCATTCTGCTGGTTGAGGTTGGGCTGCCCGGCCTTCCAGCCGAAACGGCCGAGTACGCTGCGTTGCTGCTGGCGATCCCAGACGATGTTGGCGCGCCCGGAAATGCCGTCGCCATTGGCGTCGTCCGGGTCGGCAGCGGCGAGGATGTCTTGTTCGGCAATGGCTTCGAGCAGGCCCAGGCCGATCATCGGCGGGGCGATACGGGTGGAGAACAGAGTGTCCGGGTGCATATCGCCGTAACCGAGCTGGGTGATTTCCAGCTGCGGTTTGCGCAGTTCCACCCGCGTGCCGTCGGCAAAATGCACCGGCACGCTGCTGTAGTTCACCCGCACCTTGCCTTCGGGGGCGACGCCGGGGTTGGCCATGTCTTGCAGCTGGGTGCCGTAGGTGGGCTCGGCGACCACGCCCTGGCGCTCCAGCAACTCGGCATGCTCGGCCGCGGCCGGGATGGACAGGCGCACCAGCATGGAGGCTGCGCTGAGAGTACCCGGCTCCGGCGGATGGCCTCGGCCGTCCTTGAGGTGACAGTTCTGGCAGGCATTGGTGTTGAACAGCGGGCCCAGGCCGTCGCGCGCGGTGGTGGAGGCGGGCGCTGGCACCCAGGGGTTGCGGAAGAAGCTGTTGCCCACCGCAAAATCCAGGCGCCGGCTGGGCGCCAGGTTGGCCGCGGGCAGAGAGAAGGCGTTGTGGTCGAACTTGCGTACCGTGGCGGCGCCAGCCGACAGGGCTTCGCCGGGTTCTGCCGCCGTGAATTCGGGTTGCTGCTCGCAGGCGATCAGGGTCAGAGCCAGGATTGGCAGCAGGCAGCGCTGGAGCGGCGACATCGAGGAACTATCCGGACGGCAGGGAAACGGGGCGGCAAGATTATCAGGCTAACGAAATTTAAATAAGATCAATTAGCGTTATCCGGGCGCGGCCAGCGGTCGCGGGCTGCTGCGCCGTCCGCCTCAGCGGCGCCGGCCCGGTCCACCGCGATAAACCACTTCGGCTGCATAGCCGCGAAGTCGGTGCGCACGTTGGTGGGCAGATAGCTGGCCGAATCCAGCACACGCATCTGGCCGAGCGAGCGTTCGAACACCACCCAGTGCCAGAAGTTGCGGCCGTTTTCCTGGTGGTGCTTGATGGCCAGCAACGCCAGGTCCGGCAGGGCCTCCCAGGAGACGAAGGGCGTTTCGCCGGCTGCAGCTCTGGCGCCACCGCTAGCCAGCAGGCGGCGCACGTACTGGGTGTCGGACCACAGCGACTGGTCTTCGGCATGAATGCCCATGGCGTTGGCGATGGCCTTCATCTCGGCGTAGCGCTTGCCAAGGATGTTGGCGGCCGCGGCGATACCGCAGCCGCTGACTTCCTCCTGGATGACGGGTAGCACGATGCACTATTCCTTGTAGGTGGGATGAATGTCGAAGCTACCGGCCTGTGCCAACCATGGGAAGCACCAGCACTCAGCTCCGGCGCGGCAGGTCGAGGAGCGCCAGCAGCCCGCCGCTTTCGCGGGGTTGCAGGGTGAGGCTGCCGCCATGGGCGCTGGCGATTTGCCGGGCGATGCTCAGGCCGAGGCCATAGCCCCCGGTGCCTTCGCCGCGTGCTTCGTCCTCGCGGTAGAAGGGTTCCATGACGCGCTCCAGCAGCGCCTCGTCGATGCCCGGGCCGCGGTCGGCGATGCCGATACGTACGTACTCGGCGCTGTCTTCGAGCTGGATTTCGATGAGTCCGCCGGCATGCCGCACGGCATTTTCCAGCAGGTTCTGCAGGCAGCGGTGCAGGCCGCTGGCGTGGGCCACCAGCGGGCGAGCGCTGCCCTGGATCGCCACCTCGGCACCTAGATCATGAAAGTCCGCCTGCAGGCCCTGCAGCAGCGCGTCGATATCCACCTGTTCACGGGCGTCCTGCAGCTCGCCGCTGCGCAGGAAGTCCAGGCTCGCCGAGACCATTTCCTCCATGCGTTGCAGGTCGTCGCGAAAGCGCTGGCGGGTGGCTTCGTCGGCGAGCAGCTCGGCGCGCAGACGCAGGCGGGTAATCGGCGTGCGCAAATCGTGGGAAACGGCGGCGAAGAAGCGCGTGCGCTCGGCGATGCTGTCGATCAGGCGGCGCTGCATGGCATTGAACGCCTGCGCGGCCTGGCGCACCTCGCGCGGGCCTTCGACCGGCAACGCAGGGCGATGGATGTCCTGGCCGAGGGCTTCGGCAGCGCCGGTCATGCGTTGCAGCGGGCGCAGCACCAGGCGCACGGCGAGCAGGGCGATCAGCACCACCACGATGATGCGCAGCAGGTAGATGCGGGTCAGGTAGTCGAGCAGCAGCGACAGCGGCGGGGTGTTCGTCCAGCCCTGCTCCTCGGTGGCCTGCAGGTAGAGCAGCGGGCCACTGGGCAGCTGCAGCTCCACCAGAAAGCGACCACTGGCCGGGCCCGTGCCGAACAATACCGGCAGGCTGGCCGGATGGCCGTCCTGATCGAGCACCTCCAGGCTCAGCAGGCGCAAGCGGGGAGCCGCTCCGGTGCGTTGCTCGACCACTTCGCGCAGCAGCGTTTCGCGATTGCGGTCGGCCTTGTCCAGTGGCGACGTGCTCGGCGGGCGTTCGAGCAGGCGAAAGTCATCGGCCTGCAGCGCACGAATCAGCGCCATGGCCTGCTGCGGATCGTGCCGGTCGAGCAGGATCAGATCGGCCAGGCGCGTCGCCAGCAGGCGCGTGGGGATCTCAAGCACCTGGCCATGGCGCACTTCGTACCAGATGCTGCTGGTCAGCACCTGCGCGGCGAGCAGGCCGGTCACCAGGATCAGCACCAGGCGACCGGACAGCGAGTCGGGCCAGAAGCGCTTCACCCTTGCTCGACCTGTTCGACGGTCAGGGCATAGCCCTCGTTGCGCACGGTGCGGATCAGCCTGGGCGCACGCGGATCGTCTTCCAGATGCTGGCGCAGACGGCTGATGCACACGTCGATGCTGCGGTCGAAGGGCGCGCGTTCCTTGTCGAAGGCATGGCCAAGCAGGAAGTCGCGGCTCAGCGGGCGATTGGGGTGTTGCAGCAGCAGGCGCAGCACGCGGTAGTCGGAGTTGCCGAGGCTGATTACCAGGCCGGCGGGCGAGCGCAACTGCCGCGTGGCGGTGTCCAGGCGCCAGCCGGCGAAGCGCAGGGTGGTGGCCTCATCGAGGCGCGCGCGATCCGGAAAGCTCTGCGTGCGGCGCAGCACCACCTTGATCCGCGCCAGCAATTCACGCGGATCGAACGGCTTGGGCAGGTAGTCGTCGGCGCCCATCTCCAGGCCGACGATACGGTCGACCAGGGTGCCGCGCGCGGTGAGCATGATCACCGGAATGTTGCTGCGCACGCGCAGCTCGCGGCACAGGGTCAGGCCATCCTCGCCGGGCATCATCAGATCGAGCACCACCAGGTCGATCAGTTGCTCCTCCAGACGCTTGCGCATCTCCACACCGTGGCTGGCCACGCTGGTCTGGTAACCGGCATCGCTGAGGTAGGTGGAAAGCAACTGACGAATCTCGGGATCGTCGTCGACGATGAGGATGTGATCCGGTCGGGACATGGGCATCACCTGTGGGCGGGACGAGCACCTTACACCGGTGCCGTCGGGCAAATGTAATGGAATGTTGTGGCGCGCAGGTCATACGATCGCCGATACATCTCGACAGCCAGGGGGCTGGGGCGCAATCGATAGAATCCTTCGAATACAAATGCGACTGATTGTATTTAAGGAATATCGATGTCCCAAGTGCTTCCCGCAGTCCCCTCGAGTCTGTCGAAAACCCTGGCTCCGGCGTTCGGCCTGATGCTCGGCGCCTGCACGCTGCCGACGCTGGCCGATGATAGCGCGGTGCAATTGCCCGCCACCCAGGTGACCGGCCAGAACGTGCCCTACAAGACCGACCGGGCTTCTTCGGCGAAGATCGCCGTGCCGCTGCTCGACGCGCCGCAGAGCGTCAACGTGGTGCCGCGCGAGGTGCTCGACGAGCAGAACGCGCAGACCCTGCAGGACGTGCTGCGCAACGTGCCGGGCATCACCTTCATGTCCGGCGAGGGCAACCTGGGCTGGGGCGACCTGTTCTCCATCCGCGGCTTCTCCTCGGAGCAGAGCCTGACCGTCGATGGCGTGCGTGATTCCGGCATGTCCAGCCGCACCGACACCTTCAACCTGGAGCAGGCCGAAGTCTACAAGGGCACCGGCTCGGTGGAGTCCGGCGTCTCGGCCATCGGCGGCAGCGTCAACCTGGTCAGCAAGCGCGCCCACCTCGGCGACGACGGCAAGCTGTCGGCGGGCATCGGCAGCGACAACTACAAGCGCCTGACCGCGGACATCAATCGCGAGATCAACGACACCAGCGCGGTGCGCATCAACCTGATGAAGCACGGCAACGCGGTGGCCGAGCGCGACGAAGTCGACTACGACCGCTGGGGCCTGGCCACGTCCTTCGGCTTTGGCCTGGGCACCGAAACTCGCCTGTGGCTCGATGCCTTCTACCAGAAGGACGAAAACACCCCGGACGGCGGCGTGCCGATCCAGCGTGGCAGCAATGGCAAGCGCATGCCCGGCGTATCGCGCGATGCCTGGTACGGCGATTCGAGCCTGTACACCCAGCAGACCGAGACGCGCTCGCTGACCGGTCTGTTCGAGCATGACTTCGACGACAGCACCACGCTGCGCAACCAGCTGCGCTGGCAGCAGACCGACAACTGGGCGGTGCTCTCGCCGGCGCGCTTCGTCGCCGCCAACGCCGATGGCAGCCGCAACTGCACCGGCACGCGCTGTGCCAGCCTCGGCTACGTGGGCGTCGGCCCGGTCAGCTCGGTCAATGGCGTCAATGCCTATACCGACTACGCCAACAGCGGTGACACCCGCTATGGCTACCTGCGCGGCAGCGACTTCGGCCTGTCCAAGCGCTATTCGATCATCGACAACCAGACCGACCTGAGCTTCGACTTCGCCACTGGCGGCATCGGCCACCAGGCGGTCACCGGCGTCGAGCTGTACAAGGAAACCTACGCCGGCCTGCACAAGAGCATGAAGGTGCCGGACGGCGCGATGTTCTTCGACATGACCGATCCGGCCCATCACTTCGCCTCCACCTACGAGCGCAAGGGCTACGGGGACCCGGCCACCGAGGTGAAGAACGCCGGCCTGTACGTCTCCGATACCCTGACCTTCAGTCCGCAATGGCAGCTGCTGCTGTCGCTGCGCTATGACCGCTGGAAGGTCAGCACCGAGAACGGCGGCAACGAAACCAGTCGTCGCGACGACACCTTCGGCGGCCGCGCCGGGCTGGTGTTCAAGCCGGCGCACAACGGCAGCATCTACCTGTCCTACAGCCAGTCGGCGCAGCCGTCGGCCATCGGCGCCACCACCAACAACCAAGTCTACGGCGCAGCGAGCACGGCAAACTACGAGCCGGCCAAGGCCAGCACCTACGAACTGGGCACCAAGTGGGAGCTGCTCGACAAGCGCCTGGGCCTGACCGCTGCGATCTTCCGCACCGAACTGGAGAACAGCTGGGAATACAGCGAAGGCGAGGCCTCGCCGGTACGTGCGCTGCCGGCCAAACGCGTCGACGGCGTCGAGCTGGGCCTGCAGGGCGAGCTGACCTCGAAGTGGAGCGCCTACGCCGGCTTCGCGGCGATGAAGAGCCGCCAGACCAAGGGCGCCAACAAGGGCGAGGAGGCCAAGAACGTCCCCGACCTGACCGCCAACCTGTGGACCACCTACGACCTCAGCGACGACCTGAGTCTGAGCTACGGCGCCAACTATGTCGGTCGCCGTCGCTATAGCGACAACAAGTACGTGGGCGGCCTGAACAACAACAGCAGCTACGCCGATGGTCCGTCCGGGGTGGCCGCTATCTACACCCGTGACCATGAAAAGGCGCCGAGCTACTGGCTGCACAGCGTCGCGGCACGTTATCAGGTCGATTCGAACACTACGGTCAATCTCAACGTCGACAACCTGTTCAACAAGTTCTACTACAGCCGCATCAGCGCCTCGCTCGATGGCTTCCAGCTGTATGGCGTGCCGGGCGCCGGGCGTACCGTCACCGCCAGCGTGGATTACAGCTTCTGATGCTGATCGAGATCGAAGCGCTGCTCAGCGCCGCGGAACTGGACGAGGTGCGTCGGCAACTGCTGGCGCAACCCTGGGTCGAGGGCAAGGCCACCGCCGGCGTGCAGTCGGCGCAAGTCAAGGCCAACCGCCAGCTGGACGAGGACAACCCGCTGGCCCGCCAGCTCGGCGAGCTGATCCTGCGGCGGCTGTCGGACAACGCGCTGTTCATGTCCGCCGCCTTGCCCAAGCGCATCTACCCGCCGCTGTTCAATCGTTATGGCGCTGGCGAGGCGTTCGGCTTCCATGTCGACAACGCCATCCGCGGTATCAAGAGCGTGCGCGAACGCGTACGCACCGACCTGTCTGCGACCCTGTTCCTGGCCGATCCGGCCAGCTACGACGGCGGCGAACTGGTGATCCGCGACACCTTCGGCGAGCAGCGCGTCAAGCTGCCGGCCGGGCATTTGGTGCTCTATCCCGGCAGCAGCCTGCACCGGGTCGAGGCGGTCACCCGTGGCGAGCGCCTGGCCTCGTTCTTCTGGATCGAGAGCCTGGTGCGCGAGGACAGCCAGCGGCAGATGCTGCTGGACATGGACGTGGCCATCCAGCGCCTGACTGCCCAGGGCGCCGACGACCAATCACTGCTGGAACTCACCGGCGTCTATCACAACCTGCTCCGCCGCTGGAGCGACACCTGAATCCATTCGAGGTCATTGCCGTGAATATCTCCCCGCTGCGGCGCGTACTCGCGCTGCCCCTGTTGCTGCTGGCCCTGGTAGGCTCCGCCCATGCCGTGGAAGTCACCGACGTGCTCGGGCGCAAGGTCGAAGTGCCGGCCGAGCCCAAGCGCGTGGTGCTGGGCGAAGGGCGCTTGTTCTTCGCCCTGGCGCTGCTCGACCGCGAGGCACCGTTCCAGCGCGTGGTCGGTTGGCAGAACGACATGCGCCTGCTCGACCCGCACACCTACGAGGTGTATGCCGAGCAGTACCCGGGCATCGCCCAGATTCCGCTGATCGGCCAGGCCTCGGAGCAGAGCGTCAGCGCCGAACAGATCCTCGCCCTCAAGCCGGACCTGGCGGTGTTCAGCATCGCCGGTGAAGGCCCGACCCAGCACAGCCCGGTCGCCGACCTGCTTGCCGCAGCGGGCATACCGGTGCTGTTCATCGATTTTCGTGTGCACCCGATCAAGAACACCCGCGTCAGCCTCGAAGCGCTGGGCAAACTGCTCGGCCGCGAGCGCGAGGCGCAGGAATATCTGAGCTTCTATGAGCGCCACCTGGCGCGCGTCACCGAGGCGGTGGCCGACCTGCCGGATGCGCAGCGGCCCAAGGTGTTTCTCGAGCTGCTGGCTGGCGTCTGGCAGGCGCCGGGCCACACCACCGGCAAGAGCGGCCTGGGCGGCGTGGTCGAAGCAGTCGGCGGACGCAACATCGCCGCCGGCGTGGTGCCGGGCGCGATCGGTGACGTCAGCGTGGAGTATGTGCTGACCGCCGACCCGGACGTCTACATCGCCACCGGCAACCGTAACCCGGGCGTGCTGCTCGGTGCCGGCGTGGACGAGAAGACCGCCCGCGATAGTCTGGCGAAGATCACCGCGCGCCCCGAGTTCGCGCCGCTGCGGCCGATCCGTGATGGCCAAGCCCATGCTCTGTGGCATGACTTCTACAACTCGCCGTTCAACATCCTGGCGATCGAGAGCATGGCGCGCTGGATTCATCCCGAGCGCTTCGCCGACCTCGACCCGCGCGCGACCCAGGCCGAGATCAACCGCTTCCTTGCCGTTGGCCTGGATGGCCACTACTGGATCGACGCAACGCCGTGAATGCCTATCTGCAAAGTGCCGGCGCGCCGGCGCTGGAGGCGGCCGCGCTGAGCTACCGGCGCCTGTTGCTGCGGCGCGGTCTGCTGGTGTTGCTGCTGGTCGGCCTGTTGCTGGTCAGCGTACTGGCCGACCTGGCCAGCGGCGCCTCCGGCATGGGCCTTGGTCAGTTGTTGGCCGGCATTCTCGACCCCGGCGCGCTGAGCGCCACCGAGCGCGTGATCATCTGGAACGTGCGCCTGCCCTACGCGCTGATGGCGGTGCTGGTCGGCGCCGCGCTGGCGTTGGCCGGCGCCGAGATGCAGGCGATCCTCGACAACCCGCTGGCCAGCCCCTTCACCCTGGGCGTGTCCTCGGCAGCGGCGCTCGGCGCCTCGCTGGCCATCGCCTATCCGCTGGCCATCGACTGGCTGGCGCCGAGCGGCCAGGTGACGGTGGCGGCGTTCGTCTTCGCCTGCCTGTCGGTGCTGCTGTTGCAGGCCATGTCGCGCCTGCGTGGCGCCGGGGTGGAGAGCCTGGTGCTGTTCGGTATCGCTCTGGTGTTCAGCTGCAATGCGCTGGTGTCGCTGCTGCAACTGCTGGCCACCGAGGACGTGCTGCAGCAACTGGTGTTCTGGACGCTGGGCAGCCTGGCTCGGGCCAACTGGGAGAAGCTCGGCATCCTCGCCGCGGTGCTCGCCGTGCTGCTGCCGTTCTCCTTGCGCGCCGCGCCGGGCATGACCCTGCTGCGCATGGGCGAGGACCGCGCACGCAGCTTCGGCGTCGACGTGCGCCGCCTGCGTTACGCTTCGTTGCTGCGCATCAGTCTGCTGGCGGCGACTGCGGTGGCCTTCGTCGGCACCATCGGTTTCGTCGGCCTGGTCGGCCCGCATATGGCGCGCCTGCTGGTGGGCGAGGATCAACGCTTCCTGCTGCCGGCCAGCGCCCTGGTCGGCGCCTTGCTGCTGTCGCTGTCGTCCATCGCCAGCAAGCTGATCCTGCCGGGGGTGATCGTGCCGGTGGGCATCGTCACCGCGCTGGTTGGCGTGCCGGTGTTCGTCGCGCTGGTGTTCCGCCGTGGGAGGCGCCTGTGACCCTCAGGGCGGAAAACATCGCGGTGGCCTATGGGCGCCGACAGATTCTCCACGGGCTGTCGCTGCCCGAGCTGCAGCCGGGCGGCCTGGTGGCGCTGGTCGGCCCCAACGGGGCTGGCAAGTCCACCTTGCTGCGGGCGCTGGCCGGGCTGGAGCGCATGCAAGGCAGCCTTACTCTCGGCGGCCAGGATCTGACGCGCATCGGCGGCGGCGAGCGTGCTCGTACTCTGGCCTACATGCCGCAGCAATTGCCGCCGGGCATCGCCCTCGGCGTGCTGGAAAGCGTGCTGGCGGCGCTGCGGGTGAGCGAGGAGGGTGAGGTGCTGGCGCGTGCCTTCGACGCCCTGGCGCGCATCGGCATCGAGGATCTGGCCGAGCATTCGCTCGATGGTCTTTCCGGTGGGCAGCGGCAACTGGTCTCGCTGGCGCAGTTGATCGCGCGGCGCCCGCGGGTGCTGCTGCTCGACGAGCCGACCAGCGCGCTCGATCTGCATTACCAGTTGCGGGTGATGGATTGCGTGCGCGACCTGGTGCGCGAGCACCAATTGCTGGCGGTGGCGGTGCTGCATGACATCAACCTGGCGGCCAGTTGCGCCGACCAGCTGGTGGTGATGCGCGCCGGCCGTATCCATGCCAGCGGCACGCCCGACGAGGTGCTGACGCCGCATCTGCTGGCCGAGGTCTACGGCGTCGAGGCGCGCGTCGAACGTTGCTCGCGCGGACGGCTGCAGGTGCTGGTGGATCGGGCGCTGCCGGCCGGTCAAAGACTCGGCTGACAGGCAGCCGCAAGGCTCGCCGCGGATGTCGACCAGCACGGGCGAGTCGAGCTTTTCTCTTGCGCAAAGAAACCGGAGCCTTTGCAGGCTCCGGTTCGGTTTCAGGCGTGGATCACTTACCAGCGGTCAGCGCGTTGTAGCTGGTCATCAGGTTGCGGTAGTCCGGGATGTGATCGGTGCAGATCTTGGCCAGGCCTTCCACGTCGTTGCGCCAGTCGCGGTGCAGCTCGCAGGCAACGGCGAACCAGTTCATCAGTTGCGCGCCGGCCTGGGTCATGCGCTGCCACGCCGAGTCGCGGGTGATCTGGTTGAAGGTGCCGGAGGCATCGGTGACCACGAACACGTCGAAGCCTTCCTCGATGGCCGACAGGGCCGGAAACGCCACGCAGACTTCGGTCACCACGCCGGCGATGATCAGCTGCTTCTTGCCGGTGGCCTTGATCGCCTTGACGAAGTCTTCGTTGTCCCAGGCGTTGATCTGGCCAGGGCGGGCGATGTACGGCGCGTCCGGGAACATTTCCTTCAGCTCGGGAACCAGCGGGCCGTTGGGGCCGGTTTCGAAGCTGGTGGTGAGGATGGTCGGCAGGTTGAAGAACTTGGCCAGATCAGCCAGCGCCAGCACGTTGTTCTTGAACTTGTCCGGCTCGATGTCGCGAACCAGCGAGAGCAGGCCAGCCTGGTGGTCGACCAGCAGTACGACGGCGTTGTCTTTGTCCAGGCGGTTGTAGGTGGCGTTGGTCATGGTGAAGTCCTCGAATTGTTTTCAATGTGCCGGCTGTGCCGGTGAGTGGGTTTTCGTTCAGCAGTGCGTCACTGCATGGAAGAAAGATTAAATTCGAGACCCTTTTCCGACTAGACTGCGAAAATTGCCTCTAGCGTTCTATTTGGGGAACGATAAAGCGTTTGATCGCTTCTGCGACCTCACCCAGACGATGGGCGAGGGGCAACACGCAGAGTGTCAATCATCCGCCTGAAGGCCTGCCGGCATGCGCAGGAAACGCTTGCGAAAGGCAGTTGGAGAAACGCCGACACGCTGGCAGAACAGGCGGCGGAACGAGTTGCTGTCCTCGTAGCCCACCCGGCTGGTGATCGTCTCGACGCTCAGGCGTGTGGTTTCCAGCAACTCCTTGGCCTTCTCCAGGCGCAAGCCCTGCAGATAGGCCAGCGGCGGAAGGCCGGTGGCATCCTTGAAGCGACGCTTGAAGTTGCGCACGCCGAAGCCGAAGCGCGTGGCCAACTCGTCGATGTTGCACGGCTCGGCGAAGTGGGCCGCCATCCAGTCCTGCACGCGCAGGATCGCTTCGTCGCCATGGCTGCGCGGCAGCGACCAGCTGATGTAGACGGACTGCTCGCTGCGCACATTGTCGATCAGCAGGTAGCGGCTGCATTGCTGCGCCAGTTCGCGCGAGGCGAAGTGGCGAATCAGGTGCAGCAGCAAATCCATCGCCGCGCTCGCCCCGGCGCTGGTGATCACTCGGTTGTCCTCGCAAAGGATGCGCCGCTCGTCCACGCGGGCTTGCGGGTAGCGACGCCGCAGCAGGTCGGCGAAAGCCCAGTGGGTGGTGGCTTCTACACCGTCGAGCAGGCCCGCCTCGGCCAGCATGAAGGTGGCCGTGCACATCGAGGCGATCACCGCCCCCTGCTCATGCTGACGGCGCAGCCAGCCGGCATGGCGTTCGAACGTCGGCAGCGCCTCGCGCAGGCTGAAGAGAAAGCCGGGGATCAGCACTAGGTCGGTTTTCTTCACCGCCTCCAGCGCCACGTCCACCGGCATGCTGCGGCCAAGGGCGCTGGCCGCCGGCTGCCCGTCCAGCGAGGCCACGCTGAGGGTGAAGGGCGCTGGGGCCGGCAGGGCAAAACGATTGGCGGCGTCGAGTACTTCCAGAGCCAGGGCAGCGCTGGCCAGCGAGCTGTAGTCAGCCAGCAGCAAGGTGACGTGCATGAATGCTCCATTGCGTAATCAGCATGGTATTGGTCATTTCTGCATCTACCTTACTCCAGGCGCGCCGCCTAGAGTGCGCCCCTTCATTCAAACGGGTGTTTGTCGCATGAACCTCTGGTTTCGCCTTTTGCTGATGTTGCTGCGCCGTCCCTGGCGCCGGCCGGTGCCGGGACTGGCCACCACCGTGGTGCGCCTGCGGGTGTGGCCGCTGGATCTGGATTTCAACCGGCACGTCACCAATGGTCGCTACTTCACCCTGGCCGATGTCGGACGCATGGATTACGTGCTGCGCAGCGGCGCCTTTCGCGTGGCTCTGCGCCACCGTGCGCTGCCCATCGTCGGTGATGTGTGCGGCAAGTTCCGCCGTGAACTGAAGCTGTTCGAGCGTTTCGAGATCCACACACGCATGTTGGGCTGGGATGACAAGTGGAGCTTCGTCGAGCACCGCTTCGTAAAGGATCAGCGGGTCATCGCCGTGGTGGTCATGCGCGGGTTGTTCCGTGGGCCGAAGGGGAATGTGGCGCCTGCCGAATTCGCCCGTGAGCTTGGTCTGGACGAGCAGTCACCGGCGTTACCCGATTGGCTGCAGCAGTGGTCGGCCAGCTGCGACGGCCTGAGTCTGCAACTGCGTGAGACGGAGCGACCTTAGGTGCCGGGCTGGCCATTACCACCTGGGTAGTCAAATTTACGAGAAGGGCCGCAACACCAGGTGTTGCGGCCCTTCTTCCTGAGCGAGATACCGCCTGAATGTTCAGCTTCGGCGTTTCTCGTAACGCATGTCGCGCTCGTCGACGGCGTCCGCCAGTTCCCAGCCATACCGGCGGTAGAAACCATTGGCGCGGATGCTTTCATGGCCATCGGTGATCAGCCAGATCGACTCGTGATGCTGGAATAGCGCAGTCTCCGCCGCACCCAGCAACAGGCGACCGAGGCCATGGCCTTCGGCTTGCGGGCGAACGAACAAGGCGAACAGTTCGCCGGCTTCGAGATCGACCATGGCGAAGCCTGCCGCAACACCGCCCAGTTCAGCTATCCAGGCGCACGGCGCCTGGTCGATGGCCTCGGCCAAGGCAGCAGGTGTAATGCCGAGTTCGGCCATCTGCTCGCGGGAAAGGTGGTTCTGAACGACGCTGGTGCGAATGTCGAATAGCGTGTGGATATCGGCTACGGTGGCCGGGCGAAGCGTGGCTTTCATGGCAGGGCTCCTTGTGCATGCAGGCCACCATAGGGTGCCTCTAAAAACTACCTGCGTTGTCATCGCTGCGTTAAAAACAAGCTCAAAATGCTCATTTACAACTCGTAAACTCCGCTTTTTCGCTTGTTTTTGCCTTGCGCTGACTGCCTCGCTTACGTTTTTAGAGGCACCCCATAGTCGGTCGAGGCCATTGGCCTCAAGCCGATAGCGATCCTTGTTGTAGTGCTTTAACTGAAAAGAATTCTCACTTATATTCGCGCTCATCCAATTGGCAGCGAAGCGCTCCCTTGTCCCATTCCTCCGCCAATACCTCTCTGCTCGCCGCGCTGGTTCGTCATTACGACGAACTGGTCGACTCGGTGCGTCGCCGCTTCGGCGATCGCCAGACGGCACGCGAGGTGGTCCACGACGTTTGCGTCCAGTTGCTGGAAGCACCGGAGAAGGAGGGTGTGCGTGTGCCACTGGCGCTGCTGCGCAAGATCGCCCATGACCGCGCCGTCAGTCATTACCGTAGCGAGCGGCGACGGCAGGCCTGGGTAGACGAGCAGACGCAGTTGCCGGAGGTAGCCAGTGCCGCTCCGGGGCCGGAGCGCTGTCTCGAAACGGCCGATGAGCTGGATCGTCTGTGTGCGGCGATTGCCGAATTGCCGCCGCGCTGCCAGCAGGTGTTCGTCATGCACAAGATCCACGAGTTGCCCCAGCAGGCGGTAGCCGAACAGCTAGGGATTTCCCTCAAGGCGGTGGAAAAGCACCTGCGCGTGGGCATGAGCAAGTGCCTGGCCTGGTTGGAGCGGGTAGCGCCGTGAACCGTCAGCCGCCGCACGAGGACGACCGCATCCCGGCCGACGACGCCATCGCTCGCCACCGCGAGGCACTCAAGGCGCGCTTTCCCCTGCCGGCGCCGGTCAAGCGCAGCAGGCGCTCGCCGGGCTCCACGGTGGGGCTGTTCGCCGCCGCGCTGGCTATGGCCGGTGGCCTGATCTGGCTCGACCCTGCCTATCGCAACGAGGATCATGCCAGCGCTCCTGGGCAGGTACAGACCATTGCCCTGGCTGATGGCAGCCAGGTGACGCTCGATGGTGACAGCCGTATTCGGGTGAGCTGGCACCTGCGTAGCCGCCGTGTGGAATTGCAGGCCGGCCAGGCGCTGTTCGCGGTTGCGCCGATGAGCTACCGACCATTCCTGACCCAGGCCGGTGCTACGCGGATTGTCGTGGTTGGCACACGCTACAACGTCAGCCGACTGGGCGACGAGGTGCAGGTCACGGTGAGCGAGGGCAGGGTGGCTGTACACGGCCGCGGCGATACGCTGCTGCTGAGCCTGGGTGAGCAGGTGCGGGTACGCGCCGGTGAGCTTGGCACGGTCACGCGGGTCGATGCCGAGGCGAGCGCCGCCTGGGTCGATGGTCGTCTGGTTTTCGAGCGCACACCGCTGGGTGAGGTGCTCGATGCGCTGCAGCGCCATACCGGTATCCGCGTCAATCTGTCGGACGCCAGCCTGGCTGAGCTACCGGTATCCGGCCGCTTCGAACGCTCGCGCCTGGAGGGATTGCCGGCGCTGTTGCCGAAGATCCTGCCAGTGGACCTGACGACGGGGCCCGATGGCGTGCCGACGCTGAGCCGGCGTCAGGCCAAAAAATAATTTTCGTCGTGAGGTAGGGTTTTGCCCGCGTAGCGGCGGCTATCTCCAGGAACGCCCTCTTTTCATTCCCGGAGCCCCCCACGTGAGAACCCCGAAACTGCGCCTTAACCTGTTGGCCAGCAGCCTGCTGCTGGGCTTGTCGTCGATGGTGCAGGCCGCCAACGAAGTCGATTTCGACCTGCCTGCCGCGCCGCTCGAACAGTCGCTCAATGCCCTGGCCGGCCAGTCTGCCGCGCAGATACTTTTCTCCAGCGACATCGCCAGCGACAAGCAGGCCGGTGAGCTGCGTGGTCGCTACAGCACCGGCGAGGCCCTGCAGCGCCTGCTCGAAGGCAGTGGCCTGGAGGTTCACCAGCAGGGCGAGAACACCTTCATCATCGTTTCTCGCGAGGCCGCGCTGTCGCAGGCGCCGAGTGCCGCGCCACTGCAACTGGGGGCGATGGACGTGACCGCCACGCGTACCTCCAGCAGCCTGGTTCCACAGGTGCGCCAGGTCGATGTGATCGAACGCGAAAAACTCGAGCAGTTGCGTCAGGGTTCCGACAGCCTGGCCACCTTGCTGGCCAAGGTCACGCCGGGCATGTCCAATTCCAGCCGCACCATCACCGACTATGGCCAGACTCTGCGCGGGCGCACCATGCTGATCCTGGTCGACGGTGTGCCGCTCAATACCAACCGCGACTCCTCACGCAACCTTGCCAGCATCGACCCGGCGCTGATCGAGCGGGTCGAAGTGGTGCATGGCAGCAGTGCGATCTACGGTGCCGGCGCCACCGGCGGCATCGTCAACATCACCACCCGTCCGGCCGGTGGCGAGAGCCGGGCCGAAACCACCCTCCGTGGCTCGTCCTCGCTGACCCAGCTGGACAGCGACAGCCTGGGCGGTGAACTGCAGCATCATCTGTCCGGCGCGCAGGGGAAGGTCGACTACGCCTTCGACCTCGGTGTGCGCCATGTCGGTGGCTCGTTCGACGCGGACGGCAAGCGCATCGCTCCCGAACCGAGCCAGGGCGACCTGTTCGACTCCAACAGCTTCAACATCGGCGGCAAACTGGGCCTGCGTATCGATGAGGATCAGCGTATCCAACTGGCCCTCAGCCATTCCGATGCCAAGCAGGACAGCGACTACACCGCCGACCCTGCAGTTGCCACGCTGCCCGCCGGCAGCGTGCCGGCGCAGCCGCTCAAAGGCCTGAAACTGGATACCCAGAACCGTATCAAGAACACCCTGGCCAACCTCCAATACGACCACGCCGATCTGCTCGGCAGTCGTCTGTCCGCGCAGCTCTACTATCGCGACTACTTCACCCGCTTCACCCCCTTCGACGCACGTGGCGTCGCCACCCGTGGGCGCTTCGTCGATCAGGTGATGCAGAACAGCGAGATTCTCGGCAGTCGCTTCACCCTGAGCACACCGCTGGGCGAGAACACCGAGCTGGTCTGGGGTGGCGACTTCAACCACGAGCGCAGCGACATGCCGCTCGACATCTTCGACGCTGCGCGCTACGACGCCAGCGGCGGTCGGGATTTTGAGAAGATCGGCAAGCTCACCTACATGCCCGAGCTGACCACCATCAGTACCGGCGCCTTCGCTCAGCTGCGTCATCGCATCAACGAGCAGTGGTCGGTCGATGGTGGTCTGCGCTACGAGTACGCCACCGCCGAGTTCGATGACTTCGTGCCGTTGTCAGAGATTCGCAATGCCAACCCGGCGACCGTCAGTGGCGGCAAGGTGCGTTATGACGACGTGCTCGGCAACCTCGGTGTGGTCTATTCGCCGCTGGCCGGCCAGGAAATCTATGCGGCTTTCAGCCAGGGCTTCCAGTTGCCGGACATCGGTGTACAGCTGCGCAATGCGCGCAGCGGTTTCGACATCGACTCTTCCGAACTGGAGCCGGTGAAGACCAACAACTACGAGCTGGGCTGGCGCGGTGCGCTGGGCGAGCAGACGCAGGGCGCGCTGGCGCTGTTCTACACCACCTCGAAACTCGGTGACGTGCAGAGCTTCAACAACGGCCTGATCCTGACCCGCACCGAGGAGCGCATCCACGGTGTCGAGGGTAGCCTGGACTGGCTGAGCCTGGAGGAAACCTGGGGCCTGGGCGGCACCTTTACCTGGATGAAGGGCCGCGAGAAGCCGGACAATGGCGAGTGGCGCGACATGACCGGTTTCCGCGTGCCGCCGCTGAAGCTGACCGCCTACGTGCAGTACAACCCCAGCGAAGCCTGGAGCAACCGTCTGCAGGCCACGTACTTCGCCAGCAAGGACTATCGCATCGATGGCCAGGCCAGCTTCGGCCGCCGCGACGTGGACGGCTATACCACCGTCGACCTCATCAGCGACTACCGCCTGAGCGAAGCGGACAAGGTCAGCCTGGGCATCCAGAACCTGTTCAACCGCGATTACTACCCGCTCTACAGCCAGCTACTGCGCAGCAACAACAACACCAGCCACCTGCCGGCGCCTGGCACTACGCTGACGGTGAGCTACAGCCACCAGTGGTAACCAAACGGCCCCGCACGATGGCGGGGCCGTTTTCTCGAACAGCGCGCTCGGCAAACCCTTTGGGCAGGCCGAGCGGCGCGATGCCTCAGCCTACCTTGAAGCGGTTCACCAGTTGCTGCTGGTGATCGGCCAGACGCGCCAGCTCACGACTGGTTACGGCGGTCTGCTCGGCGGCGGCACTGACCTGAATCACCAGGTCGTTGATCTCGTTGACATTGCGGTTGATCTCCTCCGACACCAGGCTCTGCTCCTCGGCGGCCGAGGCCACCTGGATATTGCGGTCGCTGATGCTGGCGATACCATCGGCGATCTCCACCAGCAGGTCGCCAGCCCTGACCACGTTGTTGGCGCCGGCCTGGGCCTTGTCCAGGGTTTCCTGCATGGAGCTGGCTGCGCGGTCGGAGCCGCTCTGCAGGTTGCTGATCATCTGCTGAATGCTGACGGTGGAGTCCTGGGTCTTCTGTGCCAACTGACGTACCTCGTCGGCTACCACGGCAAAGCCACGACCCTGCTCGCCGGCACGGGCCGCTTCGATGGCGGCATTGAGGGCCAGCAGGTTGGTCTGTTCGGCGACGCCCCGGATCACGTCGAGCACCGAGGAGATGGCATCGCTTTCCTGCTTCAGCTCGATGATGATCTGCGCGGTCTGTTCGGCCTGCGTCGACAGGGCCTGGACCAGGCGCACGGTGCTCTCGATTTCGCTCTTGCCCTGCAGCGTGCTGTCGTTGACCCGGCGCGACATTTCCGCGGCTTCGGTGGTACTGCGCGCCACATCACGCACGGTGGCGCTCATCTCGTTGATGGCGGTGGCGACCTGATCAGTGCCCTGGCGCTGTTGCGCCACGTTCTGGCTGGTCTGCAGGGCCACGGCCGAGGATTCTTCGGCGGCGGTGGCGACCTGCGCCGCAGCGCCACCGATTTCCTCGATCACTTCCCTGATCTGCTGGGCCATGTTGTTGAGGTTGCGCGCGATAACGCCGAACTCGTCGCCGCCTTCATAGCTCGTGTGCGCGGTCAGATCGCGTCTGGCCAGGGCCACCAGGGTCTGATTGAGATCGCTGACCGCCGATTTGATGTTGCGGATGATCAGCAGCGACAGCACCACCACGGCGGACAGCACGCCGAGTATGGCTGCGATAGTCAGCCACAGGCTGCTGGCGGCTTCGTCGCGCGCCTGGGTCGCCAGGTCGCCAACGCTCTGGCCAAGTTCGGCCTCGAGCTGACCCATCAGGTCGATGCGGCTGGTGGAAAGCCTGAACCAGTCTTCGGGCTTGATGCCCAGCGGGGTGCCGAGCGGGGTTTCGAAGGCCAGGCGTTGCAGGCGCGCCACCTCTTGTGAGTCGGGTTGCTGCAGCGCATTGTCGAGCTTGCTGCGGAAGCTGGTGGAGGCACGGCGTTCGAAGGCATCCAGATAGGCCGAGAATTCGCCCAGGTTACGGCTGAAACGCGATAGCAAAGCGGCATCGAAGAGGTTCTGGTTGAAGACCAGGCCGAGCAGCATGCGCTCGCGCCCGGCGCGCTCCTTCATTTCCACGAACTGGTTGAGGGAACCCAGCGCACGCAGGATCTGTGGGTTGTCGACGCTCGCCTCGAGGGCGTGGGTGTAGCCGATCAGGGTCTGGATCAGGTTGGTGTAGCGGCTGCCCGAGTTGGTGCTGTTCAGCGATAGCGCATCGACCTGCGGACGCAACGCGCCCAGTTCGTCGAGCGCGCGCAGGGCCTCGTTCATGTCGTTCGAGCCCTGGGCGCGCAAATGGTCCGCCGCGGCGTCGCTGTCACGGCGATATTCGGCCAGCTTGTCACGCATGGCAGTGCCGCTGCTGCCGATGAACACGCCGCTGGCGCCGCGTTCGCGTTGCAGGGCGGTGATCACGGCGCTGATCTTCTGTGCCGCGCCGCTGGCGGTCACGGTCCGATCCATCTCGGTCAGGGTCTGGTACTTGCCGGTGACATAGACGCCAGCGAACGCCAGGAAACCAAGTAATGGGAATATCAGTATGAGCAGTAGCTTCACGCTCAGCGGGGCATTTTTAAGCATCTGTTTCTTGCCTCATCGTCTTGAATTGGATAGTTGGCAGGCGAAGTTACGACGATTGTCGACGGCCCCCCCTTGGGCCAGCGACTAAGCAGGCTGCGAGGGATCTAGGTGCCCCTCTGCTGTTGCGGTGTTGTAGTGCTTCGTTGTATCGGCTGCGTCGGGGATTGAAGGGATGGACTCGTTTATCTGGCCTTGGTCTGCAACTTGGATATGGCAGGCGTCGGTCAGCAACGGTTATGCGAACGAAGCTCGTACGGAGGTCATCGTACGACTCAGGCTTTTCTTTAACCAACTGCCTGATCGCGATCAATGACATACGCAGTGAGCTGAGTGTTCACGGGTAGATTAAACAAAATCAACTGTCGGTCTTTGACCGACAGCAATAGGTCGCTTTGCCATCTCAAGTCATTCATCGCCGAGCCGATAATGTCCCTGAGGGTTCGTCGTCGCGCGCGCGCCTGGTGAACCCACTACCCTCGAGGGCTTCATCGAATGAATATCAAACAAAAGCTGACCTGTGCGTTTGTCGCGATTGCGTGCCTGCCCATCCTCCTGGTTGCCGCTGTGGTCATCTATAACCTGCGTGCGCAGGCTGAGGCCGACTTCCTCGATGGCAGCTCCCGCGAGATACGCCAGATCGACAACGCCATGGGCATGTTCTTCAAGGGCATCACCGAGAACGTCGAGTACCTGGCGAGCCTGCCGCAGATGACCGCCGCTCCGACCCTGAAGAACTATTCCTCGGCGGACGCGGCAAGCACTCCGCTGCCGGAATCCAACCAGGAGCTGGAAAGCATCTTCGACCGCTTCGCCAAGTCCCATCCGACCACGGCCTATCTTTCGTACGGGCGAGTGGACGGCGGCTATGCCATCTGGCCGAGCGATCCGGGGCTCAGCAGTTACGATCCGCGCATACGTCCCTGGTACAAGACCGCTATGTCGGCGCCGGGCAAAACGCAGCGCACCGCCGCCTACTACTGGGCGCCTGACGATGCCGTGCTGATCGGGACGGTGCGCACCGTCAACGACACGCAGGGCACGGTCGCCGGCGTGGTCGGCCTCGACGTCTCGCTGAAGCAGCTCACCGATCTGGTCAAGCAGATCAAGATCGGCCAGACCGGCTACCTGATGCTGGTGGAGGACAGCGGCAACGTTCTGGTCGACCCGCAGAATGCCGGGAACAACTTCAAATCCCTTGCCGATCTCGGTGGTGACTACGCGCGCATGGCTGGCGCCGACGGCTTGCTGGAAGTCGAACTCAACGGCACCCATTACATGGCCAATATCTGGTCGTCGCCGACATTGGGCTGGCGCTTCATCGGCCTGATCGAGCACGACGAGGTCATGGCCAAGGCCAATGACCTGGCCTGGCAGGTCGGCGTGATCGTGCTGATCCTGGGGCTGGTGTTCGCCATGGTCGGTACCCTGTTCGCCAAGCTGATCGTCAACCCGATTCGCAGCGTGGCGAGCGGCCTGGAAGGTATCGCGCAGGGTGAAGGTGACCTGACGCGCAGCCTGAATATCCAGGGCAAGGACGAGACGGCCCTGCTGGCGCGCTGGTTCAACCAGTTCCTCGGTACTATCCGTCAGTTGGTGCAGCGCATCATAGAGGCCTCGGCCGCCCTGCGTCAGACCTCCGATGGCTCGACGAGGGTGGCCCAGGACATGACCGACGTGGCCGAGCGCCAACGCGGTGCAGTGGAGATGGTGTCGACGGCCTTCAACGAGATGGTCGCCACTGCCAACGAGGTGGCGCGCTCGTGCAGTGAGGCCGCCACCTCTGCCGATGATGGCCAACGCCAGGTGCATGCCGGGCAGGCGCAGATCGAGGATGCCACCGACAGCGTGTCGCGCCTGAGCGACAACCTCAAGCAGTCGGCGCTGGCGCTGCAGGCGCTCGAACAGGACAGCCAGAACATCAACGCGATTCTCGGCACCATTCGTTCGATTGCCGAGCAGACCAACCTGCTGGCGCTCAACGCGGCCATCGAGGCCGCCCGTGCCGGTGATCAGGGACGAGGCTTCGCGGTGGTGGCCGACGAGGTTCGGGCCCTGGCGCAGCGTACCGCCGACTCCACCGGCGAGATCGACAGCCTGCTCGGTGGCCTGGCGCGACGCACGCAGGAAGTCACCCGGCAGATGCAGAACAGCCTGGAGATGTCGCAAGCCAGCGTCGAGCGCATCAGCCTGGCGAGCCACAGCTTCGAGCAGATTCGCGGCGCGGTGGATCATATCCGCGATCAGAACACCCAGATCGCCACTGCCGCGGAAGAACAGCATCAGGTCGCCGAGGACATCAACCGCCATATCGCCCAGATCCAGAACGACGCGCTGCTGGTGGAGAACCTGGCGCAGTCGGCGCACCGCGATTCGCAGGAGCTGGCGCAACTGTCCGAGCAACTGCACGGACTGGTCGGGCGGTTCCGCGCCTAGCCTGACTGCGGCGCCGCATGAGCATGCGGCGCCGCAGCGCTGGTCGCACCATTCTGCGCAAGAACGTTCAAGACCTGCTTCGGTGGCCCGGTTAAGCTCGGCTGCCCAAGGAGGTTCCATGTCCCGTCATCACGAATTCACTCAAGGCGCCCGCGATATGCTGCCGATGCTGCTCGGCGCCATTCCCTTCGGCATCATCTTCGGCAGTCTGGCTGGCGCCGCCGGGCTCGATCCCTGGCAAACCCTGGGCATGTCCGCCCTGGTATTCGCCGGTTCCGCACAGTTCATCGCCATCAGCCTGCTGGCCGGTGGCGCCGGCATCGCCGTGGTGCTGCTGACCACCTTCGTGGTCAATCTGCGTCATGCCCTGTACAGCGCCAGCATGCAGCCCCACGTGCGCCACTTGCCCAAGCGCTGGCGCGTGCCGCTGGCCTTCGGCCTGACCGACGAGGCCTATGCGGTGGTGGTACAGCGCTATGCGCGTAGCGACCAGGATACCTATCGCCATTGGTATTTTTTCGGCGCGGCATTGGCCATGTACTGCAACTGGCAGCTGTGCACGCTGGTGGGTGTGCTGTTTGGCCAGGCAGTGCCGAACATCGGCGAGTGGGGGCTGGACTTCGCCATGCTGGCGACGTTCATCGGCATCGTCGTACCCATGCTGCGCAACCGGCCGCAGGTGGCTGCGGCCCTGGTCGCGGGCGCCGTGGCGCTGGCCTGCCATGCCTTGCCGTACAAGCTCGGCCTGATGGCTGCTGCGGCCAGCGGCATCGTCGTCGGCGTCTGGTTGGAGCGGCGCAAGCCGGCGCTGCAGGGGGAGTTGGTCTGATGGATATCTGGTTGCTGATCCTGGGCATGCTGGCGATCACCTTCGTAACCCGCTATAGCCTGTTCGCCTTCCCTGACCTGCGTTTTCCGCCCCTGGTCAGGCAGGGGCTGCACTATGTGCCAACGGCCGTGCTCACGGCCATCGTGGTGCCCGGCATGCTGCTGCCTGACGGGCAGCACTGGGCGCTGACCTGGAACAACGCCTACCTGCTGGCGGGCGTCGCCGCCATCGCCATCGCCGCGTTCACGCGGCACTTGCTGGCGACCATTGGCGGTGGGCTGCTGGTGTTCTTCCTGTTGCGTTGGGCGTTCGGTCAGTTGCCGATCTAGTGTGGTATGTCAGACCTGCGCGCTGGCCTTCAGCTCGCGCGGGTTCTGGCGCAGGTATTGTTCGTTGGCGTTGAGCAGCAGCACCTGGTCGTCGACGCTCAACTCTTCCTGCGCCTGGTTTTCGGCCTGGCTGCGATAGAGGTTTTCCCCAGGGCGGCGGTGCAGGCACTGGTAGCGTTGCTGGCGCGGCTCCACCTTGAGGTTGACGAGATCGATGTAGGCGACCTGCATCTCGTCGCTTTGCCCGGTTTCCAGGGCGCTACGTTGTAGCAAGGGCGTGTGGGTGAAGGGCGAGGCGGAGAGCATGACGTGCTGGCATCGCTGCAATTCGGGGCGCAGCTCGCCATTGAGCAGCCAGTTGCCGCGCAGGTCTCGCTCCAGGGAAAGCTTGCGTTGGCCGTGGTTGTCGACCTTGAGCCAGAGGCGGCGGAAGCGCCAGCGTGCGTCGCAATCGATCAGGTAGTTGGCAGCGATGCTGTTGCCCCTGATGACCTGCATGAGGTGGCTGGTGGCGTGAATGCCATGGGCATCCTGATTCAGACGGAGCGTTTCCACGCCGGGGGTGTGCCTGGGCTTCCATACCAAGGTCTGCTGCATCGCTCGACTCCATGCCGGATGCGAAACAGGAGGGAAGGGCGACTGCGCGCGGAACACGTTCCCTCGTGTTCGATGAATTGTAGGCGCGCAGCATAAAGCGATGTCAGTGTGATGTCTGTCAGCTTTTGCCGACAAGAGTGCAAATTTTTGCGCTACCGATTCAGGCTTTGCGCTTGAGCGGTTGCAGCTCGAACTTCACGCCTTCCAGGCCGTGGGCCATCAGTGCACGAATGTTGCCGTGATCGCTGCCCTGCGGTGTGGCCACTACGCTGCGGTAGTGTTCGCCAAAGGCGCGTAGCGCCTCGTCCTTGCTCAAACCTTCCAGCAGCGCCAGGCCCAGGGTCTTGCAGGAGCCTTCGTTCTGCCCCGCAGCGTTATCTACGTCGCCATTGCGAAAGGCGCTGGGCTGATAGTCGTAGTGCTCGGCAACGAAGGCCAGAGTTTCACTGAAGGCGTAATCGTCCTGCTGCAGGCGGCTGCGCAGTTCGTTCAGAGCGGTCATTGATGCTTTCCTTTGGCAAATGCGGCCTGCTGTTCGGCCGACGCTTCTTTCTGATACTTGGCCTTCCAGTCGGCATAGGGCATGCCGTACACGGTTTCGCGGGCCTGGTCGGCGCTGACGTCGACGCCGAGGTCGTCGGCGGCGGCCTTGTACCATTTCGACAGGCAGTTGCGGCAGAAACCGGCCAGGTTCATCAGGTCGATATTCTGCACGTGGGGGCGCGTGCGCAGGTGCTGGACCAGGGCGCGAAAGGCTGCAGCTTCCAGTTCGAGGCGTTCTTGCTCGGTCATGGTGGGCTCTCCGGAGATGGTGGCGGCGATGATAAAAGCGTCGTCGGGGAGCGACAAGCCGCCAGATGGAAGCTGTCAGCGGTGGCCAGCGAGGGTGATGGATACCGACTCGGCGAAACGCAGAGCGTGCGGCTTGTCCACTTCGACTTCGGCATAGCGCACGGCCTGGTGAGCCATGACTAGGTCAAGAATTTCCTGAGTCAGGCGTTCGAGCAGGGCGAAGCGATTGCCTTCGACGTGGGCGATGATCGCCTTGGTGATGGTGCGGTAGTTCAGGGCGTGTTCGATGTCGTTGACCTGCACGGCGTCGACCGCCGGATAGAGGATGGTCAGGTTGATCAGCACGTCCTGCTTGTTGTTGATCTCTTCCTCCTTGATGCCGATGTAGGTGCGCAGGCGCAGGTCCTTGACGCGGATGCGCGCCATTCCGGGTTCCAGTCGCGGCATTAGTTGTTCCGTCCGATCAATTGCAGAAATTCATGGCGAGTGTTGCAGGACTCGCGGAACGCGCCAAGCATCACCGAGCTGCTCATCACCGAGTTCTGCTTCTCCACCCCGCGCATCATCATGCACATATGCTTGGCCTCGATCACCACGGCGACACCGGCAGCGTTGGTCACGCGCTGAATCGCGTCGGCAATCTGTTTGGTCAGGTTCTCCTGGATCTGCAGGCGACGTGCGTACATGTCGACGATGCGCGCTACTTTCGACAGCCCGAGCACCTTGCCGGTGGGGATGTAGGCGACATGCGCCTTGCCGATGAAGGGCAGCAGGTGGTGCTCGCACAGCGAGTACAGCTCGATGTCCTTGACGATCACCATCTCGTCATTGTCGGACTCGAACAGCGCGCTGCCCACGATCTCCTCCAGCGACTGCTGATAGCCATGGCAAAGGTACTGCATGGCCTTGGCGGCCCGCTTCGGGGTGTCGAGCAGGCCCTCGCGCTCCGGGTTTTCACCGAGGCCCTTGATGATTTCGCGGTATTGCTGGGATAGGGGTTCGCTCATGGCAGTGTCCTGGGCAGTCGCCTCACTTGAGGTGGCGGCCGCCGTTGAGGGTAAGGGTGGTTCCGGTTACGTAGGGGTTGTCCAGCAGATAGCGCAAACTCTGGTAGAAGGCCTGCGGGCCGGGTTCTATGCCCAGCGCTGATTTGGCCAGGGCCCTGGTTCGGTAGGCCTCGTCATCGCCTTCGTTGAACATCAGCAACGCCGGGGCGATGGCGTTGACCTTGATACGTGGAGCCAGGCGCGCGGCGAAAGACAGCGTCAGGCTCTCCAGGCCGGCCTTACTGGCGCAGTATGCGGGGCGATTGGCGCTGCCCTTGCGTACCACGTCGTCGCTGACGTGAACGATGTCGGCGTATTCCGACTGCAGCAACAGGTCGCTGCAATGCAGGTTGATCAGGTAAGGGGCAAGCATGTGCACGCTGAACAGCTGGCGGAAGGCTTCGGCTTCATCGCCCGGCATTTCGGCCAGCCATTGCGAGGCGTTGTGGACGATCGCGCGCAGGCCGCTGCACTGCGCCTTGAGGCTGTCGATGAAGGCGAGAATCCCCACTTCATCGCTGAAGTCGGCCTGCAGAGCAATTGCGCCGCGCTCACGCAGTCGGCCGATGCTGTCGCGCTCCTGACGGTAGCTGACGATGACCGACTGGCCTTCGTCGAGCAGGCGCTCGGCGCAGTACAGGCCAACCCTCTGGCCGGCGCCGGTGATCAGGATGGGGAAGCTGGCAGCGCTCATGTACGACTCGCAGATTTGAATGAAGGCCTGGTTCGTACCGCCTCGGGATACCTGACCAGTGGCAGGCGGCATTCACCAGGCCGAAGGTAAAGCTATACCAGAGCTGCAGGTTGTACAACCATGGGCGTCATGTGGTTTTGCTATCAAGCTTGACGATTTTGCCTATTTTGCTGAGTTACAAGGCTTTTTATCACGGAGTCTAGAGTGGGGCGTTTTTGTACCTCGCTTATACGAGTTTTATTTTTGTATAGGTTTTGCTGGCTTATACAAATCAAATCGGCCAGCTCGAGGCTGGCCGATAGGGACAAAGCACATTCAGGATTTGCCGATGCTGGCGGCTCGTTTGCTCAGGCGTTGCGGGTAGTTGCCTTGTAACCAGGGTTCGAGCAGGCGAGTGGAAAGCGGAATGAACAGGTAGGTCATCAGTGGCGTCAGGGCCAGTGTCGACAACAACACACGCATGGTCAGTGACAGATCGGCGAGCCAGGGGCCGAACAGCAGGTTGAAGGCCAGAGAAACCGGAAAGAACGCCAGCCAGATCGCTACGCTCTGCTTCCAGCGTGGTGGCTGGCGGTGGGCGCTGCCGAACCAGGCGTCGAGACCCACCGCGCGCTTTTCCTGGGGTTGAGCGAAGAGCCCAGCGCCGCGCTGGAGCCAGGCCTGGCGCGAAGCGGAATGCTCCCAGGAAGCCATGGTCTGTTCGTCGCTGAAACGGAAAACGATCTGGAATTCGTCGTCGCCGGCAGGCGGTGCCAATACTCCGGAGCCGAGATAGCCGGGAAAGTCGGTGGCCAGGTGCTCGCCTTCACGCAGCCAGGCGATGAAGTCGTGATAACGGCCATTGGCGACGCGGCGCGCCACCATCAGGGTAACGGGGGACATCGTGTATCTCCTCGAATATTTGCCGTCAGCCGGGTGTGGTGTCGGCACGATCGAACACGGGGTGGTGTGCTCGATGAAAAGTGCAGCAAGGATTATTCCCGTTCCATGAAAATTAGCCAGCCCCTCCCGATGGCGAGCGTCGCTGCGCACGGGATGTCGTTGTGGCAGTGCGCCGCCCCGTCGGGGTGCGGGGATGCGCCAGATGGAGGCAGGCGGCCGTTATTTCCAGAAAGCTGGTGCGATCAGACGCCTAGCGAATCGACAGGGTGGGCGGTTGTCATGGTAATAACAGCTCTAAGGACAGAACAATTATGCATTGGCTCATCTTGTATAATTTTTGCACAATGTCAGTTTTCCGATGCTAAGTTACAATGACCGCTCAATTCATTGCCGTGATGCCCGAAGCCATGCCTGAATTCGCCTCCGTCACATCGCTTGCGTCCAGTGCTTTGAAGCAGGAAGAGTTGTTCCCCATTCGCGAGGTATCGCGCCTTACCGGCGTCAACCCGGTCACCCTGCGTGCCTGGGAGCGGCGTTACGGCCTGATCCAGCCGACGCGGACAGACAGCGGCCATCGCCTCTATTCGCAGGCCGACATCGACGCGGTACGCAGCATCCTGGCCTGGATCGAGCGCGGGGTTGCGGTCAGCAAGGTCGGCTCGATTCTGGCCAAGCGCGCCAGCAGTCGCAGTGTTGCCGCTCCGGCTTACGACGATGTCAGCAGTGACGACTGGAGTCAGTGGCAGGATCAGCTGCGCAGCGCGCTGCAGAACTTCGACGAGGCCCGCCTCGAGCGTCTGTATGGGCAGATCTTTTCCTGTTACCCGCTGCCGGTGGTCTTTCAGGACATTCTCATGCCGATCTGGCAGGAGTTGCTGCTGCGTCAGGACGAGGTAGGCCAGCGCGCCGAGTGGTTGCTGCTCGATGGTTTCCTGCGTGGGCGTTGCTGGCAACGCCTGCAATTAAGCCGAGGCGAGTCCCGCGAACGGGTGCTGCTGGTGGCGCTACCCAGCCACTGCCGTGAACTCGAATTACTGGTTGCGGCCTTGCTCCTCGGCAGTCAGGACATCGAGGTCACGGTGATGGGGCCGGGTGTGCCGATGACCGATCTGACGCTAGTTTGCGAGCGCATGCGCCCGCAGGCGTTGGTGTTCTTCAGTAATCAACCGCCAGGTGAGGCATTGCCACGGCAGCTTGTACGCCTGGCGCTCAGCCTGGAGTGTCCGGTGGCGCTTGCCGGTGACAGTGCCGATCTGGCCGAGGAGAGCCTCGCTGGCTCGCCCATCGCCTGCCTGGGTAACGAGGGCCGCCTGATGCAGCGTCGTTTGCAGCAGTACCTCGCGGGCCGTCTGGATACCTGAGACGGCCTGCACCATCGGAATTTCAGTCGACGGTTACAGTGTGCAGTTGCTGCTCGCTGTGCCGATCGAACAGGTATTGGCGCAATGTCTGCTCGTCTTCGGCATGCAGCGTCTGCAGGCTGTAGGCGTAGCGCGTTTTGCTGACCCGTCTGACCAGTCGGGCGCGCAGTTGAACGCGCTGCTCCTGAGGCAGCAGCAATTGCAGCAGCTGATCCTTGGCCGGTGTGCCAGCCTTGCGGTATTCCACCAACATTCCGCTATTGGACAGCTCCAGCGCTTGCAGGCCGCTGGGCCGCTCTCTGCTGTCCAGTAACGCCAGCGCCGTGGGCAGGACCAAACGCCAAGGCCGCTCGCTCACCCCCTGCTCGAAGATCAGAGGCGCACCCAGCTCCAGGCGTGAATGGCTCTGTTCATCCTGAATGAGGCGTAGCGGGAAGCTGAGGTGTTGATTGTCGCTGTGAGTATCCAGGCTCAGGTGCTCTTCATCGCCCAGCCGGCTCAGCAGTTCACTGAGTCGCTCGCCCAGCGCCAGTTGCGGCGCTACGCTCGGGCGTCGCGCATGCGGAGGCGTGGAGAGAGTCTGCTGGATGAAGTCCAGCTCGTCCTGGGTCAGCAGCGGGTCGCTTTGCATGGAATTGATACTGCAAGGAGGGTAAACCTCTTTGACTGCCGTCACGAACGATAGTTTTGCCCGTTCGTCAGCTTTTCAGAAGTGCCAATTCAGCCTTAAGCCTGGCCACTTCGGTCTCGAGTTCGCGCACACGCTGCCTGGCTTCGACTTGCTCGGTAACGTCTTTCTGAATGCCGATGTAATAGGTCAGTTGATCGCTTTCGTTGAGTACCGGCGTGATCGACAGCTCGTTCCAGAAGGCGCTGCCATCCCTGCGGTAGTTGCGAATGATCTGGCGGCAGGGTTTGCTCGCCTTGACTGCATCGCGAATGGCCTGCAAGCCGATCTGGGCGCGATCTCCGGACTGCAGGAAGCGGCAATCCTGATAAAGAATGTCGTCACAGGAGTAGCCGGTGAGGCGTTCGAACGCCGCGTTGGCGTAGATCAGAATATTGTCCTCGCCCTCTTGCTCGGCCACCACGATCCCATCGTTGGAGGCGTCGACTACCAGTTGCAGCAGCTTGGCATTGATCATGGGTCCGATTCCGCGATGGATATGCGCTGCATTCTAAAACATCGAGTCGGGCTTTCCACTTGCTGCATAATGTGCGGCGTTTTTCCTGTTTCTGGAGTTTTCATGAAAGTCGCCATCGTCTCGGGTTCGGTCTACGGCACGGCCGAGGAAGTCGCACGCCACGCCGAACGTCAACTCAAGGCCGCCGGGCTGGAAGCCTGGTACAAAGCGGACATGAGCCTCGATGAGCTGCTGGCCTTCGCCCCGGACGCCTTTCTTACCGTCACTTCCACTACCGGCATGGGCGAGCTGCCGGACAATCTGCTGCCGTTGTACAGCGAGATCCGCGACCGCCTCCCGGCCTGGGCTGGCAAGCCGGGGGCGGTGTTGGCGCTGGGCGACTCCAGCTACGACTCGTTCTGCGGCGGTGGTGAACTGATCCGCGAACTCTATGCCGAGTTGGGCCTGCGCGAAGTGGTCGAGATGCTGCGTCTGGACTCCAGCGAAACCGTCACCCCGGAAACCGACGCCGAGCCCTGGCTGCAAGCCTTCGCAGCGGCCCTGAAGGCCTGATCTGCTGGCGCGCGCGTCATTGCTGACCGCAGCAGGGCAGGCTTGATTGATCGATAAGGGCAGCGAATAAGCCCTTATCGCCCCAGGGTACATGGGCGCTTTGACCCGCAAAGCCATCAACATGGCTGCCACGGCAACTACCGCCATGCAGGCGCATGGCTAGACTGCGGACACCACCGATCAACAAGAACATCGAGGTGCCGCCGTGAATGCTCCGCTGAAACTCCCTGCCGTGAAAAATCAGGTCTCCGAAGCCGAATGGCGCACGCGCGTCGATCTCGCCGCCTGCTACAGGCTGATCGCGCTCTATGGCTGGGATGACCTGATCTTCACCCATATTTCCGCCAAGGTGCCGGGGACCGAGGACTTCCTCATCAACCCCTATGGCCTGATGTTCCACGAGATCACCGCATCCAGTCTGGTCAAGGTCGATCTGGCGGGCGGCAAGCTGATGGACAGCCCGTTCGACATCAATCCTGCCGGTTACACCATCCACAGCGCGGTGCACGAGGTGCGCCACGACGTGGGCTGCGTGCTGCACATCCATACCCCGGCGGGCATCGCCGTGTCGGCGCAGAAGCAGGGGCTGCTGCCGTTGTCGCAGCAGTCGCTGTTCGTCCTCGCCAGCCTGGCCTACCACGGCTACGAGGGGGTGGCGCTGAACCATGACGAGAAGGCGCGGCTGCAGGCCGACCTGGGCGACAAGAACTTCATGATCCTGCCCAACCACGGCCTGCTCACCGCTTTCGGCGGTATCGCCGATGCCTTCCTCGGCATGTTCATCCTGCAGAGGGCTTGCGAGATCCAGGTCATGGCACAGAGCGGCGGCGCCGAGCTGATCCATATTCCGCAGCAGATTCTCGATGGCGCGCGGACGATGATCGCAGGCGTGATGAAAACGCCGCAGGGCATGGGCGGCTCGCTGCCCTGGCCGGCGCTGCTGCGCAAGCTGGACCAGCAGATGCCGGGTTACGACCAGTGAGCGAGCTGCCAGGCATCGCCCTGGAGCAGTGGCGCGCACAAGGCCAGACGCTGGACTTTCGCGGCCACGCCATCCGTTACTGGCTTGCCGGTGACGCCGAAGCCGAGCCGCTACTGCTGATTCATGGCTTTCCCAGCGCCAGCTGGGACTGGCACCGCCTGTGGGCGCCGCTGGCTGCGCGTTATCGGCTGATCGCCTGCGACATGCTCGGCTTCGGCTATTCGGCCAAACCGCGCGGCCATGCCTACAGTCTGCTGGAGCAGGCCGACCTGCAGCAGGCGCTGCTGGCCCATATCGGTGAACGGCGACCGGTGCACGTGCTGGCCCACGATTATGGCGACAGCGTGGCCCAGGAACTGATCGCCCGGCATCAGGACGGACACCTGCAACTGGCCAGTTGCGTGTTCCTCAATGGCGGTCTGTTCCCCGAAACGCATCATCCGGTGCGTGTGCAGAAATTGCTGCTCGGGCCGCTTGGGCCGTTGCTCGGCAGAGTGTTCTCGCGGCGCAAGCTGGCGCAGAGTTTCGCCCGCATCTTCGGTCCGCAGACCCAGGCCAGCGACGTCGAGCTGGATGCGCTGTGGCAACTGGTGAAGCACAACAACGGCCCGGCCGTCATGCATCGCCTGATTCGCTACATGCCCGAACGGCGTCTGCAGCGGCAGCGCTGGGTCACGGCGATGCAGGCCACTGCAGTGCCGATGCGGGTGATCGATGGCGCCTTCGACCCGATTTCAGGCGCGCACATGGTGGCGCGCTACCGCGAGCTGATCGCAGACGCCGATACGGTGCTGCTCGATGGCATCGGCCACTATCCGCAAATCGAAGCCCCGGCTGCGGTGCTCGAACATTATCTTGAGTTTCGCCACGCAAGGAGCTTGCATGCATAGACGTACCCTGCTCAAAGGCGCAGCAGTAAGCGGAGCTGCCGTGCTCGGCGCCGGTTACTGGGCATTACCAACTGGCCCGCGGCCTGCCGCTGTCAGCCTGGATGGGGCGCGTCGGGTACTGGCGGATCTGCAGGGCAGGGCACTGCATAGCGTCAGCGGCTGGAGCCCGAGCGAGGTGTTCAATCATTGTGCGCAGAGCATCGATTACTCCATCGACGGCTATCCCGAATTGAAGCCGGCCTGGTTTCGCCACAGTCTGGGACCTGCCGCTTTCGCCGTGTTCAGCGCCCGCGGCGCCATGCGCCATCCCCTGGACGAGGCCATTCCCGGCGCGGCCGATCTGAGCGAGCCGGCCAGCCAGGCACTGGCTCTGCAGCGACTGCAGGCGGCCTTCGCGCGTTTCGCCGCGCATCAGGGCGCGCTGCAGCCTCACTTCGCCTATGGCGCGCTGGAGCACGGCGAATATGCCCAAGCGCACGTACTGCATTTGTACAACCACCTGAGCCTGATTCGTCTGGCGTGAAATGGGCCGGGCTGCAGCTGCGATAATTTTTGTCGAACCTACGCAACGGTGAGTGACTCAGTAACTGTGTCACTCACAGAAAAGTCGAGGTTACTCATGAACAAGAAGTTATCTGCACTGCTGTTGAGCGGGATTCTGGGCACAATGACACTGCCTGCCTTCGCGGCCGGCGAGGCCGATACTCCGGATACTCCGGGGCCGACCACGCCCATGACTCCTGGGGACACCAACCCGATGAACCCGGCGGATGATGGCGAAGGCATCCCACCGGTTCAGGGTCCCAACACCGATGGCAACCCCGGCGGTAGCGGTGGCGGCTCGGGTAATGGTACCGGCACTGGCGGCACTGGGACCGGTGGTTCCGGCACTGGCACGGGTGGTTCCGGGACCGGCGGTGGCTCGGGCTCTGGCTCCGGTAGCTAACGCGTATAAGGTCGCATTATCGGCCGTCATTCAGGGGCCCCGCGCGCCTTGTGAAGCACGCGGGGCTGCCTGACACTCGGGGCATTCACAACCTGCCCGAGGAAGCTGTCGATGAGCGATGCCATCCGTTTCGAAGATCAAGTGGTCATAGTCACCGGTGCTGGCGGTGGCCTGGGCCGAGCCCATGCACTATTGTTCGCCCGCCATGGCGCCAAGGTGGTGGTCAATGATCTGGGTGGTAGCACGCACGGTGAAGGCGCCAATGCGTCCGCTGCTGACAAGGTAGTTGAAGAAATTCGCGCCTTCGGCGGCATTGCAGTGGCCAACCACGACTCGGTCACCGATGGCGACAAGATCGTACAGACTGCGCTCGATCATTTCGGTCGTATCGACGTGCTGGTCAACAATGCCGGTATCCTGCGCGACAAGAGCTTTCACAAGATGGAAGACGCCGACTGGGACCTGGTCTACAAGGTTCATGTCGAAGGCGCCTACAAGACCACCCACGCCGCCTGGCCTTATTTGCGCGAACAGAACTTTGGCCGCGTGATCTTCACCTCGTCCACCTCCGGAATCTACGGCAACTTTGGCCAGAGCAACTACGGCATGGCCAAGCTCGGCCTCTACGGCCTGACTCGCACCCTGGCCATCGAGGGCCGCAAGAACAACATCCTGGTCAACGCCATCGCGCCAACTGGCGCCACGCGCATGACCGAGGGCCTGATCCCGCCGCAGGTGTTCGAGCAGCTCAAGCCTGAGCTGGTCAGCCCGCTGGTGGTTTATCTCGGCAGTGCGACCTGCCAGGACACCGGCGGCCTGTTCGAGGTTGGCGGCGGCTGGGTCGGCAAGGTGCGTTGGGAGCGCAGCCTGTGCGCCGGCTTCGATCCCAAGGCTGGTTTCAGCCCCGAGGACATCGCGGCCCAGTGGCAGCGCATCTGCGATTTCGAAGGCGCTGCGAACCCTGCGGATAACGTCGAGGCGCTCAAGGAAATGATGGCGAACCTGCAAAAATATGCGCTCTGAGCGATAAGCGGGTGAGGAAGGCCGACAGCGATGTCGGCCTTTTTCATTGCAGCAGTTTTTCTGAGCCTGGCCGCGCCTTCGAGTTGAACGCGACTGGCCTATGGCTTGCGGCCTTTCATTCGGCTGCTGCAATCCTCACCAGGCCTTTCGTCGTTCAGGCTGGTCGCCGAAGCGACGGAGTGCAGTGCAGTAGTACCCGGCTGTTACCTGTCGGAAGAAACAGGGGCGAATAATGGCGTTCGTTCCACCTACCTTCAGGAGACGATCATGGCTGCCAAGAAGATTCTCATGCTGGTCGGCGACTACGCCGAGGATTACGAAACCATGGTGCCGTTCCAGGCGCTGCAGATGATCGGCCATACCGTGCATGCGGTCTGTCCGGACAAGGTCACCGGGCAGACGGTGCGCACCGCCATCCACGATTTCGAGGGCGACCAGACCTACAGCGAGAAGCCGGGGCACAATTTCGCGCTGAACTTCGATTTCGCCAAGGTGCGCGCAGAGGATTACGACGCTCTGGTCATTCCCGGTGGCCGCGCGCCGGAATATCTGCGCCTCAATGGCGAGGTCGTGGCTCTGGTAAAGGCGTTCGCCGCGGCTGACAAGCCCATCGCTGCCGTCTGCCACGGTGCCCAGCTGCTGGCGGCGGCCGGTGTGCTGGAAGGGCGCGAATGCAGCGCCTATCCTGCCTGTGCGCCGGAAGTGACATTGGCCGGTGGCAAGTACGTGGACATTGCGGTCGACCAGGCGCACGTGCAGGGCAAGCTGGTCACTGCGCCGGCCTGGCCAGCGCACCCGGCCTGGCTGGCGGCGTTTCTCAAGGTGCTGGGCACAGAGATTCGCCTTTAACAGGCCGTTGAAAAACTACCTGCGTTGCCATTGCAGCGTTAAAAACAGGCTCGTGCGCGAGTCCGATCAAAATGCTCATTTACAGCTCGTAAACCCGAGTGCGGGCCCAGTGCTTTTTTCGCCTGTTTTTTGCGGGGCCGTCATCGGTATTGCACTGGCTGCCTCGCCTACGTTTTTCAATGGCCTGTTAACCAAAGTAGCCCGGATGCAATGCGGGGTCGCACCATTTCCGGTATCCCGGATTGCATCCGGGCTACGAGGCTAGTGAGGAGATAACGCGGATGTGCGAGCTCTATGTAAAGGCTGACCCTATACTCTACGAATCGCGCTCGCGTTCGTTGCGCATCCGCGGCGTGGTGACCACCCTGCGCCTGGAAAACCAGTTCTGGGACATCCTGCGTGAAATCGCCGAAGTCGACGGCATGACCACCAACCAGCTGATCGCCAAACTGTACGAGGAGGTCATGGACTTTCGCGGCGAAGTGGTCAACTTCGCCTCGTTCCTGCGCGTCAGCTGCACCCGTTACCTGGCGCAGAAGGCCGGGCGCCAGGTGCCGCTACGGGTGGTCGGCGCGGCCGGTTGAATCACTGGTACATCCAGAAATTCGGGTGCTCCTGCGCGCTAGGCGTGGCCGCCTGTTGGCTCGGTTGGGCTGGCTGGAAGAAGCGCTTGATCAGGCTCATGCAAGGTTACTCCTGTAGGGGCTGGTGAACAGGCGTGCATGATCGGAGAAGCGCTTCGATTGATAAAACGGATTGTCTCTATTTCAGCAATTGGCTATGCCTATACGTTGGCCCATCGGGCCTCGTTGTAGTCAGCCGACCTGCGCAACCCAATCATTGAGGTTGTAGTAATTGCTGATGCGCGCGACCTTGCCGTTCCTGATTTCGAAGAAAGCGCCGGCCGGCAACACGTAGGTCTGGCCGTTGGCCGGGGGCAGGCCTTCGTCGTCGGCCAGGTACTCGCCGTGCACCACGAACTCGGCGGCGGCGCGGTCGCCTGCGGCATTCTGCATGACCACGATGTCGGCCAGGCGCTCGCGGTAGCAGCGGTTCATCTTGTCCATGAAGGCGGCGAAGGTGGCCTTGCCCACCTGGCGCTCGCCCTGGTTGATGTCGTGCACCACGTCCTCGGCCAGCAGGTCGAGGAAGGCGGGCATGTCGCCGGCGTTGAAGGCGGAGTAGTAAGCCTGAACCAGTTCGGTGGCGGTCATGGCTAAGTTCCTTTCGTAGCGTGGTTAGTGGTGGGTTGGCACGCATGATAAGTTCGCGCTTTCGTGCCGGCATAGCCGCCGGCGTCACCTTGCTGCTGGCGAACGACTGCAGATGGACATCGAATTGCTCCAGGGGCCGCAGATAGCGCCCCACATCGAAGACCTGGCGCATTTGCGGATCACCGTCTTCCGCGAATTCCCCTACCTCTACGACGGCAGCCTCGATTACGAGGCCGAGTACCTCGACACCTATGTGCGCAGCGCCGACAGCCTGTGCGTGCTGGTGCGGGACGAGGGCCGGGTAGTCGGCGCATCCACGGCGCTGCCACTGGCTGATGAAACGCCGGAATTCCAGCAGCCGTTCCTTTCGGCAGGCAGGGATCCGGCGCGCATCTTCTACTGCGCCGAGTCGGTGGTGTTGCCGGACTGGCGCGGGCGTGGCCTGGGCGTACGCTTCTTCGCCGAACGTGAAGCACATGCGCGTAAATTGAGCCGCTTCGACTGGTGCGCCTTCTGCGCCGTGCAGCGCCCGGCCAATCATCCGCGCCGGCCCATGGACTATCAGCCGCTGGATGCCTTCTGGGCGCGCCGCGGCTATCGCCATCATCCCGAATTGCACACTCAATATCACTGGCGCGACCTGGATGAAGCCGAGGAATCGGCCAAGCCCATGTCGTTCTGGTTGAAGGAACTCGCTTCATGATCAAGGTTGCCGCCTGCCAATACCACATCGGCCTGCTGACGAGTTGGGACGCCTATGCCGAACACCTGACCACGCTATGCGAGGACGCGGCCGGGCAGGGCGCCGAGCTGCTCTTGCTGCCGGAATACGCCGGCCTAGTGCTCACCGGGCAGTTGCCGGAATCCGAGCGCAGCGACCTGCACGGCTCCATCGCCGGCATCCAGGCGCTGCTGCCGCGCTGGTTGGAACTGTGCGAAAGCCTGGCGCGCCGATTGAAGATTCTTCTGCAACCCGGTTCGGTAGCCGTGCTGGATGACGACGGCGTCTACCGCAACCGTGCCTGGCTGTTCGGCCCGGACGGCTGCCTGGGTAGCCAGGACAAGCTAATGATGACCCGCTTCGAGCTGGAGCAGTGGCAGATCGCGGCAGGCAGCGGCCTCAAGGTGTTCGACACGCCATTGGGCAAGCTGGGCATCCTGATCTGCTACGACAACGAATTCCCGCTGCTGGCGCGCACCCTGGCCGAGGCCGGGGTCGACCTGATCCTGGCGCCCAGTTGCACCGATACCGAGGCGGGTTTTCATCGCGTGCGCATCGGTGCCCAGGCCCGTGCTCTGGAGAACCAGATCGCCGTGCTGCAGTCGCCCACGGTCGGACTGGCGCCCTGGTCGCCGGCGCTGGACGAGAACATCGGCCGCGCCGGGCTGTACGTGCCGTCGGACTACGGCATGCCGGCCAATGGCGTGATCGCCGAGAGCGGGGAACTGTGCCCCACGCGCAGCCACTGGCTGATCTGCGAGCTGGACCTGGTTGAAGTGCGCCGCGTGCGCGAGCAGGGCCAGGTATTCACCCGGCGCGACTGGCCGCAGCAGTTCGAAGGCGGCCGGCTGGTGCTGCGATGAACGCCCCGCAGACACCGGATTCGCCGCTGGCCGCCTACGAACGGGCGCTGACTCGCGGTTTCGTCGCCGATGCCGCGCAGCGCCGTGTCGTGGAGGCGCTGCAACACTGCCATGAAGCTGTGCATCGTGGTGAGCGCCCGCTCGGCGTGTACCTCTGGGGGCCGGTCGGGCGCGGCAAGACCTGGCTGATGGACAGCTTCTACAACAGCATGCGCGTGCCTGCACGGCGGCAGCATTTTCATCACTTCATGCAGTGGGTACACCGCCGCCAGTTCCAGCTCACCGGCAACGCTGACCCGCTGCGCCTGCTGGCCGAGGAGCTGGGGCGCGAAGTGCGCGTGCTGTGCTTCGACGAGCTGTTCGTCAGCGACATCGGTGACGCCATGTTGCTCGGCCGCCTGCTCAGCCTGGTGGTGGAGCAGGACGTGGTGCTGGTGGCGACCTCCAACCAACCGCCGGATCAGCTCTACGCCGAGGGCTACAACCGCGAGCGCTTCCTGCCGGCAATCGCCGCGCTCGAGGCGCATATGCAGGTGGTGGCCGTGGACGGCGAGCAGGATCATCGCCTGCATCCCGGTGCCGAGGTGCAACGCTACTGGGTGCAGCAGCCGCAGGCGTTGGGTGAGCTGTTCACTCGTCTGAGCGAGGGGCAAACCATCAGCGGCGAGCCGGTCGAGTTGGCTCACCGCCGTGTCTTGGCTCTCGGCCATAGCCCGGCGGCGCTGTGGTGTCGCTTCACCGATCTGTGTGAACAGCCGCTGGCCGCATCCGATTTTATCGAGCTATGCGAGCGCTTCCCGGTCATTCTGCTCGGCGAAGTGCCGCGCCTGGGCGGCGAGCAACGCGAGGGACGCATCGCCCGTGGTACCGAGGACGCTGCCGAGCGCGTCGACGCCGGGGATCGACAGCTGCCCGCGCTGTCGCGCAATGACGACGCGGTACGCCGCTTCATCGCCCTGGTCGACGAGTGCTACGACCGCCGCGTGCCGCTGTATATCGAAGCCGAGGTGGCGCTGGCAGAGCTGTACACCCAGGGCTACCTCGACTTTGCCTTTCGCCGCACGCTGAGCCGTTTGCGCGAGATGCAGCTGGAGCGTTTTGCCGCTCCTGCCAAGCGGGCGGGCGCCTAGACCGAGTCTTCCGCCGCCTTGCCGGCCGGGTTGTCACGGGTCGGCATGGCGAGAATCTCCGGCAGCACTTCACGGGCGAACACGTCATGCAGGCGGCGCAGCTCGGCCACCGGATCAAGATGATGGTCGACGCGGATGTCCCACAGCGGATACTCCTCCTGATCGACCACGTAGATCACTGCCGAGGATTCGCCGTGCCGGTCGCCACCGCAACGGTCACCGGCCGCCAGCGCCTCGATCAGGCGCTCGATCAGCGGACGTTCCTCGGCTTGGTGAAAGGCTTCGGCGACGGCATCCAGCACCTGTGGACCGACCAGGCGGTTGCCCTGTACGGAGAACTGCTCGCCGCTCAGCGAGCCAGCCCAGGGAATGCACTTTTCGCCGGTCCAGCAGGCGCTGTCGCCCTGGGCGTCGATCAACGCGCACTGGCGCAGTTCCATGCAGGGATCGGTTCCTGTGAGTCGCTGCAGCGCTTGCTGTGCCGAAAACCCCTGGCGCAGCAGGGCCAGGCCGTCCAGGCCCAGATAGGGGTTGACCTGCGCCTGAGTCGCCACCGCGCCGGCACCGGCTGCGGCGTGGCTGAGCAGTTTGCCGACGGCGGGCATGGCGGTGGCTGCAGCGACGCCGAACTGACCGCTGCGCGGGCAACGGGCGATGATGGAAAAGGTCATGGCGACTCCTGGTCGATTTTCAGCTTAGGCCATCACCAGGCCGTTATCGTTCCGCTTGGCTGGTCGCTGCTGCGACCTTTGCCAGATCAGCCTGGGCGTCGTCTAATGCGCACTGTTCACTGCCCGCTATAAGGGGAATGCCGCATGATCCTTGGCCAGTCGCTCGCGCAATGGCGCGCGCAGTTTCCGCTGCTCGACGAGCTGATCGCCCTGCGCGAAACCAGCTGGTTCAACCCGGCCGTGGCGCCCGTTGCCGAGGCGCTGGGCGATGTCGGTTTGAGCGCTGCCGATGTGGCTGATGCCCGCGCGCGCCTCGAGCGCTTCGCGCCCTACCTGGCCCGGGTCTTCCCGCAGACGGCTGCCAGCGGCGGCATTATCGAGTCGGACGTAGTTCACCTGCCGAAAATGCAGGCGCTGCTGCGTGAAGAGGCCGAAGAGGAAATCGGCGCGCTGTGGCTCAAGCGCGACAGCCATCTGCCCATCTCCGGTTCGATCAAGGCCCGTGGCGGCATCTACGAGGTGCTCAAGCATGCCGAGGACCTGGCGCTGGCGGCCGGGCTGCTCGACCTCGACGACGATTACGTCTGCCTCGACAGCGATGCGATGCGCGCCTTCTTCGGCGGCTATCAGGTGGCCGTCGGCTCCACCGGCAACCTCGGGTTGTCCATCGGCATCATCAGTGCGCGCCTGGGCTTCCAGGCCACCGTGCATATGTCCGCCGATGCGCGCCAGTGGAAGAAGGACAAGCTGCGCGCCCATGGCGTGACGGTGGTCGAGTACGCCAGCGATTACAGCTTCGCCGTGGAGCAGGGGCGGCAGCAGGCCGAGGCCGACCCACGCTGCCACTTCGTCGATGACGAGAATTCCAGGCACCTGTTTCTCGGCTATGCGGTGGCCGGCGAACGTCTCAAGCAGCAACTGGCTGCGGCCGGTGTCGTGGTCGATACCGAGCATCCGCTGTTCGTCTATCTGCCCTGTGGCGTCGGTGGCGGGCCGGGTGGCGTGGCCTTCGGTCTTAAGCTGGCGTTCGGCGATGCAGTGCACTGTCTGTTCGCCGAACCGACGCATTCGCCGTGCATGCTGATCGGCGTGCACACCGGCCGGCATGAAGAGCTGGCGGTGCAGGATTTCGGTATCGACAACCGCACCGCGGCTGATGGCCTGGCGGTGGGGCGGCCATCGGGTTTCGTCGGCCGCGCCATGCAACGTCTGATCGATGGTTACTACACGGTCAGCGACGAGCAACTGTTCCGCTACCTGGCGTTGCTGGAGCAGACCGAGGGCCAGCGTCTGGAGCCTTCGGCCCTGGCCGGTATGCCGGGTGTGTTGCACGTGCTGGGCGAGCAGCAGGGCTACCGCCAGCGCATGGGGCTGACACCGCAGCGCATGGCGCAGGCGACGCATCTGGTCTGGGCAACAGGCGGCAGCATGGTGCCGCAGGCTGAAATGGACAGCTACCTGGCGCGGGGTCGGCAGCTGTTGCAGGGCGCTTGAAAACGCAGAAGCCCGGCACTTGGCCGGGCTTCTCCTTGCAGCTTGAAGCTGGTCGCTTGCGGCTGCCTTACTTCACTTCCACCGCCAGGCTTTCGGCGATCTTCTTGTTCCAGATCGCCGGGCCGGTGATGTGTACGGACTCGCCGTTGGTGTCGACCGCAACGGTCACCGGCATGTCTTTGACTTCGAACTCGTAGATGGCTTCCATACCGAGCTCTTCGAACGCCAGCACCTTGGACTTCTTAATCGCCTGGGCGACCAGGTAGGCGGCGCCGCCGACGGCCATCAGGTACACGGCCTTGTTGTCCTTGATCGCGTCGATGGCGATCGGGCCACGCTCGGACTTGCCGATCATGCCCAGCAGGCCGGTCTGCTCGAGGATCTGACGGGTGAACTTGTCCATCCGCGTGGCAGTGGTCGGGCCAGCTGGGCCAACCACTTCGTCACCGACCGGATCGACCGGGCCGACGTAGTAGATGAAGCGGCCTTTGAGGTCCACCGGCAGTTGCTCGCCCTTGTTCAGCATGTCGACCATGCGCTTGTGCGCAGCGTCGCGGCCGGTAAGCATCTTGCCGTTGAGCAGGACGGTCTCGCCCGGCTTCCAGCTCTGCACTTCTTCCGGGGTCAGGGTGTCGAGGTTGACGCGGCGCGCGCTCGGGCCGGCTTCCCAGACGATTTCCGGGTAGGCGTCCAGATCAGGCGCTTCCAGCTCGGCCGGGCCGGAGCCGTCGAGCACGAAGTGGGCGTGACGGGTAGCGGCGCAGTTGGGGATCATGCACACCGGCAAGGACGCGGCATGGGTCGGGTAATCCATGATCTTCACATCGAGCACGGTGGTCAGGCCGCCCAGACCCTGGGCGCCGATGCCCAGTTGGTTGACCTTCTCGAACAGCTCCAGACGCAGCTCCTCGATGCGGTTCTGCGGGCCGCGGGCCTGCAGTTCGTGGATGTCGATGTGCTCCATCAGCACTTCCTTGGCCATCACCGCAGCCTTCTCGGCGGTGCCGCCGATGCCGATGCCGAGCATGCCTGGCGGGCACCAGCCGGCGCCCATGGTCGGCACGGTCTTCAGGACCCAGTCGACGATGGAGTCGGACGGGTTGAGCATGGCCATCTTCGACTTGTTCTCGGAGCCGCCGCCCTTGGCCGCGACGTCCACTTCCACCTTGTCACCGGGCACCAGCGAGTAGTGAATCACCGCCGGGGTGTTGTCCTTGGTGTTCTTGCGGGCACCGGCCGGGTCGGCCAGGATCGAGGCGCGCAGGACGTTTTCCGGCAGGTTGTAGGCGCGGCGCACGCCCTCGTTGATCATGTCGTCGACGCTCATGGTGGCGCCGTCCCAGCGCACGTCCATGCCGACCTTGACGAATACGGTGACGATGCCGGTGTCCTGGCAGATCGGGCGGTGGCCGGTGGCACACATGCGCGAGTTGATCAGGATCTGCGCCATGGAGTCCTTGGCGGCCGGCGACTCTTCCTTCAGGTAGGCCTCGTGCATGGCCTGGATGAAGTCGACGGGGTGGTAATAAGAGATGAACTGCAGTGCGTCGGCAACGCTCTGAATCAGGTCGTCCTGCTTGATCACGGTCATTGGGGCGCTCCTCTATCAGGGAACATCTACAAGGAAGCGCCGGACAACGACCCGGCGCAATGGCGAAAAACTGTCGGGAGCGGTTTTCACGTCGCCCCGCGACGGTCTGCTTAGGTGGCCGCCATGCAGGGGCAGCAACAAAAAAGGCGCGGCAGTATACCGCGCCGGTCGGATAGGGCACAGTCGCCTGAGGTCGATGATGCTAGCCATGTGCGCGCTCATCGGCTCGCTAGGCAATCTGTGATCACAGGGGTAGAGTAACGGCCAGATGCCAGTATGGGACGGAGCCCATGAGCTCAACCACTCGTCGGGGCGCGCAGCGTAGCCTGCAAAGCCTTTTGCTCAAACGCTTCGCCATGGCTTTCGCTACCTACGCGATGATGGCGCTCGTCTGCTGGTTCGCCGTCTTCAATGGCCTGTTTCTCGGCTCCATCAGCACGGCCGTCTGGCTGAGCCTTGGGGTGTTTGGCAGTCAGCTGGTATTTCTCTGGCTGTTTCTTTCCGGGCGCAACCTGCGTTACGAGGATCCCAGCCTGACCCAGGCTCAGGTGCTGGTCGCGCTGGCCTGGCAGCCACCGGTGCTGGGGCTGTTCGACAGCGCACGCGGCGTGATGATGGTCTTCTACGTGCTGATCCTGCTGTTCGGCGTATTCCAATTGCCGCCCCGGGTGTTCGCGCGGTGCGCCGCCTTCGCTTTTTTCGGTTTCACCGCGATGGTGCTGGTGGAGGCCTATCGCATGCAGTTGGTGGACCCGAGCATGGCCTGGCTGCAGGTGTGGGTGCTGTTCATCCTGCTGGTCTGGCTGTGCCTGTTTTCCAGCTACGTGCAGGCCATGCGCAAACGCATGCGCCAGCGCCGGTTCGCCTTGCAGGCGCATCAGGACACCCTGCGCGGAATGATGCGTCAGCTCGAAGAACTGGTCGCTACCGACGAGCTGACCGGGCTGTTCAATCGCCGGCACTTCCTGCGCCTGGCCAGTCGTGAGCTGGAGCACCTCGGGCATGGGCGTCAGCACGGCCTGGCGCTGATCGACCTGGACCATTTCAAGCGAATCAACGATGCTCACGGCCATGCCGCCGGCGACCGGGTGTTGCAAACCTTCGCCGCGGTGGCCCGAGCCTGTCTGCGTGACGGCGACATCATTGCCCGCTATGGCGGCGAGGAGTTCGTGCTGCTACTGCCCAATACCGATGCCGATCAGTTCACCGCCTGCTGCGAGCGGCTGCGCGAGGCGTTCGCCAAAGCCGAGCCGGTGGGTGTGAAGATCGATGATCTCAGCCTTTCCGCCGGCATGACGCTGCTGGTCGCTGGCGATGACCTCGACGAAGCTCTGCAGCGCGCCGACCAGGCGCTTTACCAGGCCAAGCGCGGCGGTCGCAATCGTTGCGATGCCAGCTGGGAGCGTGCGGGTGCCTGAACTGCGTGTCGGTGGTCAGCTGTTGCAGGTTGCCCAGCAAACCAACTTGCTCGATGCACTGCTCGCGGGCGCTGTGACCGTGCCCTATAGCTGTCGTGCCGGCAGTTGTCACGCCTGCCTGATACGTTGCGTGGACGGCGAGCCACTGGACCTTCAGCCCGAAGCGCTGGCGGCCGACAAGCGTGCCGAGGGCTGGCGTCTGGCCTGCCAGTGCCAGATCGTAGGTGATCTGCAAATCGAGCCGTTCGACCCTCAGCGCGATGGCCTGGCCGCGCAAGTGGTTGCTCTTGACTGGCCCAGCCCGCAGGTCTTGCGCCTGCGCTTGCAGCCGGCGCGGCCGCTGCGCTATCGCCCCGGCCAGCATTTGTTGCTGTGGAGCGAAGAGGGCGTCGCCCGGCCTTATTCACTGGCCAGCGTGCCGGGCGAAGACGACTGGCTGGAGTTCCATATCGATTGCCGCAAGCCGGGGGCCTTCTGTGATGCAGCGCGGCGCCTGCGGGTCGGCGATGGGCTGCGTCTCGGTGAGTTGCGTGGCGGCGCGTTGCATCACGACCCTGACTGGCAGGCGCGCCCGCTCTGGCTGCTGGCCGCTGGTACCGGACTGGCGCCGCTGTACGGGGTGTTGCGTGAGGCATTGCGCCAGGAGCATCAGGGCGCCATTCGCCTGCTGCACGTGGCCCACGAGCCGGCCGAGCATTATCTGGCCAGCGAGCTTCAGGCGCTGGTGGGGCAGCATGCCAACTTGCAGGTGGAGCTGGTGACGGCGGCGCAGTTGCCGGCTGCTTTGGCCGAACTGCGCCTTGTTTCACGGCAGACCCTCGCCTTACTCTGCGGCCATCCGAAGGCGGTCGACAGCTTCGCGCGGCGCCTCTACATGGCCGGTTTGCCGCGCAGTCAGATGCTCGCCGACGTCTTTCTCACACGCGCGTAGGCTGTGCCGTTCAGGCTCGATGGCGGTGCATGCGACGCGCTATTTGGAGCCCAGGCATGAGCGAACACCTGCATATCCAACGCGACGGCGGTCTGTTGACCCTGCGCATGCATCGCCCGGACAAGAAGAATGCGCTGACCCGCGCCATGTACGCCGGCATGGCCGAGGTGCTGGACGAGGCCGAACGCGATACGAGTGTGCGCGTGGTGCTGCTGACCGGTGGCGAGGACTGCTTCACCAGCGGCAACGATGTCGCCGACTTCATCCAGGCGCCGCCGAACGGGCTGAACAGTGAAGTATTCCAGTTCATGCGCGCGCTGTTCGACTTCAGCAAGCCGGTGGTCGCCGCCGTGGCCGGCCCGGCGGTGGGCATCGGCACCACCTTGCTGCTGCATTGCGATCTGGTCTATGTCGCCCGCGATGCACAGCTGAAGATGCCTTTCGTCAACCTGGGGCTGTGCCCTGAATACGGCTCCAGTCTGATTTTGCCGCGTTTGCTGGGGCACGCGCGTGCTGCCGAGCTGCTGTTGCTAGGCCAGTCATTCACAGGGGAGCAGGCGGCGGCGTGGGGCATCGCCAATCAGGCACTCGATGATGGTGCGGCGACCTTGAGCAAGGCCCGTGAGATGGCGCAACGTTTTCTCGAACTGGCGCCATCGGCAGTTGCCGACAGCAAGCGCCTGATGCATGCGCCGGGGCGCGAGGAGTTGCGCAAGGTGATCGAGGAGGAGGGCGCTCTTTTCGGCCAGCGCCTGCGCTCGCCCGAGGCCATCGAGGCGCTGACGGCATTCATGCAGCGTAGAAAGCCGGATTTTTCTCGCTTCGCATAGGCTGCGCCCGCCCACAAAACAAAAGGCCGCTCATCGAGCGGCCTTGTGCATCCACGGATGGCTTACACCATCTGATCGCCGACGTGGAGGATCTTCATGGTGTTGGTGCCGCCGGTGCCGTGGTAGCTGTCGCCCTTGGTCAGGATGACCCAGTCGCCCGGCTCCACTACGCCGCGCTTGAGCAACTCGTCCACCGCCGCCTGGCTGACCTTGTTCGCCGGCAGCGAGGCCGGGTCGAACGGCACGGTGTACACGCCTCGGAACAGCGCCACGCGGGCCTGGGCTTCGCGATGCGGGGTGAAGGCGAAGATCGGGATCGACGAGCGGATGCGCGACATGATCAGCGGGCTGTAGCCGCTCTCGGTGAGGCTGATGATGGCCTTGACGCCCGGGAAGTGGTTGGCGGTGTACATGGTCGCCAGGGCCACGCTCTCGTCGCAACGCTCGAATTGACGGCCGATGCGGTGGCTGGATTTCTGGCTGGTCGGGTGCTTCTCGGCGCCCAGGCACACGCGGGCCATGGCCTGCACGGCTTCGACCGGGTATTCGCCGGCGGCGCTCTCGGCCGACAGCATCACCGCATCGGTGTAGTCCAGCGCGGCGTTGGCCACGTCGGAGACTTCGGCGCGGGTCGGCATCGGGCTGTGGATCATCGACTCCATCATCTGCGTGGCGGTGATCACCGCTTTGTTCAGACGACGGGCGTGGGCAATGATCTTTTTCTGAATGCCGACCAGCTCGGCGTCGCCGATTTCCACGGCCAGGTCGCCACGCGCCACCATCACCGCGTCACTGGCTCGGATCAGGCCGTCAAGGGCTTCGTCATCGGCTACGGCTTCGGCGCGTTCGATCTTGGCCACCAGCCAGGCAGTGCCGCCGGCTTCGGTGAGCAGGCGACGGGCATAGTCCATGTCCGCGGCATCGCGCGGGAAGGACACGGCCAGGTAGTCCAGATCCATCTCGGCAGCGACCTTGATGTCAGCCTTGTCCTTGTCGGTCAGCGCCGGGGCGGTCAGGCCACCGCCGCGGCGGTTGATGCCCTTGTTGTCCGACAGCGGGCCGCCGATCACCACGCGGCAGTGCAGTTCGTCGGCGCCCTTGAGCTCGACACGCATGACCACGCGGCCGTCGTCCAGCAGCAGTTCGTCGCCGACATCGCAGTCCTGAATCAGCGCCGGGTAGTCGATGCCGACCACTTCCTGGGTACCGGCCGTGCGCGAGTGGCTGGAGGAGAGGCGGAACAGGTCGCCATCCTTGAGCTCGATACGCTTGTTCTCGAATTTGGCGATGCGGATTTTCGGGCCTTGCAGGTCGCCGAGCAGGGCGACATGGCGGCCGTGCTTGGTGGCCAGTTCGCGGACCAGGGCGGCGCGAGCCTTGTGATCGTCCGGCGTGCCGTGGGAGAAGTTCAGGCGGGCCACGTCGAGACCGGCGAGGATCAGTTGCTCCAGCACTTCCGGCGAGCTGCTGGCCGGGCCCAGGGTGGCGACGATTTTGGTGCGGCGAAAGGTCATGCACGAACTCCCTAGTGATCGATGTCAGGGAGGCTACTACGACGTTCAGCTGTAGTCATTGTTCCTGTGCACTACCCTTTGCCGTCCGGCTTGATCACCAGCGGATCGCACTCCAGGCGTTGCAGCACCCGCTGCGCGGTGTGATCGATCAACAGGTTGTCCAGATGGCCGCGGGCGATGGTACCCATCCTCAGCAGGCCGATATTGTGCTCGCGCACGAAATGCCGGACGACTTCCTTGGCAAATCCGTCCGGCAGGTGGGCCTGCGCCTGATCGAGGACGTACTGGGCAATCAACACTTGTCGAAGCTTCGCGGTATTCACCACTGTTCACGTAGTCGTCATATGCCTGCGCTACCTCGGCGTCGAGCCGCAGATGTGGCAGTGGCGCGCTGTTTCGACGGCCGATGCGGCACGGCGCTGGTCAGCGCGCCGTTCAGCGCCAAGGTGCTACGGGCAAAACCCATCGGAGGTTCGTCGCTGTTCAGTTTTTCCCTGCGCTGTCGATACACTGCTCACTGGAGGACTTGCCCATGCGTACCCTGATCATTCTGGCCGTGGCCCTGGCAGCCACGGGTTGCACCCGCGTCTCGCTCGACCATCATCTGAACAACGCCTATCGCGCCTACAACGAAGGCGATTGCGCCCGGGTCGCGCTTGAGCTTTCGCAGGCCGAGCGCAAGAGCCGTTCGCGCAGCTACCTGCAACCGGAGATTTCACTGTTGCGTGGCCAATGCCTGGAGCGTGAAAGTCTGTTCGTCGACGCAGCGCAGACCTATCAGTTCATCATCGCGCGCTACCCGGCCAGCGAATACGCCTACCGCGCCCGTGCCCGTCTGCAGACCCTAGAGCAACTGGGCCATCACCGCCCGGCAACTGCGGCCAAGGCCAGCCCCGCAGCACTCTGAACCTTCGGTCACCTGGCATTTCTCGGCGCCGCAGCGCGGTATAAGCTGGCGCATGGCCTTCATGGAGGATGAACATGCGTCACCTATTGCTGATCGCCGTGCTCCTGCCAACGCTGGCAACGGCCGAGATCTATCGCTGGACGGACGAGCAGGGCCGGGTGCATTTCGCTCAGCGCCCGGTGGCAGGGGCCGAGACCGTAGAGGTGAAGCCGCAGGTGGTTGAGCGCGACGCCCATACCCGGGAGCGAGAGGCGCGCACGCAGCGCTTCTACGACGCCCGTCGTGAGGAGCAGCAGCAGGCTGCGGCCACGGCAACCGCGCAGCGCGAGGAACGCGCCGGTGAATGCCGTGAGCTGCGCCGGCGACTGGAGCAGATGCCGGAGGGATACCGCTATTACCGTGAAGGCGCCAATGGCGAGCGCATCTACTACAGTGATGTAGAAACAGACACCGCTCGTCGCCAGCTGCGCGAGCGGATAGCCCAACGCTGTACTTGAGGGTGGTTTCATGGCCGCAGTAGGGCCATACTCAAGGCCCCTTGTAGCGATATGCCAGCATGCGTAGCCAGCGCCGAATCGAACGCCATCAGTTGCCCTACTACCTGAAGGTGTTCAACCGCATTACCGACAAACCGATGGGCTCCATCGGCAATGTCTCCCTCGACGGCCTGATGCTGATCAGTCAGTTGCCGATGCTGGTGGGCGCGCGTTTCGACATGCGCCTGAAGATTCCCGGCCAGCATGGCCTTCACTTCATCGACTTTTCCGCCAACTGCCAGTGGTGCCGCGAAGACGTCAACCCCGGTGTCTACGATTCCGGCTTCGCTTTGGTCGCACCACCCGCGGACTACGTCGAGCTGATCGACGCTCTGCGTTACTACTTCAGCTTTCACAGTCTGGCGGCTTCGGCCTGATATTCAGCTCAGGGACGTGAGTTGAGTCGCAACATCATTCGGCCTTGCTCGCTGAGATCGCCGAAATAGCGGCGGTAAAGAGCTTCGCCATCCTCGGAGCGATTCAGGCGGCTCAGCGCGGTATCGACCAACAGGCGGAAGTCCTCGTCATCGCGTGCAAGCGGCATGGCCACCGATTCTACTGCGAATAGTCGCTCCGGGACCCATAGCTGAGCGCCTTGCGGATGTTGCGTCTGATAGTTGAGCAGCACCAGGCGATCTGCAAAGAACGCATCAATCTGTCGAGTGACGACCTGCTCGACACCCTCCTGGTTACTGTCTACTTCGAGCAGCCTGGATTGCAGGCCGAGTTGGCGAATGCGCGTCTGAGCCCAGTCAACGCTCACCGTGCCCTTCATCACGGCAAAGCTGTGACGGCTCAAGCCCTGATTGATGGTGGCGCGCCACGTTGGACCGCGGTAAGCCGTTTCGCCCTTGAGCGGCAGCATCAGGGTCGCTGGAGCGTCCTGCCGCACGACCACCCCGAGGCCGGCAGTGAAGATCGGCAGGGAAAAGCTGACCCGGCGGCGACGTTCCAGACTCTCCACCACGGGCGCGCAGAGAATGTCGACCCTGGCGTCCGCCACCGCATCGAGCATATCCGTGGTGGTCAGAGGCACATAGCGCACCTGCAACTCGGGCATGGCCAGTTGTTCCCTGATCAGGCTGGCGACCTGCTGGCACAGATCGATGGCATAGCCGTTGGCCTGCTTGGCGTCACCGTCGGAGAACGGCAGGTCACCTGGCACGAAGCCGAGCACGAACTTGGCGTTGTCACGGATGCGCTCCAGGGTGGCGGAGTTAGCGACGATCGGCAGCCATGCGCAGAGAAACAGTAGCCGGACCAGATATCGAATAGGCATGCTGGAAGCTCCTATGGCCGGCCGAGGTTGTCTAGCGCGCCGACGAAGCGTTTGGCAATGGCGCCGAACAGCAGATAGCCCACCACCATCACCAGGGCAGCGCCGAACACTGCCTCCAGGCCCGAGGCATACAGGGCGTAAAAGCAGTACAGCATGGCCACCAGCAGTATCACGCCGTTGCGGCGGAATATCCGCGGCTCGACCTGGGCCTTGTACATGATCACCAGCAGGCCGGTCAGGGAGGTGATGTAGGGGATAATGTTGGTTACGGCAGCCAGGCCGACGAGTTTGTTGAACTGCGCGCTCGCATTCGGTGAGATGGTCGATAACGCGATCAGGGTTTGCAGAACACCGCAGAACAGCAGGCCGATGAGCGGAGCGTTGCGAGAGCTGACGCGGGTGAACAGCTTGGGAAACATTCCCTGTTCTGCGGTGACTTTGGCAGTCTGTGCCAGGGTGAACTGCCAGCCCAGCAGCGAGCCCAGGCAGGCCATCACCGCCAGGGCCATGATGATGTTGCCTACACTGTCGTTGAACATCTGCGCATAGACCAGCGCGAAGGGGGCGCTGGAGTTCGCCAGTTGTGGATTGGGAACGATTCCCTGAATCACGCTGGTAGACAGCACATAAACCACGGCGGCGCCAAGCGTGCCGAGCAGGCAGGCGAGTGGGACGTTGCGCTTGGGGTTTTCCACAGCATCGGAGTTCTGCGCCGCCGACTCCATACCGAGAAACGCCCAGAGGGTGAGCGGAATGCTTTGCGCGATGGCATCGCTGGTGCGCAGGCCATTGGGGTTCCAGGCTTCCTTGAACAGGCTCGGCTCGAACCAAAACCAACCGATCAGGCCCAGGCCCGCCACGGGAATAATAACGCCCCATACTGTTATTGCGCCGAGGCGCCCGGTGACGCTGGGGCCGCCAAGATTGGCCAGTATCGTCAGCCAGATGAGTGCGATGGTTCCTGCTACCAGAGCTGCAGCGCCGCTGCCCAACCAGGGAAAGAAGGGGGTGAGATAGCCGACGGCTGAAATGCCGATGGCCACATTGCCTATCACCAGCGAGAGAAAGTACAGATAAGAGCACAGGAAGAAGGCGGACTTGCCGTGCGCCTCCTCGCTGTAGGCAGACATGCCACCGGGCCGCGGGCAATAAATGCCGCACTGTGCGAAGCCATAAGCGATCGCCATTGAGCCGACCGCCGTGACTACCCATGACAGCAACGAAATCGCACCCAGCTGAGCCATGCTCGAAGGCAGCATGATGATGCCTGAGCCCATCATGTTGACCGCCACAAGGGTGGTCAGGCCTACAAGGCCCATCTTCTTGCTTGCGTCGGCCATGATCCGTTCCTCACGCTTGAGATAAGTGGACGTGGGCGCAGAACGAAACGCTAGAAGCCGTCTTTTTCCAGATTGTCGAAATTAACCGGATCACCGGTGCGGATATCCAACTTCTTGCGGATATCCGCGAACATCGCGTCGTACTCGCTGTGGCTGCGCATGATTGGGCTGGCATTCACCGGCAGCCCCTGTTTCGCAGCTGCTTTGGCGATGCGGCTGGCGAAGTTGAACGCGGTATCACGGTGCATGTTGAACTCATCGGTGAAGCTACGGCCGTTGACATGGCCGCTCATGCGAAAATGCAGCAGAACACCTTCTTTGGGGTCACGGAGGACGTCGTAATAAACATCGATGTCGAAGTCCGGGACGCCGGGTATTCCTGGTTGTTTCTTACGGTTGAGGTGGCCAGGCTCGAACATGTTGGGCTCCTGTGTGTGACGCGGCGTCACGCTTTCGCTGGGCGCCGCCGGTTGCAGATAGGGATCAGTGGAAGGGGAAGATGTAGTTCATCCATGCGGCCATCCGCAGGAGCACCTTGCGCAGAATTGCCACATGAGGAAAGTGCTCGGAATAGAGCGCCGCCTGGCCGTAGGCGCCGCCGGGTATGAGATCCTTGTAAGGTTCGAAGGCAGGGTCGGTGATCTCCAGCACAACCGGCACGCGACCGGCCGGCATGGCGCCGGTCACACCTACAAGACTGCCGCCGGGCTGAACCTGACCCTCGGCTATCACCGGTTGCACCTGCTTAACCTGCGCCTGGAAAACCTTGCCAGGCAGACCGTCCAAGGCAATTTCAGCCTTATCGCCCAGGGTCAGGCGTAACTGGCTGTTCTGGCGCATCCAGGCCACATAGAAATATTCCTCCTGAGGAATGAAAATCGCCGATGGCCGCAGCGGCATCTTCACTGCGTAGATACCCGGGCGCAGCACAACTTGCGTCACGTAGCCGCGTGATGGCGCCCGGACCACCGTGTTATCCAGTTCGAACTGGGCGATATTGAGCTGCGCCTGCAGGTCGTCCACGCGAGCCGTGGTGATGTCCAAATCGCGTCGGTTGCCCAGGTTGCGCTTGACCAGTTCGCCTGCACGAAACTGATCACCCTTGGCCGACACCAGCTGGGCCCTGATGGAGCGCACGCGATTCTCGAAGGGGGTGGGGTCGAGGCGGAAGATCACGTCGCCTTTTTCCAGCAACTGGTTACCTCGCACCGGCACTTCGATCACCTGGCCGCTCACTGCCGGTACTATCGGAGTGCTGACAAAGTAGCTGCGCGACACCTCCGAATAGGGGTGGTTGTAGTTCATCAGGAATATCAGCGAACCGATCAGTACGATTCCGCCGAGTACTGCGGTTGGCACCGTCCACTTGTTCAGCGGGATCTTGAAGATCTTGAAGATAGCCACGCAGATGGCCGTATAGGTCAGTATCAGCAGCAGATCCATGCTCAGTCCCTTGCCGCGATTGGTTCTTTGGTCTGCCGTTCCATCGCGTCCAGCCGGGCCTTGAGCTCAGCCACCTGCTGTTCCATGAGTTGCAGGCGTGCAGAGTACTCCTTGGGCGAGGCATTGAAGCCCCAGCCGCGATCCTCGCGATAGAGGGTTGCCCAGATCCACAGGAACGGCCAGAGCACGTGCAGGGTAAACAGGCTGACCCAGCCTGCCACGTGGATGGCATCCTGATGTGGGTGTTTGCGATGTACCGAGATTTCGTAAGGTATGTCGTGAATTGCGATGACGCCGTAGAACAGCACTATGGCGGCGAATATCAGTACACCCAAGGCGAAGTAGTCCAGCATACGGCCCTCCGAATCATCCGATCTGACAGTCTGGGCGGTGCCGCTCGTGAGATCGCGACGGCTCCGAGCCGGTGTTGCTAGCGCTTCGCTCTGATCTGCTCGATGGACTGGCGCATGTCGCTGGCCCAGCCATCGATCACTGGCTTGACGTTATCGACGCTGAGCACCTGCTGATCGTTCTCCAGATTCACGCCCGCGCCCTTGCGTACAACCTGTGCGATGACACGGTTATTCTGCGCGTCGATCACTGCCGCTTCGGTGGCGATCTCCACCTGCTGATCGCGCGTTCCGGCCGCAGTGCTCGCGGCCGCCACTACCAGTGCGATTGGAATGACTTCATAGGGCTGCAGGCCTTCGGTGGATACCGCGACGGCTGTAATGGCCGGACGCAGCACCAGGGTGCCGGTAGAAGGCGAGTCGGTCAGTTGCATGACCTTGCTCAGCTCGCGCCGCAGCGCCGCATCAAAATACTGGGTGATGTCTCGCAGCGTATCCTGCGACAGGCGAGCGCTTGGCTGAGGCTTTGGATAGAACTGGCTCGGCTCGAGGAACAACTGGTTATAACGGGCGATCTGCAGATCCGGATCGACCCAGCGTGCCACATGTGCCCCGGAGGGCGACTGCTGTTCGCTGAGGCGGCTGTAATCTTGCAGGAAACCCGAGTACTGCTCGGGTGCGACCGTAGTGCTGGATCATGCGGCTGCTCCCATGAGTGCCGCCAATAACGACATACCCAAGAGCTTTGCATCTTAAGTCTCCATACAGTAATGAAATGTTGCCTGATCGGCAGCGCCCAAGTACTGGCAGAGAGTGCCGCGTTCTCCAGGAGTGTAGTCGAGGAAAATAAAGTTCAATGGGGAAGCGAAAAAAATTGGAGGCCTGCTGAAACGCCCGAACCACGGCCCTCTCAGTGCAACGCCGATGCCCTTTGCAGGCTGCGCAGGCGCTCGCTCAGTCTCAGGCGCTGGGCGTCCTCTTCGCAAAACAGCAGCGCGCGCTCCAGGTCGTAGCGCTCGCCCTGCGGGCAGTCGAGTTGCCGGTAGACATCGGCTCGCGCCAGGTGGTCGGCCAGGTTGGGTGGTCCCAGCAGCAGGACTCGCTCGGCGTCCTTGAGTGCTGCGTCCGGGGCATCGCACTGCATGTGCAACTGACGTAGATTGCGCGACAGGCGCCGCAGCATGGCCTGGGCGTCGGCCGTCTGCAGGTGCTCGGCTTTGAGTTCGACGTTCGCTCCCAGTTGGCGATAGAGCTGCTCGCGGCAGTCGCGGGTGTACAGGCGGCGCCCGCCGCACGGGTCTAGCAGGTGATCGGCGCCCGGCACACGCAGCATGAAATGTCCGGGGAAATTCACGCCTTGCAGCGGAATGTCCAGGCGGCGCGCCACCTCCAGAGCGATCAGAGCGAGCGCCAGCGGCTGGCCGCGTCGGCGCCGCAGCACTTCATGGAGCAGTGCGTGGCGCGGCCGCGTGGCACCTTCGTCGTCCTCCTGAAAATCCAGTTCGGCAAGCCGGCGCAGCAGCGGCTGGGCCAGTTCGCGAGCGGGCAGGGCGGGCAGTCCGGCGCTGACCTGCAGCAACAGACTGTGCAGGTCGTTCAATACTTGGGCGGGTTGCAGGTGGTCATCGTGTTCAGCGGCAATCCACAGCGCCGCCTCGAACAGGGCGGGAGGATCGCGTTGCAGGCACTGCAGGCAGGCTTGGCGTGGACTCATCGCATTCTCCGCTGAACTTCTGCTCTTGTAGCCGCTGACCGGGTCGTCGTCCAGTGGCTTCTCCTATACTGAGGCCTGAAGTCCGACCGGGAGCGCAGGCATGTTCAGCATGATGGAAGCCGCCCGCCTCGAGGCCCTGCACCTGGCCGAGGACCCGGCCAGCGGCCTCAAGGCCGTTATCGCCATTCACAACACCCGCTTCGGGCCGGCGCTCGGCGGTTGCCGTTACCTGCCTTATCCCGATGAACAGAGCGCCATTGGCGACGCCATTCGTCTGGCTCAGGGCATGAGCTACAAGGCGGCGCTGGCCGGTATCGATCATGGCGGCGGCAAGGCGGTGATCATCCGCCCTGCGCATGTGCCCAGCCGTGCCGCCTTGTTCGAAGCCTTCGGGCGGTTCATCGAGACGCTCAATGGGCGCTCCATCACCGCCATCGACAGCGGCACCTCAAGCGCCGACATGGATTGCATCGCTCAGCACACCAACCACGCCACCAGCACTACCAGCGCGGGCGATCCTTCGCCGCACGCGGCGCTGGGGGTGTTCGCGGGTATCCGTGCCACAGCGCAGGCGCGCCTGGGCAGCGATGATCTGGAAGGACTGCGGGTTGCCGTGCAGGGCCTGGGCAATGTAGGTTTTGCCCTGGCCGAAGCACTGCACGCCGCTGGCGCTGAGCTCCTGGTCAGCGACCTCGATGCCGGGCGCGTGCAGCTGGCGGTCGAGCAGTTGGGCGCACATCCGGTCGCCAGCGATGCGTTGCTCGGCACGCCTTGCGACATCCTTGCGCCGTGCGGCCTCGGTGGCGTGCTGAATGCGCAGACGGTCGCCCATCTGCGCTGCGCAGCGGTGGCTGGTGCGGCCAACAACCAGTTGAGCAGCCCCGCAGTCGCCGACCAACTGGAGGCGCGCGGCATTCTCTACGCGCCGGATTACGTGCTCAATGCCGGTGGGCTGATTTACGTGGCGCTGCGTCATCGCGGCGAGGAACTATCGGCGATCACCGCACATCTGGCGCAGATCAGCCGACGCCTGACTGAAATCTACGCCCACGCGCAAGCTGAAAAACGCTCTCCGGCGCGCGTCGCCGACTTCCTGGCCGAGCGCCTGCTGTACGGCATATAGCGGCTATCCGGGCGCTCCTGCGCGATCAATGGCCGTCGAATTCGCCCTGGTAGCACACCGGCGAACTAGGCGAGTCATGGCGCTGCAGTTCATCTTCGAGAAATTCGGCCAGTACGCGTGCGTTGTTATGCGCCTCGTCGCGCGCGGCGTAGAGCAGCGTCAGTGTGCCGCTTCTCGCCCAGTGCAGCAGGCGCTGCCAATGCTCGGGGCGCCCGGTCAGTTCGCGGCGGTAGGCTGTGCGGAATTCATCGAAGGCCTCGGCGCGGTGGGCGAAGGACTTACGCAGTTCGCTGGAGGGCGCGACGTCGGGTAGCCATTCATCGAGTGCCAGGGCATCCCTGGACAGACCGCGAGGCCACAATCGGTCAACCAATACGCGTTGGCCGTCACTGGATTCTGCGTCGAGATAAACCCGCTTGCACTGGATCATCGACCTGCCTCCATCGCCTGCGGCAATGCCGCACTTGGCGACGCCTGCGGGCTCGATTAGCGTGGTGAAAGGAGGACTCACCATGGACTATTTCATTATCGTCTTCACCACTGCAGCCGGCCTTTACTTTCACTGGTGGCTGTTTCGCCGGATTCGTCAGTGGACCGATCGTGACCTTGCGCTGTCCTTCGCCGAAGGCGACCAGCACAAGCGTCAGTACATGCTGGAGCAGTTGGCCCGTGCCCGGCGTGAGGGCGTAAAGCGGCGGGAACTGCCAGTCTGGCTGGAGCAGGCCGCAGCGCAGTATCCCGTCAGTCGCGCATAGGTCTAGGCCCCGTTGGGAACGGGGCCGCGGTTCCCGGTCATTCGCTGGCGGCGTCGATTTCCAGCTCGTCGAGCGCGTCCGGCTGGCTCTTGAACGCCTTGGCGAAGACGTCGCGGTTCTTGGCCATGAAGATACCCAGCTCCTCGCCCTGTTCCTCGCTCAGGGAAGGAACCGCCTTGTGCAGGACTTCGCTCAGGCGCTCGGCCAGTTCCAGCATCTTGTCGTAACGGTCGGCTTCGGCCTTATCCATGAACAAGCGCTCCGGATCGCGGCTGCTGCGGTACACCACTTCGACGGCCATTCATCACCTCTTCTGCCTTCATATGTGTCGTTGGATTTAACTGGTTTTTTATACAGTGGTGGCGAGAATAAAGGACTCGCTGCCTTTTGGCCAGTATTGCGTCCGACACAGGATAGAAGTCATGGCTGATACCGGCCATCCGCCTGTGTCTTTCCGTCACATCGCTGCATCATCCTCAGGCTGGTGTTTTTCCTGCATGCTCGTCAGCGGGCATCTATGTCGGATGCCCGGACGTCATGCTGGTCTTGGGGAGAAGTGAAGGATGAATTGGGCGGAACGTCTGCGTGAGGGCATGCATGGCCTGGCGGAGTCGCTGGGCAATCTGTTGATGGAGGCCTTCCACTACCTGGCGCTGTTTGCCATCGGCGCAATCACGGCGTGGGCAGGGGTGATGACCTTTATCGGCATGCTGGAGAAGGGTCACATCACGGTCGATGACATTCTGCTGCTGTTCATCTACCTGGAATTGGCGGCGATGGTGGGGATCTATTTCAAGACCAACCACATGCCGATCCGCTTCATGATCTACGTGGCGATCACTGCGCTGACCCGCTTGCTGATTTCCGACATCTCCCACACCCACAAGCCGAGCTGGGGTGTGGTGATGGTATCTGGGGCGATTCTGCTGCTGGCCCTGGCGATTCTGGTGGTGCGCTACGCCTCGTCGCGCTTTCCGGCCGTGGTCGGCCCGCACCCTCGCAGCAAGGCGCGCAACCGCGAGGACGCCGAGGCAGAGCGCGACGATACCTCCGACTAGGGCGTAAGCCGGACATCAATCGAGCGGCGCGAACAGCGCCGCCAGATCGTCCTCGTTCAATTGCCATTGGCCCTGGCTGCCGCCGTCGAGCACGCCCCTGGCCAGACTGGCTTTGGCCTGCTGCAGTTGCTGGATCTTCTCTTCGACGCTGCCACGGGCGATCAACTTGTAGACGAACACTGGTTTGTCCTGACCGATGCGGTAGGCGCGGTCGCTGGCCTGGGCTTCGGCGGCCGGGTTCCACCAGGGGTCGAAATGGATCACCGTGTCGGCGGCGGTCAGGTTGAGGCCACTGCCGCCGGCCTTGAGGCTGATCAGGAAAACCGGAAATTCACCGGCTTGAAAGCGCTGCACTGGTGTGCGCCGGTCCTGAGTGCTGCCGGTCAGCTTGGCGTAGGCGATCTTGCGTGCATGCAGCTCCGCTTCGATCAGTGCCAGCATCGAGGTGAACTGGGAGAACAGCAGCACGCGGCGGCCTTCGTCGACCAACTCCTGGAGCATGTCCAGCAGGGCGCTGAGCTTGCCCGAGTCGGCGGCCGTCAGCTCGCCGCCGTCCTCGCCGAGCAGGCGCAGGTCGCAACAGCTCTGGCGCAGGCGCAGCAGGGCTTCGAGGATGACGATATGACTGCGAGCCAGGCCCTGGCGGGCGATCTCGTCGCGTACCTTCTGGTCCATGGCCAGGCGCAGGGTTTCGTAGCGGTCGCGTTGCAGCTGGGTCATCTCGACCCATTGGGTGATCTCGGTCTTCGGCGGTAGCTCGCTGGCCACCTGCTCCTTGGTGCGGCGCAACAGGAAAGGGCGGATGCGCCCGTTCAGGTGATTGAGGCGCTGGGCGTCGCCACGTTTTTCGATAGGCGTGCGGTAGTCGCGGGTGAAGGCCTTGGCTTCACCCAGCCAGCCCGGCATGAGGAAATGGAACAGCGACCAGAGTTCGCCCAGATGGTTTTCCAGCGGCGTGCCGGTCAGGCACAGGCGTAGGTCGGCCTGCACCTGGGCGGCAGCACTGGCCGCCTTGCTGCGCGGGTTCTTGATGTTCTGCGCTTCGTCGAGAATCAGCAGGCGATAGCGCTGCTGGTTCAGCGCCTTGAGGTCGCGCGGTAGCAGGGCGTAGGTGGTGAGGATCAGGTCGTGCTCGGCGATCTGCTCGAACAGCGCCTTGCGCTTGCTGCCATGCAGGGCCAGCACGCGCAGTTGCGGGGTGAAGCGCGCCGCCTCGTCCTGCCAGTTGGGAATCAGGCTGGTGGGCATGACGATCAGCGCGGGCTTGTCGAGACGCCCGGCCTGTTTCTCGCAGAGGATGTGCGCCAGGGTCTGCAGGGTCTTGCCCAGGCCCATATCGTCGGCCAGTACGCCGCCGACGCGCAGTTCGGCCAGGGTCTGCATCCAGTTCAGGCCCTGCACCTGATAGGTGCGCAGGTCGGCTTGCAAACCCTCGGGTGGCGCAATCTCGCGCACCGCCAGGTTCTGTAGGCGCTGGGCGAAACCGCGCAACTCATCGCCACCTTGCCAACTCAGTTCTGGGCCATGCGCCAGTTCGGCCAGGCGTGCAGCGTCGGCGCGGCCCAGGCGCAGCGGCAGGTGGTCGTCGCCAGGGTCGCGGAAATACAGCTCGCCGAGGGTGGCCAGCAACGGCTTGAGGCGGGCGAAGGGCAGGGCAATGCGTTTGCCGCCCTGCGGCAGGCTGACCAGCAGGCGATCCTCATCGGCGCGTTGCGCCAGCGCTTCGGGCGCCAGCAGCCAGGGCTTACGGCGAATGGCCTGGAGCAGGATGGGCAGCAGGCTCAGGCGCTGGCCTTCGACCTCGATGCCCAGCTCCAGATCGAACCAGTTCTGCTGCGGGTCTTCCTCGACCTCGGCATACCAGTCGTCGACCTCGGCGAGGTTGTACTGGAAGTCCGGGCGCATATGGATCTGCCAGCCTTCGGCGCGCAGTTGCGGCAGATGTCGCTGGACGAAATCCAGCCAGTCGCGCTCGCGCTCCAGCTCGAACGGCTCGCCGGCTTCGGCCGGCAGCGCTTCACTCTGGCGCAGCGCCACCTGCAGGCCGAGGCCTTCCAGACGCTTGCGCAGCGCGGCTTCGGCAGCGCCGTCGCGGATCAGGCGCAGGTTGCTGTGTTCGTCCAGGCGCTTGACCAGGTCCTTGGCCGGTTTGCCGAAGACCTTGTGCCCGGCGTAATCGAAGGCCAGCGCCGCGCGGTGCTGGGTCTGTTCCTGCATGCGTCCCTTGCGTGCGTCGAAATGAACGCGTACCTGGCTGCCCAGGCTGAGGATGGCGGTGGGCTCGATGCCTTCGAGGCGTGTTTCCGCCAACTCCTTGTCCACCACGATGATGTCGGAAAGGTCGCTGCCGGCGCGTTGCTGGGCTTCCAGGGTGAGCAGTGCGGCGACCACATGCTTGCAGTTGAAACCGACCGGGCAGTTGCAGTGGCCGGTCACGCTCCATTTGCGCCCATAGGGGTGCAGGGTGATGCGCTGCTGATAGGTCTGCCCAGCCGAGCCGCGGCAATTGGCGAGCAGGCTGTTGTCCTTGAGGCTGAGCAGTTTGCTGCGTTTTTCCTCGGCATAGCCGTGGCCGCGACGCAAGTCCCCTGCGCCGAACTCGGAACGCCAGTCTTCCTGGCGTAACTGGTGGATATCCAGGGGCATCAACGAAGCCCCGCGGCAACAATGGATAGGCGCATGACTGGGCCGTGGCAATGCAAAGCCGCAGATTTTCGCATAGCTGTGCGGCGATTAGCAGGCGTGGCGCGGAGATTGTCGACGGTAGGGCGAGTGAACCCACCGTGGAGGATGAAAGGTTGTTAGAAGAATGCCGCGCGGTACTGACGCGGCGTGGCGCCCAGCGCCTGGCGGAAACGGTTGCTGAAATGGCTGGCGCTGGCGAAGCCGCAAGCCAGCGCCACCTCGCTCAGCGAGGGCTGCGGCTGACGCAACATCTGGCAGGCGCGAGCCAGGCGCCGGGCCAGCACATAGCGATGCGGTGGCAGACCGAAGCTGCTCTGGAACATGCGCGCGAAGTGATATTCGGACAGGGCGCAGAGCGCGGCCAGTTGGCTCAGTGGTAACGGCGTTTCCAGGTGTTGTTCGATGAACTCGCGCACACGCCGGCGTTGCAGCGGTGCCAGGCCACCCTTGAGGCGCAGGCCCTGGCGTTGGCCGACCTGATTGAGCAGGGCATGGTCGAGCAACTGATGGGCCAGGCTGCTGGCCAGCAGGCGTTCGCCCGGTTCCTGCCAGTCGAGGGTGCACAGTTGCCGGAAGCGCGCCGCTTGTTCGGCATCTTCGAGAAAGGTCGCTTCCTCAAGCTGCAGGCTGCGTGGTTCGCGGTCGAGCAGGGCGACCGCGCCGAGGGCGAACTGCTCCTGTTCTATATAGAGGTGGGCAAGCTGAATCTCGCCGTTGATGATCCAGGCCGACTGGTGCTCGGCCGGCAGGATGCACAGCTTGTCCGGCGCGCCCTTGTGGCCGGGTTGCTCGCGGCGAAAGGTGCCGGTGCCGCCGCTCAGATAGCAGGACAGCGTGTGATGGCTTGGCGCAAGGTAGTCGCGTGCGTCATGGGCATTGCTCCAGCGCGCCACGGCCATGCCGTTGCCCAGCTCGGCCATCGCGTGCAGCCGCGCATTGGGCGAGCGGCTCATGCTCTGGAATACCTGCAGATGTTCGAATTGCGCCATCACCTTCTCCCGAATGCAGCCATGCTACGCCTGCCGACAGGCAAAACCAGTGGCGGCGAAAAAAATGCGCAAGTTTGCGCAAGTCTGGGGTCGTAACCTCTGGAACGCCTTTGACTGGTGCTTAAGTTTTTTTGCACTAACCCGCGGCGCGGCGCGAGGACTCGGAGTATCGTGGCGGCCATTCAAACAATGATTCGCATCCCGGATGCCGCTCCCGATGAAACTCCTGCGCCAGTTCGCTCTTGCCTCCGTTCTGATCTCCCCCGGCCTGCTGGCTGCCGCTCCGTCCATCGATGACAAATCGGCTTTCATCGCCGACCTGGTCGGGCGCATGACCCTGGAGGAAAAGGTCGGCCAGCTGCGCCTGATCAGCATCGGCGGCGACATGCCGCGCGAACGCATTCGCGAGGAGATGGCCGCAGGGCGCATCGGCGCAACCTTCAATTCGGTGGTGCGCCCGGAGAACCGGCCGATGCAGGAGGCCGCGCTGCGTAGCCGCCTGGGTATCCCGGTGTTCTTCGCCTACGACGTCATCCACGGCCACCGCACCACCTTCCCCATCGGCCTGGGGCTGGCCTCGAGTTGGGACATTCCGGCCATCGAGAACAGCGCCCGGGTCGCGGCCTTCGAAGCCAGCGCCGACGGCCTGGACATGACCTTCGCGCCGAGCGTCGATATTTCCCGCGATCCGCGCTGGGGCCGTATCTCCGAAAGTTTCGGCGAAGATCCGCATCTGGTCTCGCGTATCGCCGCCGCCATGGTACGCGGCTACCAAGGCGACGATCCAAGTGATCCGCAGCGCATCATGGCCAGCGTCAAGCACTTCGCCCTGTACGGCGCAGTGGAGGGCGGGCGCGACTACAACGTGGTCGACATGAGCCCGATGCGGATGTACCAGGATTACCTGCCGCCTTATCGCGCCGCCATCGACGCCGGCGCGGGCGGGGTGATGGGGGCGTTGAATGCGGTCAATGGTGTACCAGCGTCGGCCAATAGCTGGTTGTTGCGTGACCTGCTGCGGCGTGACTGGGGCTTCAAGGGAGTGGTGCTCAGTGATCACGGCGCGATCGACGAATTGCTGCGCCATGGTGTTGCCGCGGATGGCCGCGAGGCTGCCCGGCTGGCCGTCACCGCCGGTGTCGGCATGAGCATGGCCGATACCCTGTATGGGCAGGAACTGCCAGAGCTGGTACGCAGTGGCGCGGTGCCGCAAAGCGTGCTGGATGAGGCCGTCACCCATGTGCTCAACACCAAATACGACCTGGGCCTGTTTCACGATCCGTTCCGCCGCATCGGCCGCGCCGAGGATGACCCGGCCGACGTCAATGCCGAAAGTCGTCTGCACCGCGCCGATGCTCGGGCCATGGCGCGCGACTCTCTGGTACTGCTGGAAAACCGCGATGACACGCTGCCACTGAGCAAGAACACCACCGTCGCGCTGGTTGGTCCGCTGGCCGATGCGCAGTTGGACATGCTCGGCAGTTGGTCGGCAGCCGGTGTCGCCGAGCAGGCCGTGACGCTGCGCAGTGGCATGGAAGTGGCGCTCGCCAGCCAGGGCAGACTTCTCTATGCGGTGGGTGCCAACGTCACCGACGACGCTCGTGTGATCGAATACCTCAACCACCTCAACTGGGATCGCCCGGAGGTGGTACCGGACCCGCGCACGCCGCAGACGATGCTCGAAGAGGCGGTACGCGTGGCCAGCCAGGCCGACGTCATCGTCGCCGCAGTGGGGGAGTCGCGGGGCATGTCGCATGAGTCGTCAAGCCGAACGCGCCTGGATTTGCCGGCAAGTCAGCAGACGCTCTTGCGTGCGCTTAAGGCCACTGGCAAGCCATTGGTGGTGGTATTGATGAATGGCCGTCCTTTGGCGCTGAGTTGGGAGAAGGCCAACGCCGATGCGCTGCTGGAAACCTGGTACAGCGGCATCGAGGGCGGCCATGCCATCGCCGAGGTGCTGTTCGGCGAGCACAATCCCTCCGGCAAGTTGCCGATCACCTTCCCGCGCTCGGTCGGGCAGATTCCCACCTACTACAACCACCTGCGCTTGGGGCGCCCGTACGGCCCCGGCACGCCCGGCAATTACACCTCGCAGTATTTCGAGGAGCCCACCGGCCCGCTTTACCCGTTCGGCTATGGCCTGAGCTACAGCGACTTCCAACTTTCGGCGCCGAGGCTGTCTGCCGAGCGCATGAAACCGGGCGAGAAGATTCGTGTCAGCGTCACCCTGAAGAACGCCGGGCCACGGGCTGGCGCCACCGTGGTGCAGCTTTACCTGCATGACGAGGCCGCCTCGGTGATCCGTCCGTTGAAGGAACTCAAGGATTTTCAAAGGGTCAAGCTTGAAGCAGGTGAGGCGCGTGAGCTGAGTTTCGAGATCGACGAAACCATGCTGCGTTTCTATGACGCCAGCCTGCAGCAAGTTAGCGAGCCGGGTGCCTTTCGGGTCCAGCTGGGGCTGGATTCGGAGAGCGTGCAGGAGGCGCGTTTCGAACTGTTGCCACGCCAATGAAGGTGTGGCCCAAGGAGGCGGAAAATATACTCGCGCGAGCACCTGTGCCGGACTTCACGATCTGGTAATAATGCGCAGAAAGAATCCGCGCATGCGGAGACGCCGCCGTCCGGTTGGCTGTCTGCATTGCGCTCGCGTTGTCTTTGTACCATTCGCCTGATTTCAACTCTCCGCAGCGACCGCCCCTTGGGCTGGCCGCTGCCCGTCAGTACGTGTTGCCCTGGAGGCTGTGTGTCGATGAGTCGTTGTTCTGGAGCCCGTATGGGCAAGGCCGCCAAGCTGGCCCTCTGTGTGCTCCCTCTGCTGTTCGCTGCCCAGAGCTGGGCCTTCGAGCTGGATGATGTGGCCGTCAAGGCCAAGGAGCTTGCCGCCGAACGCTATGGTGCCCCGCAAAGCCGTTTGCCGGCTGCGCTGCGCCAACTGCCTTTCGCCGATTACCAGAAAGTTCGCTTCGTTGAAGACAAGGCGCACTGGCGCGACGACAAGCTGCCGTTCCAGCTGTACTTCTTCCATCAGGGCATGCACTTCGACCTGCCGGTGAAAATCAACGAAGTGACCGCCGAAGGTACCCAGGAGATCAAGTACGACCCGTCGATGTTCGACTTCGGCGATCTCGAACTGAACCCGGATGACCTCAAGGACCTTGGCTTCGCCGGCTTCAAGGTGATCAACGAGATCAACACCGGCGGCCGCCACGACGAAGTGATGAGCGTGCTCGGCGCCAGCTACTTCCGCATCGTCGGCAAGGGCCAGGTGTTCGGCCTTTCCGCTCGCGGGCTGGCGATCGATACCGCGCTGCCGTCCGGCGAGGAATTCCCGCGGTTCACCGAGTTCTGGATCGAGAAGCCGCAACCGGATCGCCGTAGCCTGGTGATCTACGCACTGCTCGACTCGCCGCGCGCCACCGGTGCCTATCGCATGGAGATCAAGCCGGGCCGCGACAGCGTGCTCGACGTGCAATCGAAGGTCTACCTGCGCGAGAACGTCGAGAAGCTTGGCATCGCGCCGCTGACCAGCATGTACCTGTTCGGCGCCAACCAGCCCTGGCCGCGGCCGAACTACCGTCCGCAGCTGCATGACTCCGATGGCCTGGCCATTGCCGCCGGCAATGGTGAGTGGATCTGGCGCCCGCTGAACAACCCGCAGCGTCTCAACGTCAGCAGCTATCGCATCGACAACCCGCGCGGTTTCGGTCTGATGCAGCGTGGCCGCGACTTTAACCAGTATCAGGATCTCGACGACCGCTACGAGCTGCGCCCGAGCGGCTGGGTGGAAACCGTCGGTGACTGGGGCGCTGGCCATGTCGAGCTGGTGGAGATTCCCACCCCGGACGAAACCAACGACAACATCGTCGCCCTGTGGCGCCCGGAGAAGCTGCCGGCACCGGGTGAGTCGCTGGATGTGGCCTATCGCCTACACTTCAGCCGTGACGATGCCAAGCTGCACGATCCACAACTGGCCATGGTCAGTCAGACCCGTCTGTCCGAGGGCGACATCAAGCAGGCCAACCTGATTCGTCAGGCCGATGGCAGTACTGCGCTGGTGGTCGACTTCGTCGGTGAGGAACTGGCCAAGCGTTCGCCCGATGCCGCGCCGCAGGTGCAGGTCAGCGTCGATGACAACGCCGAGTTGCTGGAAGACAGCCTGCGTTACAACCCGGTGAGCAAGGGCTGGCGCCTGATGTTGCGGGTCAAGGTGAAGAACCCGGCGCAGCCGGTGGAGATGCGTGCCGCGCTGGTCGAGGACGGCAAGCCTGTGTCGGAAACCTGGAGCTATCAGCTGCCTTCCCATGAATAACAGCCTAGACGCTACACAGATCCAGGATTACCTGGATGAACTGCCGCTCGATCACGAGCGGCAGCAGGCTTTGGCCCATCGCGTGGAGGAGGAGGGCGGCGATCTCGCCACGTTGCACCGTGCCCTGCACGAGGACGACCAGGCAGCAGCCGAGCCCCAGGAAGAAACCCGCGAAATGCTCGACTCGGTGCCAGCGCGGCTGGCGCTGGGCTGGCCGGATGCACTGGAGCGCGGCTGCCGCATCGTGCAGGATCACCAGGGTCGCCCGACCATCGATTCGACGCCGCCGATCAAGCGCACGCGCATGGTGCCGGAGCCCTGGCAGACCAATATCCTGCAGCGCGGCTGGCGCCGCCTGAAGGGCGAGAAGTCGGCGCCGCGACCGCGTACGCGCGAAAGCGAGGACTTCGCCGAGGAACGCTGGCGGCATGTCGCCGCGGTACGCCGTGCCGCGCTGCTGGTATTGATGATCACGCAGACCGTGGTCGCCACCTGGTACATGAAGTCGGTGCTGCCCTATCAGGGCTGGTCGCTGGTCGATCTGGGCCTGGTGTTCGAGCAGCCGCTGCGCGAATCGGCGAGGCAGATCCTGCCGTACGTGGTGCAGACCAGCATCCTGGCGCTGTTCGCCCTGCTGTTCTGCTGGGTGTCGATGGGCTTCTGGACCGCGCTGATGGGCTTCTTCCAGCTGCTCAAGGGGCGTGATCGCTACAGCATCTCGGCCACCAGCTGCGGCAACGAGCCGATTTCGCCAAACGCGCGAACCGCACTGGTGATGCCGATTGCCAACGAGCATGTCCCGCGAGTATTCGCCGGCTTACGCGCGACCTTCGAGTCGCTCAAGGCTACCGGACAACTCGAACATTTCGACTTCTTCATTCTCAGCGACAGCAACGATCCGGATATCTGCGTGGCCGAACAGCAGGCCTGGATGGAGCTGTGCCGCGAAGTGGAAGGCTTCGGCCATATCTTCTATCGCCGTCGCCGCCGCCGGGTGAAACGCAAGAGCGGCAACATCGACGACTTCTGCCGGCGTTGGGGCAGCAACTACCGCTATATGGTGGTGCTCGATGCCGACAGCGTGATGAGCGGTGATTGCCTGACCAGCCTGGTGCGCCTGATGGAGGCCAACCCCGGCGCCGGCATCATCCAGACCGCGCCCAAGGCGTCGGGCATGGACACCCTGTACGCGCGTCTGCAGCAGTTCGCCACCAGCGTCTATGGGCCGCTGTTCACCGCCGGCCTCAACTTCTGGCAACTGGGTGAGTCGCACTACTGGGGGCACAACGCGATCATCCGCGTCAAACCCTTCATCGAGCACTGCGCCCTGGCGCCACTGCCGGGTACCGGCTCCTTCGCCGGTGCGATCCTTTCCCACGACTTCGTCGAGGCCGCGCTGATGCGCCGCGCCGGCTGGGGTGTATGGATCGCCTACGACCTGCCGGGCAGCTACGAGGAGCTGCCGCCGAACCTGCTCGACGAGCTCAAGCGCGATCGCCGCTGGTGCCACGGCAACCTGATGAACTTCCGCCTGTTCCTGGTGCGCGGCATGCACGCAGTGCATCGCGTGGTGTTCCTCACCGGCGTCATGTCCTACCTTTCGGCGCCGTTGTGGTTGTTGTTCCTGGTGCTGTCGACCTGCCTGCTGGCGATCCACACGCTGATGGTGCCGGAGTATTTCCTGCAGCCCAACCAGCTCTATCCGTTGTGGCCACGTTGGCAGCCGCACGAGGCCATCGCCCTGTTCTCGGCGACCATGACGCTGCTGTTCCTGCCCAAGCTGCTCAGCGTGCTGCTGATCTGGATCAAGGGCGCCGAGGCCTATGGCGGTCGCACGCGCGTGCTGCTGTCGATGCTGCTGGAGGCGTCCTGCTCGGTGTTGCTGGCGCCGGTACGCATGCTGTTCCACAGCCTGTTCGTCACCGCCGCCTTCCTCGGTTGGTCGGTGCAGTGGAACTCGCCGCAGCGCGTGGATGACTCGACGCCCTGGAGCGAAGCCTTCCGCCGTCACGGTACCCAGGTGCTGATCGGTATCGGCTGGACGGCGCTGGTGGCCTGGCTCAACCCGGACTTCCTCTGGTGGCTGGCACCCATCGTCGTGTCCCTGGTGCTGTCGCCGGCGGTCTCGGTGCTGACCAGCCGCACGGCACCGGGCCTGGCAACGCGGCGCAGCAAGCTGTTCCTGATTCCGGAAGAACACAAGGTGCCGGTGGAGCTGAGCAATACCTCCGAGTACGAGCAGCTGAACAGCTCGCGTGCGCTGCATCGGGGCTTCCTCCGCGCCGTGGTCGATCCGCTTTACAACGCCCTGGTCTGCGCCATGGCGCGTGCCCGCCATGCCAAGGTGGTGCCTGCCGCCGAAGCGCTGCGCGACGAGCGTATCGATGAAATCCTCAACGCCGGGCCGCAAGGCAAGGTCGAGGCGACTCGCTGGCGCCTGCTCAACGATCCCGACGGCATGGCGCGCCTGCATGCGCGTATCTGGCAAGAGCCGCAACACCACGCCTGGCGCGAAGCGCTGCGCGACGCCTGATCATCCGACACGCCCCCGCCTGACGGGGGCGTGTCGTGATGCCTTTCTGACATACCCGCTAACATCTACAGGTGCACCCGAGCCCGGCAGCACGGCACCATTGCGTCTGGATCGGGTCTTTGCTCGGACCGCAGCGTTTGGCTGCCGAACCTGAATACCGTTTTCATCGATGACATTGGAGAGGAACCACGATGTCGAATCTGCATGATTCCGCGCAGCGCTATGGCGCCGTTACCCGCCTGCTGCATTGGGGCATGGCCGTATTGCTGGGGTGGCAGTTCGTTACCGTGCTGGCCCACGCGCTGCTGGAAGACAGCGCACTGGAGGCGTTCGCCTGGGGCACGCACAAGGCCACGGGCCTGGTGCTCATGGTGCTGGTGGTGATCCGCCTGATCTGGGCGCTGTGCAGCCGCAACCGCCGGCCGGCGGCGGTCAGCACCCTGGCGAGTCTCGGCCATCTGGCGCTGTATGGGCTGCTGTTCGTCATTCCCTTCATTGCGCTGCTGCGCCAGTACGGCTCGGGCCGTGAGTTCGTCGCGTTCGGCATGAGCGTCATGCCGGGTTTCGATGGCAAGGTCGAATGGATGATCGCGCCGGCCAGCCTGCTGCACGGCAACCTGGGCTGGCTGTTGCTGTTCATGGTAATCGGCCACGCGGCCATGGCCTTCATCCATCGCCGCCAGGGTGGCGAGGACGTGCTGGCACGCATGATCGGTCGCTGAAGCGGCTGGCTATGGCAAAAGGCTTACACGCCTAAGCGGCAACCTCCACTGTTGCCGGTTCGGGGCGATCTCTAATCTACACACATCCCCTGCAGCGACGGAGCGCTGAGGATCAAGGAAGATGACCAGGCCAAGATGGCTACCGACAGGATGTCGGGTGGTTGGGAGGAAACCCGCTTAGGCGGGTTTTTTGTTGCCTGCCATCCCTGGCGGCAACCCTTCGGGCCGTCGCACGCGACGTCAAAAATCGTTCCCGACGATTTTTTGTTGCCTGCGATTGACCGCAAGGGATGGCGGAAATGTCGGTTTTGCACGAGTAAATACCGGCCTTGGCGGCAACCCCTCAGGCCGTTGCAAGCGACTCCAAAAGCGTTCCCAGCGATTTCCTTATTGCCTGCGTTTTTTGCGTCGCGAATCTCCTCACTCCTCTTTGCCAACGAATATCAGCAGGGCCAGCAGCGGCAGCCCGGCGGCCAGCAGTGCCGTGCCCGACCAGCCGAAACGTTCGTAGACCGGGCTGGCCAGCGCCGAACCGATGGCGCCCCCCACGAAGATGCTGGTCATGTACAGCGCATTGAGCCGCGCGCGGCTTTGCGGCTCCAGGGCATAGATGGTGCGCTGGCCCAGCACCATGCTCATCTGTACGGCGAAATCCAGCACGATGGCGGTGGCGACCAGTCCGATCCAGCCCAGCCCGGCGCTGAGCAGATTGGGTGCAAAGGCCAGCGGCGCCAGGACCAGCGCCACCAGGCTGGCGCGCCAGGTATGGCCGGCGTCGGCGAGCCGCCCGGCGATGGGCGCTGCGACCGCGCCGATGGCGCCGGCGAGGGCGAACAGGGCGATATCCTGCTGGCTCATACCCAGGTGGCGTGCCAGCTCCAGCGGCGCTACCGTCCAGAACAGGCTGAAACTGGCGAACATCAAGCCCTGATAAAGCGCGCGACGCCGCAGCGTTGGATAGCGGCGCAGCAGATGCACGAGCGAGGCCAGCAGTTGCCCGTAGCTTGCCTTGTGGCTGGGGGCGTGGCGCGGAATAGTGGTGGCTATCACGGCCACGATCACCAGCATCAGGCCTGCCGCCATCAGATACACAGCACGCCAGCCGAACTCGCCGGCCACCACGCTGGCCAGCGGCCGCGCCAGCAGGATGCCGAGCAGCAGACCGCTCATGATGTTGCCCACCACGCGGCCACGGCTGGCCTCCGGCGCCAGGTTGGCAGCCAGCGGAATCAGCATCTGCACCGAGACCGAGCTGAGGCCGATCAGCAGCGCCAGGGCGAGGAACAGATCCGGTTGCGTGGCGAACGCTGCGGCCGCCAGGCAGAGCAGGGCAGCGACAGTGGTGATCAGCATCAGCCGACGGCTTTCCAGCAGGTCGGCCAGGGGCACCAGGAACAGCAAGCCGAGTGCGTAGCCGATCTGCGTCAGCGAGACGATCAGGCTGGCGCGCTCGGCGCCCAGGCCGACATCCGGGGCGATCAGCTCGATGATTGGCTGGGCGTAATACAGGTTGGCGACGATGGCGCCGCAACACAGGGCGAACAGCAGCACCAGTGCCTGGGGCAGGGCGGGAGATTCGCGGGTGAGCGAGGTAGTCTGACTTGTCATGATATCTCTCAGGCGTTCAGGGCTGGGTAGTCGGTATAGCCGGCAGCGCCACCGCCGAAGAAGCTGCTGCTGTCCGGCGCATTCAGGCGGCTTTGCTGACGCAGGCGTTGTGGCAGATCCGGATTGGCAATGAACAACCGGCCGAAGGCGATCAGATCGGCGCGACCTTCTGCCAGGGCGCGACGTGCGCTGTGCAGGTCGTAGCCGCCAGCCAGTATCAGCACGCCGTTCCAGCTGCGTCGCAGCTGACGGATGATGCGATCCCAGGCTGGATCGCTGTCTTCATCGAGCTGAGTGCCGACAATCGCCGGTTCCACCAGATGCAGATAGGCCAGGCGCCAGCGGTTCAGTTCGCTGACGATGTAGCCGAAGGTGGCTGCCGGGGTGTCGTCGCCCATGCCCATGAAGCGGCCCATGGGCGTCAGCCTTACGGCCACTTTCTGCTCGCCGATTTCCTCGCACACCGCTTTGACCACCTCGAGCAGGAAGCGCGCGCGGTTGCCGATACTCTGGCCGTAGCCGTCGCGGCGCTGGTTGCTGTTGGAATTGATGAACTGATCGAGCAGGTAGCCGTTGCCGGCATGTATTTCCACCCCGTCCATTCCCGCTTCCAGGGCGTTGCGCGCGGCCTGGCGGTAGTCGGCGACTATGTTGCAGATCTCATCGACGCTCAGCTCGTGTGGAACGGGAATGTCGCTCCACACACCCTGGCCGCTATCGTCTTCGATAAAGGTCTGGCCGGGCACCGGCATGGCGCTTGGGGCTACTGGCAGACGACCGCCGGGTTGCAGGCTCGGGTGGGAAACGCGGCCGACATGCCACAGCTGCAGAAACATGCGTCCGCCGGCCTGATGCACGGCGTCGCTGACCAGGCGCCAGCCTTCGATCTGCTCACGGCTGTGGATGCCTGGCGTCCAGGCATAGCCCTGGCCTTGGCGGGATATCTGCGTGGCTTCGCTGATGATCAGCGAGGCGCTGGCGCGTTGGCGGTAATACTCGGCATTCAGCGCGCCCGGTACGTTGCCGGGTTGCTCGGCACGTGAGCGGGTCAGCGGCGCCATCACCACCCGGTGGGGTAGTTGCAGGTCGCCGAGGCTGACGGGATCGAACAAGGAAGGGGCCATCTGAAGTCTCCGTGGTGGTTTGGCCTGGAGACTCAAGGTTAGGGACAGAGCGGAGTAAGGATAATCCAGCGCGCCGGCAACGCTGTATTGCGCGTTGCGCAATGAGTCACTCCAGTACCGTTTGCAGAAACGCCGTGAACGCGGCGATGCGTATAGAGCCGCGATGGTTGGGCAGGTACAGCAGGTGGATGGCACCGTCGTGTGGGCCTGGGGCGACCTCGTGCTCGGGCAGCAGACGCAGCAGCTGGCCGCTGGCGACGTCTTCGCGCACCAGCCAGTCGGCCAGCAGGGCCACGCCCTGACCGGCCAGCGCCGCCTGGCGCAAGATGTCGGCGTTGTTGCTCAGCAGGCGGCCGGTTACCGGAACCTGAAGCAGTTCGCCGTCCTGCTCGAAGCGCCAGTAGCGGGTCGGTTGGCCGTAATCGAACTGCAGGCAGGCATGGGTCTGCAGCGCCTCGGGATGCTCGATGGCAGGCGTGCGCGAGAGGTATTGCGGGCTCGCCACCAGCCAGCGGCGAAAACTGCCGACCCGCTGGCTGACCACATCGTCGCTGGTGATCGACGAGCCCAGGCGTAGGGCAACGTCAATGCGCTGACTGAGCAGGTCGACTACCTCGTCGGTGACGCGCAGGGTCAGTTCCAGTTGTGGGTGTCGTTCGAGCAATTCGCCCAGGCGCGGTGCGATCAGCCGACGAGCGAACTCTACCGGCACGCTTACGGCCAGCCGACCGCGCACATCGCCGCCGCTATCGGCCACGGCAGCGTCTGCTTCGTCCAGCGCATCGAGGATGGCCAGGGCGCGCTCGAAGTAGTCTCGCCCGGCCTCGCTGACGCTGATCTGCCGCGTGTTGCGGTTGAGCAGTACGCAGCCCAGCTCCTGTTCCAGGGCATTGACCGCGCGAGTCACCGACGAGGTGGCCAGCCCAAGTTGCCGCGCCGCGGCGGAAAAACCGCCGCAGCGAACGGTGGCGACGAAGGTGCGCAGAGCCAGCAGTTTGTCCATGGAAATGCCCGAAGTACCGATCAGCCCTCAGCTTGCGCGATTGGCCGGCTCGCTGCCAAGCACTGCGTGGCGCCTTGGGCCTTGCGCGTGTACCACAGCACCCGGCTTACGCCGCGGGTGATGGCCACGTAGGCCAGACGCCGGGTTTCGTCCTGCATGGCCTGGTCGTAGCTGCCGGCGAAGAAACCGCTCTGGGCGTACAGGGCGTTGCGCAGCGGGTGTTTGTCCACAGGCAGGCAGTCGTCGAGGATGATCGCCACCTCGGCCTGCAGGCCCTTGGCACGGTGGATGGTCAGGGCCTTGACCGGCAGCGTCTTGTCCAGTTGTGCGCGTACTTGCTGCAGCGGCTCGTTGCGTCGGCTGAGCAGTAGCACGGCGGTGCGATCGGCGCCGGAGCGGCTGGCGACATGGGCGCATTGCGCGCGGATTTCTTCGAGCAAGCGCGGCAGGCCGTTGGCCAGGTCGAAGCGCTGGATCAGCTTGACGCCGTGGTCGCCCGGTTGCATTGCCCTGGCCGCGACGCAGGTCTTGGCCTGCTTGTTGTGCACTTCGGCCAGCACTTTTTCGCCATCGCGGATCACCGGCTCAATGCTGCGGTAGTTGGTGCCCAGCAGCAGAGTAGTGCTCTTGCCGCGTCCGCGGCTGGGGAAGTGCCGGTCGAAATCGATGAACAGCTCCGGCGAGCTGCCGCGCCAGCCGTAGATCGATTGCCAGTCATCGCCGATGGCCATCAGGCTGATACGCTCGCCCGCAGCGTGCAGGCGACGATGCACGGCCTGCAACCACAGCACGATCTGCGGCGAGATGTCCTGGAATTCGTCGATCAGCAAGTGACTCAAGGCGAGCAGGGCGGGGCCGGGTTTGCCGCCGTCGCTGCTCAGGCGCTCGCTCAACTGCGCGAACGCGCCGTTGAAACTGCTCAACCCCTGGCTGTGCAGCAGGGCGCTGAATTGTTGGTGGAAGCGCTGCATGGCCTCGATGAAATCGCGCTCGCGGAGGCCGCAGCCCAGCGCTTTCACGTCCAGGCGGTCGAGACGGATGCCCAGGCTCTCGGCGAAGTCGATCTGCCCGTGCAGCAGCTCGAACAGCGGCAGAGCGGCGAATTCACCGGGCAGCTTGCAGGCATCCAGCGGTACCTTGGCCTTGCCCTGTGGCGGCTCCTCGGGCGCTGGCAGCTTGAGCAGACGGTGAGTCAGGGCGCGAAATCGCGCGTCGTCGGCGTAGGCGTTCTGGTAGGCCTGCTTGAGCAGGCGCTGCTGCGCTGGACGCAGGCGCGTGCCTGCGAGCGGGTTGTCCGGTTCGTCGCCGGGCTCGTCCAGTTGCTCGAACCAGCGCGGGTTGCCCAGGCTTTCCTTGGCCAGCGTCGCCATGGCGGCGTGGAAGGTGCGTACGCACTGGCGCGCATCGTGCGGGTAGTGCCAGAAGTCGAGCAGGCGTTGCAGGCGCTCGCGCAGCTCGTGGCAGGAGGCGTTGGTGAAGGAGATTACCGTCAGGCGTTTCGGCTCGATGTCCAGGTGGCAGAGCAGGAACACCACGCGCAGTACCAGGGTGCTCGACTTGCCCGAGCCGGCGCCGGCGAAGATGCGCGCCAGCGGCGCGCGGCAGAGGATCATCGCCCACTGCTCCTCCGACGGTGCGCCGATCAGCCCGGCGCTTACCGCTTCGGCCACGCGCTCGCGCATGGCCTGCACCTGGGCATCTTCGATCTTCAGGCGGGCGGCGGGGTAGATGCCGACGGGGCCAGGCTTGCCGCTGGGGGTCTTGCGACTGCTGGCTTTCTTGTTGGCGGTGGATTTCTTCTTGTTTTGTTTGCGTACGGGCTTGCGCGGCTGCGCAGCTTCGCGCTCGGCGCGCAGGTAGGCGGTGGTGCGGGGGAAGTAGCGGGCGAGGGCGCTGGACAGCAGTTGTTTGTAGCGCGCGACGGCGGAAAGCATGCGGCGGTGATGACCTGGCTAGCAAAACGGGAATGATAAGCCTTGGGGCGCGATGGCAGGCAAGGGTGGCGCTTCGATAAATGCGCAACTTTGTGCAAGCGCTCGGTGCGTACGGGTTTCAGACTGGACTCAGTTTTCGGAGGATGCCATGAACCTGTCGCTTTACCTGCTTACCGTACTGATCTGGGGCACGACCTGGATCGCCATCAAATTGCAGATGGGCGAGGTGGCCGTCGCCGCCTCCATCGCCTATCGCTTCGCATTGGCCTCGGCAGTGCTGTTCGCCATGCTCTGGTTCAGCGGCCGCCTGCAGCCGCTGGATCGCCGTGGTCAGGGCATCTGCCTGTTGCAGGGGCTATGCCTGTTCTGCCTCAACTTCCTGTGCTTCTACACCGCCAGCCAGTGGATACCCAGCGGCCTGATCGCGGTGATCTTCTCCACCGCTACCCTGTGGAATGCGATCAATGCGCGGCTGTTCTTCAAGCAGCGCATCGCTGCCAACGTGCTGCTCGGCGGCGGGCTGGGGCTGGCCGGTCTTGGCCTGCTGTTCTGGCCGGAGCTGGCCGGGCATGAAACCAGCCGCGAAAGCCTGCTGGGCATCGGCCTGGCGCTGTGCGGCACGCTGTTCTTCTCGGCCGGCAACATGCTCTCCAGCCTGCAGCAGAAGGCCGGGCTCAAGCCGCTGACCACCAATGCCTGGGGCATGCTCTATGGCGCGCTGATGCTGGTGGGCATCTGCCTGGTCAGCGGCACGCCGTTCGCCTTCGAATGGAACGCGCGCTATGTCGGCTCGCTGCTGTATCTGGCGATTCCCGGCTCGGTGATTGGCTTTACTGCTTACCTGACTCTGGTCGGGCGCATGGGCCCGGAGCGCGCAGCCTACTGCACGGTGCTATTCCCGGTGGTGGCGCTGAACATCTCGGTGTTCGCTGAGGGCTACCAATGGACGGCCCCGGCACTGCTCGGCCTGGGGCTGGTGATGCTGGGTAACGTGCTGGTGTTTCGCAAGCCCAAGCCAGTGCTTACCGAGGCTAGGGCCTAAGCGCGGTAGACCCGGAAGAGTGCGCCGCGCGCACCGTCGATCAGCTCCCGCGAATCAGCTTGCGCAGCATAAAGCGATTGGGGTGGCTGGCCTCGGCAACGTCGCGTGGCACCGGCAGCGGCTCGTCCTCCAGCCAGGCGGCGATCAGCTCGCCCGACAGCGGCGCGGTGATCAAACCGCGCGAGCCATGGCCGCTGTTGATGTACAGGCCATCCAGCCAGGGGCAGGGCGTTTCCGGCACTTGGCGGGCGTCCTTGGTCAGCACGGCGTAGGCCTCATTGAAGGCCTGCTGCTCGGCCAGCGGGCCTACCAGCGGCAGGTAGTCCGGACTGGTGCAGCGAAACGCCGCGCGGCCATGCAGCATTGCTGGGTCGAGCGATTGCGTATCGAGCCGCTCGGCCAGATCGAGAGAAATCTCCCGCAGCAGCTCGAGGTTGCCGGCGTGCTCGGCCACGCTGGGCTCCAGATCATCGCTATGGAAGTCGAAGCTGGCGCCCAGGGTGTGTTCGCCGCCGCGCGGTGGTGCAACGTAACCTTCGGCGCAGACCACCGTGCGTAGCGTACTGCTGGCCGTGCTGGCCGGGAGACGGCTGATCTGCCCGCGAATACGCTTCAGCGGCAGGTTCGCCTCCGGCAGCAGGCGGCCAATCTCGGCGGCGCAGGCCAAGACCAGCACGGGCGCCTCGGCCAGTACGCCGTTCTGCCCCTCGACGCACCAGCGATCATCCTGCCGACTCAGGCTCAGTGCCTCCTGATAGGGACGCAGCTCGATCAACGGATGTTGCACCAGTTGCCGGCACAGCGCGGGCGGGTGCACCCAGCCGGCATCCGGGTAGAACAGGCCGCCGGCTGGCAGGCCGATGCCGGCACGATCTTCGGCTTCGGTCTGGGGCAACGCGTGCAGCAGGTCATTCGGGAAGGCCGCGGCCAGTTTGGCTTGACGCTCGGCTTCCTTGGCGTCGAAGGCCAGTTGCAGCACACCGCAGGCATCCCAGTCGACGCCGCGCTGCAGGCGTTCGAGCAGGCGGCGGGTATGGCCGAAACCGGCGACGATCAGTCGCGACAGCGCGGTGCCATGGGCTGACAGTTTCAGGTAGAGCACGCCCTGGGGGTTGCCTGAAGCCTCGCGGGCGACATCGTCATGGCGCTCCAGCAGGGTGACGCGCCAGCCGCGTGCGGCCAGGCTGGCGGCAGTGGCGCAACCGGCCAGGCCGGCGCCGATTACCACGGCCTGGCGTTCGCCCGTCGTCAATCTCGGTCTGGCGAACCAGGGCACCGTGCGCTGCATCTGCTGCGCCTGGAACGGGCCGGCCAGCATTTCGCGCTTGTGGCCGAAGCCCTTGATCCGCAGTACGGCAAAACCTGCAGCGATCAGCCCGCGTCGGACGAAACCGGCACTGGTGAAGGTGGCCAACGTGGCGCCGGGCGCCGACAGCCGCGCCAGTTCGGCGAACAGCGCATCCGTCCACATCTCCGGGTTCTTCGCCGGGGCGAAACCGTCGAGGAACCAGGCATCGACCTTGGCGTCCAGCTGCGGCAGGCATTCCAGCACGTCGCCGATCATCAGCGTCAGCACCACGCGGCCGCCATCGAGCAGCAGGCGCTGGAAGCCGGGATGGATGGCGCGGTACTGCGCCAGCAGCTGCTCGGCGTAGTGTGCCAGCTCCGGCCACAGGGCCAGGGCGCGCTGCAGGTCCGTCTGGGTCAGGGGGAATTTCTCCACGCTGACGAAGTGCAGCCGCGCATCGCACGGAGCATGCTCGGCGAAGGCTTGCCAGGCGCAGAGAAAATTGAGTCCGGTACCGAAGCCGGTTTCGCCGATCACCAGGCGCCCGCCGGCCGGCAGGGCCTGGCAGCGTTCGACGATCTGGTTGTGAGCGAGGAAGACGTGACGGGTTTCCTCCAGGCCGTTGGCGCGGGAGAAGTACACGTCGCCATAGCTGCGCGACAGTGGCTGGCCGTGTTCGTCCCAGTCGAGCTGGGCGTTGTGGACGTCGGACATGATTGCATCCCGATAAAACAGGCGGCGATTCTAACCGCTGTGCACGCGGTTTACCCGGCGCAGGTCAATCCGTGGCGAGCTGCCGCCAGGCAAAGTCGCGGCCGATCCATTACGCTTTAACGATCATTCCAGGGAGGTTTTCTGCATGTTCGAATCCGCCGAAATCGGCCGCAGTATCGACAAGGCCACGTTCGACGCCGAAGAGCCGGCGCTGCGCGAGGCGTTGCTGGAGGCGCAGTACGAGCTCAAGCAACAGGCGCGCTTCCCGGTGATCGTACTGATCAACGGGGTCGAGGGTGCCGGCAAGGGCGAGACGGTGAAGCTGCTCAACGAGTGGATGGACCCGCGGCTGATCCAGGTCAGCACCTTCGATCTTCAGACCGACGAGGAACTGGCGCGGCCGCCGGCCTGGCGCTACTGGCGACAGCTGCCGCCGAAAGGGCGCATGGGCGTGTTCTTCGGCAATTGGTACAGCCAGATGCTGCAGGGGCGGGTACACGGCAAGTTCAAGGACGCCGTGCTGGATCAGGCCATCGATGGCGCCGAGCGCCTGGAACGCATGCTTTGCGACGAGGGCGCGCTGATCTTCAAGTTCTGGTTCCACCTGTCCAAGCAGCAGATGAAGGCGCGCCTCGAAGCGCTCAAGGACGACCCGCTGCACAGCTGGCGCATCAGCCCGCTGGACTGGCAGCAATCGAAGACCTATGACAAGTTCGTGCGCCACGGCGAGCGCGTGCTGCGCCGTACCAGCCGCGACTACGCGCCCTGGTACGTGGTCGAGGGCGTCGATCACTACTACCGCAGCCTGACCGTTGGGCGCATTCTGCTCGAAGGCCTGCAAGCGGCCCTGGCCAATCCGCAGCGCTCGAAGCTGCAGCCGCATGCGGCGCCGCTGGCCTCCAGCCTGGACAACCGCGGCCTGCTGACCAGCCTGGACATGACCCAGGCCCTGAGCAAGGAGGAGTACAAGGAGCAGTTGGCCACCGAGCAGGCGCGACTATCCGGCCTGATGCGCGACAAGCGCATGCGCAAGCACGCGCTGATCGCCGTGTTCGAAGGCAACGATGCCGCCGGCAAGGGCGGCGCCATCCGCCGCGTGACCGGCGCGCTCGACCCGCGCCAGTACCGCATCGTGCCGGTGGCGGCGCCGACCGAAGAAGAGCGTGCCCAGCCCTACCTCTGGCGCTTCTGGCGGCACATTCCGGCGCGCGGGCATTTCACCATCTTCGACCGCAGCTGGTACGGCCGCGTGCTGGTGGAGCGGATCGAGAGCTTCTGCAGCCAGGCCGACTGGCTGCGCGCCTATGGCGAGATCAACGATTTCGAGGAGCAGTTGACCAACGCCGGGGTGATTCTGGTGAAGTTCTGGCTGGCCATCGACCAGCAGACGCAGCTGGAGCGCTTCAAGGAGCGCGAGCAGATCCCGTTCAAGCGCTTCAAGATCACCGAAGAAGACTGGCGCAACCGCGACAAGTGGGACGACTACGCCGATGCAGTGGGCGACATGGTTGACCGCACCAGCACCGAGATCGCGCCCTGGACGATGATCGAAGCCAATGACAAGCGCTTCGCCCGGGTCAAGGTGTTGCGCACCATCAATGAGGCCATCGAGGCGGCGTTCGCCAGGGATTGAGGCGTTAATCGCGGCTTCAGCCGCGACCCCGATCTGTAGGAGCGGGATCGGGATAGCGCACCGGATCGCTCCGTATACGCCAGATCAATGATGGTCGCGCCCAGCTATGGACTGGATTTATCTTCACGCCATTCGCCATCCAATAACAACGAGGTGCGTCATGCGTGAAGTGGTGATCGTCGATAGCGTGCGGACTGGCCTGGCCAAGTCCTTCCGCGGCAAGTTCAATATGACCCGGCCGGACGACATGGCCGCTCACTGCGTCGATGCGCTGCTGGCGCGCAACGGCATCGACCCGAAGCTGGTCGATGACTGCATCGTCGGCGCCGGCTCCAACGAGGGCGCGCAGGGCATGAACATCGGCCGCAACGTCGCCGTGCTCTCGCGCCTGGGCAATCCGGTGGCGGGCATGACGCTGAACCGCTTCTGCTCCTCGGGCCTGCAGGCCATCGCCATCGCTGCCAACCAGGTGGCATCCGGCTGCAGCGACATCATCGTCGCCGGCGGCGTCGAGTCCATCACCATGACCCTGAAAAGCATGAACATGGACAACCTGTTCAACCCGCTGCTGCAGCAGGACAACCCCGGCATCTACTATCCCATGGGCAAGACCGCCGAGATCGTCGCCAACCGCTACGGCATCAGCCGCGAGGCCCAGGACGCCTACGCCCTACAGAGCCAGCAGCGCACCGCTCGCGCTCAGGCCGAGGGCCTGTTCGCCGACGAAATCGTACCGATGTCGGTGAAGTATCAGGTCGAAGACAAGGCCACCGGCGAGAAGAAGATCGTCGACGGCGTGGTCGAGGCGGATGACTGCAACCGCCCGGACACCACCCTGGAATCCCTGGCCAAGCTGCAGCCGGCGTTCGACCCGGCTGGCAGCGTGACGGCCGGCAACGCCTCGCAGCTGTCCGACGGCGCCTCCATGACCCTGGTGATGAGCCTGGATAAGGCGCTGGAGCTGGGCCTCAAGCCCAAGGCCTATTTCCGCGGCTTCACCGTGGCCGGTTGCGAGCCTGACGAAATGGGCATCGGCCCGGTGTTCTCGGTGCCCAAGCTGCTCAAGGCCAAGGGCCTGTCGGTTGACGATATCGACCTGTGGGAGCTCAACGAAGCCTTTGCCTCGCAGTGCCTGTACTGCCGCGACAAGCTCGAGATCGACAACGAGAAATACAACGTCAACGGCGGCTCCATCTCTATCGGCCATCCCTTCGGCATGACCGGCTCGCGTCAGGTCGGCCACCTGGTGCGCGAGCTGCAACGCCGCGAGCTGCGCTACGGCATCGTCACCATGTGCGTCGGTGGCGGCATGGGCGCCACGGGGCTGTTCGAGGCCTATCGCGGCTAAACCTGGGCTACGCCGCGCGTACCACCGGCAACACGCATCGCACGAACGCACCGCGGTGCGCATGGCTCACCCTACGGGATCGCTGGCCCCACGACGGCCAGCGATGCGCTGTTTATACTCGCGCTCTGACCTTCGACTGGAGCGCCTGCCCATGCCCTTTGCCGAAAACCTGATCGCCTTCACCCTGGCGGCCACACTGCTGACCCTGACCCCGGGGATCGACACTGCGCTGGTGTTGCGTACCGCAGCGGTCGAGGGTCGGCAGCAGGCGTTTCGCGCGGCGCTGGGCATCAATGCCGGCTGCCTGATCTGGGGCGCGGCGGTAGCCTTCGGCCTGGGCGCGCTGCTGGCAGTTTCCGAGTTCGGTTACAACCTGCTCAAGTACTGCGGCGCGGCCTATCTGGCCTGGCTCGGGCTGAACATGCTGCTGCGCCCGCGTACCTCGCTGGCGCCGCAACAGGCCAGCGGCAAACCTGGCGCCAACTGGTTCGTGCGTGGCCTGCTGGGCAATGTGCTCAACCCCAAGGTGGGGATCTTCTACGTTTCATTCCTGCCGCAGTTCATTCCGCAGGGGCAGCCCCTGATCGCCTGGACCTTCGGTTTGGTGGGCATTCACGTGGTGCTCAGCCTGGCCTGGGCGATGTTGCTGATCGGTGCTACCCAGCCACTCGGTCACTGGCTGCGGCGCGAAGCTGTGATCAAGTGGATGGATCGCAGCACCGGTCTGATCTTCATGCTGTTTGCCGCGCGCCTGGCATTGAGCCGGCGCTGAGTGTGCTTCGGCGTTATCGGCTTCTCGCGTTCAGGCGGTGACGATGGATCGGTTTCAGGAAATGAAGGTGCTGCTGGCGGTCACCGAAGCCGAGAGCTTCGCCGGCGGCGCCAAGCTGTTGGGTATTTCACCGCCCAGCGTGACCCGCGCCGTTGCTGCGCTGGAGGCGCGCCTGGGCACGCTGTTGCTGGCGCGCAGCACGCGTAGCCTGCGTCTGACCGAGGCCGGCCAGCGCTATGTCGAGGATTGCCGGCGCATCCTGCTGGAGCTGGAGGAGGCCGAGGAACTGGCCGCCGGTGGCAGCGTGCGGCCGCGTGGACGGCTCACCGTGACGGCGCCTGTGATGTTCGGCGAACTGTTCCTGATCCCGCGTATCGCCCAGTACCTCGACACCTACCCGGATGTGGAAATCAATGCGCTGCTGGTCGATCGCGTGGTGAACATGATGGAGGAGGGCATCGACGTTGCCGTGCGCATCGGCTCGCTGCCCGAGGGCGATCACCCGGCATTGCAGGTCGGGCAGATCCGCCCGGTGGTGTGTGCATCGCCCGCCTTTCTCGACCGGGTAGGTCGGCCGCAGCATCCGGATGAGTTGCGCGATGCGCCCATCGTCATGTCCAGTGCCAGCGGTCTGCTGACGCACTGGAACTTCGTTGGCGCCGATGGCGGGTTCGGTTTCACGCCTGCGCCACGTTTCACCGTCAGCTCCAACCAGGCGGCAATCGGCGCCGCGCGCCTGGGCTGGGGCTATACACGCGTGCTGTCCTACCAGGTCGCCGATGCGGTAGCACGCGGTGAGATCGAACTGGTGCTGGAAACCTTCGAACCGCCGGCCTTGCCGGTGCACATCATTCATCAGGGCGGCCGGCAGGTGTCGGCCAAGGTGCGGACCTTCGTCGACCATTGCGCCGCGAGTTTTCGTGCCGACCCGGCTCTGCGCGCGGCCGGTGCTCCACCGGCAGCATGAATCATCATCGCGAGATGCAGGTGTTCCTCGCCGTGGCGCAGGCGGGCAGCCTGGCGGCAGCCGCCAGGGGGCTGCAGCTGTCGCAGGCGACGGTGATGCGCACCGTGACGGCGCTGGAAAACCGCCTGGACGCCAGCCTGCTGCTGCGAGGGCCTCGCGGCGTGAGCCTGAGTCCGGCCGGCGTGCGTTTCGCCGACAGCTGTCAGCGCATCCTGCAGCGGCTGGACGAGGCCGAGCAGTCGGTGACGGGCCTGCATGCCAGCCCGGCCGGGCAACTGACCCTGGCCCTGCCGCTATTGATGACGCACCAGGTGCTGATGCCCATCGCCGTCGAGTACCTGGCGGCCTTTCCCGAGGTGAGCCTGGCTACCCTGGCGCGCGAGGAGCTGCCGAGGCTGCTGGAGGAGGGCATCGACCTGGCGCTGGTGGTCGGGCACTTGCCCAGTTCGTCCGGTTTCGCCGTACCGCTGGGACAGGTGCGCCCGCTGATCTGCGCGGCACCGGCCTATCTGCAGCGCTGGGGCCGGCCGGCCAGCCCGGACGATCTCGCGGCGCACCGCATCATCGCCACCTCCTCGACCGGCCACGTGGGTGAGTGGCGCTTTGCGCAGGAAACGGTGAAGGTCGCGCCACGGCTGACCTGCAGCACGCCGCAGGCCGCCATTCGTGCGGCGCTCGCCGGCTTCGGGCTGACTCGCTGCCTGAGTTACGAAGCCCATCATGAGTTACAGGCGGGGCAACTGCTGGCTGTGCTCGAGGATTTTGCCGCGCCGCCCTTGCCGGTGCAGCTGTATTACCGCGAGGGGCGCCGTGCTGCCGCGCGGGTGCGCAGTTTACTCGACTTCGCTGTGCCGCGTCTGCGCGCTCATCCGGCATTTGCGATGAGGTAATTGCAGAAAATGAAATAGTGGATTGCCGTTTTTGGTGATTCTTCTGTGAGGTGGATGGGGTGAGCATGGCTCCATCGTCGCGAAAGCAAGTGGTCTCGCGATGACCAACCCTCACTTTCAAGGAGTCATCGCCATGTCCCGTCCCGCCATCAAACTGTACAACTTTCCTCGCTCCGGCCATGCCCACCGCGCCGAGCTGATGCTGTCGCTGCTGCAGCTGCCCACCGAGCTGATCTTCGTCGATCTGGCCAAGGGCGAGCACAAGACCCTGGAGTTCCTCGCCCTCAACCCCTTCGGCCAGGTGCCGGTGATCGATGACGGCGGCACCGTCATCGCCGACTCCAACGCCATCCTCCTCTACCTGGCCAAGCGCTACGGCAATGATGATTGGCTGCCGCAGGAGCCGGCCGCTGCTGCCCGTGTGCAGCGCTGGCTGTCCGTCGCCGCCGGTCCGGTGGCCTTCGGCCCCGCCGCAGCGCGCCTGGTCACCGTGTTCGGCTACTCGTTCAACGCCGGAGAAGTGATCAACCGCGCTCATGCGCTGTTCACCGTGATGGAAGGCGAGCTGAGCGAAACCCCATTCCTGACCGGCGACAAGCCGAGCATTGCCGACGTCGCCAACTACTCCTATATCGCCCATGCGCCGGAGGGCAATGTGTCGCTGGAGCCCTACCCGAACATTCGCGCCTGGCTGGCACGCATCGAGGCACTGCCGGGTTTCGTGCCGATGCCGCGTACAGCCGCCGGCCTGCAAGCCTGAGTCGCTGACCGCCGCCGGGATCGCCCGGCGGCCGCTTTCGTGGAGGGCAGAACATGCAACAGCTTCCCAGCCATCGGCAGTCGCCCTGGCACGCCGGTGAAAGACAACTGCAGGAAAAGGTCGGCGTTGCCGAGCGCATGGAGGTGCTCGGGCAGAAGGTGATCCGCGACCATATGCCGGATCAGCATCGCGAGTTCTTCCACCAGTTGCCGTTCATGATTGCTGGTGCTTTGGATGGGGCAGGCCAGCCCTGGGCCACCCTGATCGAAGGCGAGGAGGGCTTCGTCACTTCGCCCGACTCGCGTCAGCTGTCGTTCGATCTGGCCGCCATGGCGCTCGATCCGCTCGACCCGGCCAGCAGTGGCCTGCATGCGGGCGAGGCCATCGGCCTGCTGGGCATCGAGTTGCATACGCGGCGGCGCAATCGCGTCAACGGGCATATTCGCCTGGCTTCGGCACAACGCCTGGAGATCGCCGTGGAGCATTCCTACGGCAATTGCCCGCAGTACATTCAACTGCGCCAGTACCGCCGCGTGCCCGAGCGGGGCGGCGAGCGCGTGGATTCAACGGAGCTGGATGCACGCACCCGCGCGCTGATCGAAGGCGCCGACACCTTCTTCGTCGCCAGTTACGTCGAGCACGACGATGGTCGTCGTTCGGTGGATGTCTCCCACCGGGGCGGCCGAGCGGGTTTCGTACGAGTGGAGGGCAATCGCCTGACCATTCCCGATTACGCCGGCAACCTGTTCTTCAATACCCTGGGCAACCTCAGCGTCAATCCGCGCGCCGGCCTGTTGTTCGTCGACTTCACCACGGGCGATGTGCTGCAGTTGGGTGGCCGCGCCGAGATCATCCTCGACAGCCCGTTGATCAAAGCCTTCGAGGGCGCCGAGCGGCTGTGGACGTTCGACGTCGAGCAGGTGGTGCTACGCCCGGCGGCGACCTCGTTGCGCTGGGTCTTCGAGGAATATGCACCGACCAGCCTGATGACCGGCACCTGGGCGGAAACCGCCGCGCGCCTGCGCGAGCGTGAGCAGCGCAATCAGTGGCAGCGCTGGCGTGTGCAGAGTGTGCAGCAGGAAAGCAGCGATATCCGCTCCTTCGTGCTGGCGCCGGAGCAGGGCGCCGCACCCGGTTTCGCCGCCGGTCAGCACCTGCCGATTCGCATCACCACCGCCAGCGGTGAGACCCTGCTGCGCACCTACAGCCTCTCCAGCGCGCCGTCGGACGGTCAGCTGCGCATCAGCGTCAAGGCGCAGGGTGTGGTGTCGCGGCATCTGCACGAACAGGTTCAGGTGGGTGATGTGCTGGACGTGCGCCCGCCATTGGGGAGCTTCATCCTGAACAGCGAAAGCCGCCGGCCGCTGGTGCTGATCGGCGCCGGTGTCGGTATCACGCCGCTATTGTCGATGCTGCGTGAACAGGTGGCGCTGGGGCAGGGCAGGCGCATTCATTTCTTTCAGGGTGCGCGCACGCTGCGTGATCTGCCCTTCCAGGCCGAGCTGCACGAGCTGGTGCAGCGCGCGGGCGGCCTGTTGCAGGTGCACCGCGCCCTCAGCACGCCGGAAGCGGACGCTGTAGTGGGCCGCGACTACGAGCAGCAGGGGCGTATCGACCTGGCGCAGATCAAGGCTGCGCTGATGTTCGATGACTACGACTTCTACCTGTGCGGCCCCGCCGCCTTTACCCAGGCGATTTACGATGGCCTGCGCGATCTCAATGTCGCCGATGAGCGCATCCATGCCGAGGCGTTCGGCCCCTCGACGCTCACGCGCCGTACCGATGGCCAGGTGACGGCCCTCGAGCAGCCGCCCGCCGCGAGCGAACCGGTGCCGGTGCATTTCAGCGCATCGAGTAAGGAGGCGCGCTGGTCACCGGACAGCGGCAGTCTGCTGGAACTGGCGGAAAGTCGCGGCCTCACGCCCGAGTTCAGTTGCCGGGGTGGTTCCTGCGGCACCTGCAAGACGCGCCTAGTCAGCGGTCAGGTGCACTATCCGAACCCTCCGGCCGAATTGCCGCAGGACGGCGGCGTGTTGATCTGCTGCGCGGTGCCGGCACAGGGCGAGGATGGTGTCCAAACTCTGGTGCTTGATCTGTAAGAGGGCTGGGAAATGAGCATTCGTCCCTACACCCGTTACGCCTGGCCTGATGCCGAATCGAGTGATTCGCGCATCGCCCTCGGGGCGCATGACTACGTGGAAATCGAGCCGGGCTATCTGACGTCGAAGCTGTTGCACGGATGTGAGGCGCCGATGGGCAGTTCAGGCGGCGCCGGGCTCTGGCGGAGGCTTAGCGTTATTGCGGGGGAGGTTGGCGCGCTGGCGATATCGGTGTTCGGGCGCAGTGAGCAATGCGGTGAAGCTGTTGCCGTTTCGCGCGAAACGGCAACAGCCTCTGCTTACCCTTGCGCTTGCGCGTCTTCCAGCGCTTTGCGGTAGGCGTTGGCTTCGTCCTGCGACGGGAAGATGCCTACCAGCTCTCCATTCTGAAGCACATCCCAGACCACCGTCCCCATGGCGCGGGCCTCACGGGAAAGATGTTCGCTGTCACGTTCATGCACGATCACGTTCATGCTGTCTCCTCGATATGCGGATGCGGCGTTATGTCGCACTTCGTTTATACGCCTCGTTAGCAAGCTAATTAAACCGCTGGTTCGGCAAAGGACTGTTCCTTTTATGCAACGAACAACGTGATTTTTGTTGTGTCGTTTCCTGTTCGGGACGTTTTGAATTATCTTGAAATATTTGGCGGTGATTAGGCACCGAAAACACCGTTTCCGGTCCCCCCGGATTACTGACGCCCATACTGCTGGCGATATTGCGCAGGTGTCAGCCCGGTCAGTGCCTTGAACATGCGCCGCAGATTGGCCGGGCTGCTGAAACCCAGATCAGCGCTCAGGGTACCGAGAGGCGTCGAGGTCATGGCCAGGCGTTCACTGAGCTGATAGAGCTTGATGCGCCTGGCGTAGCTCGCCACGGCCTCGCCGGTTTCCGCCCGCACCTTGCGCGCCAGGGTGCGCTCGGACATCGCCAGCCTGTCGGCCAGGCTCTCCACGGTCAGCTGTTCGGCAGGCGTCTGCTCGATCAAGGTATGCAGGCGCCGCAACAGCCCCGCCGGTTGCTGCATCAGGCTGGCGCCCTGAAATGCACTGTGGGGCACAGCCGGGCGGGGTAGCACCATCAACTGGCTGAGGTCCTTGAACACGTCCTCGCTGACATGACGCTCGATGACTCCCTGAGCGATGGGCAGGTAACCGTTCACCCCGGAGGCGGTGGCCACGCGCTGGGCGAACACGCAACTGCTCTCGCTTTGCCAGCGAACCCGGGTGAAGCGCTCACGCATCACGTCCGCCAGCCACCAGGTTACCGTCGCTGCCTGACCGTTGAGGCGACCGCTGGCCGCGAGCAGGCCGACACCCGTGCAATAACTCCAAAGCTGAATGCGCTTGCCTGCGGCCGAAAGCGCCTTGATCAGCGTGGCATTGCGCGTCAGCAGCGTATCGACCTGCTCTGCCGACTCAGCCCAGAAACCGGGGATCAGCAAGGCATCTAGCGTGCGTGGGTCGAGGTTGGCGTGCGCTTGCAGCACGAGGCCATGGGCGCATTGCACCGGTCCGGCCTGCTCGGCGATATAACGAACCTCGAACAGTGCTGTTGCGTTCCGGCGATTGGCGGCATGCAGCAAATCGGCAAAAGCCAGCAGCCCGGCAGGCATACACTCGGGAAACAGCAGCAAACCAATGCGCATTGGATGGCCTGAAATGAATCTAAGATGTCCAATACTGCCATTATTGTTCATGGGGCGGATAGGCAGCATGGAGCTCTCAGAACTCGAGGGCTTTTCATGAAAATCCAGCAACTGCGCAACGCCACCATCATCGTCGAATTCGGTCAGCATCGAGTGCTGGTCGACCCTATGCTGGCCCGGCGGGACGCGTTGCCGCCGCTGCGTCTGTTCGGCGCCCGCCAGCGCAACCCGCTGGTGGAGCTGCCAAGCGGCGCCTGGACCGAGCTTGAGTCGGTCACCCATTGTCTGATCACGCATTGCCAGAAAGGGCATTTCGACCATCTGGATCGTGCCGGTACCCGCTGGCTACGCGAGCGACAGATTCCGGTGATCTGCACCCCGCATGATGCCGACCATCTGCGCCAGCGTGGCCTGAATGTCCAGCCATTGTTGCCGGAGCATGATCTTCCCGGTCCCTTTCTTGGCGGACGCATACGCACTGTCCGCTGCACTCACGGTCGGGGAGTAGTGGGGCGCCTGATGGAGCACGGTGTCGGTTTTCTGATCGAGATGCCGGGTGAGCCGAGCCTGTACCTGGCCGGCGATACCCTGCTTACCGACGAGGTGCGCGCCTGTGTGCGCGAGCACCGGCCAGCCGTGTCTGTGGTGCCGGCAGGTGGCGCGCGTTTCGACCTGGGCGGCGACATCATCATGGGCATCGACGAGGTGATCGAGTTCACCCGGTTGAGCGGCGCGGCTGTGGTGGCCAATCATCTGGAAGCCATCAGTCACTGTCCGGTCAGCCGCGTGGCGCTGGCCGAAGCCGCTGCCCGCGCACAGGTCGAGCTGCTGATTCCGCAGGATGGTGAGGTGCTGGCTTTCTGAGTATCAGCGGCGTCGCTGCATCCAGCGCCGATATCGGCGAGCGCTGAATATGTCCTGCACTTGCTGGGTCAACAGTGCCCATGAGGGGGCTACGCCGGGCTGGGTGCCTTGGCCCTGGCTCAACTTGCGCAACTGATATTTGACCAGTGCCATGTTGGCCAGAGAGGCCAGCACCTTGTTGTTCCAGGTGATCGGCGGCAGCTGGGGAGCGCTGCCGAGGCCGAGCTGCCAGTCACGCGGCAGGTTCGGGTCGATGGCCAGGGCCGTGCCGATGCCGACCATCTCGATGCCGCTGGCCAGCACTTCCTGCGCCACCGCTGCGCGGCGGATGCCACCGGTGACCATGATCGGCATGCTCGCCACGGCGCGAATCTCGCGGGCGAACTCCAGGAAGTAGGCTTCGCGCGCCAGGGTACGGCCGTCGCGGGCCTGACCCTGCATGGCCGGCGCTTCGTAGCTGCCACCGGACAACTCGACCAGGTCCACGCCCAGGCCGTCGAGCAGGCGCACCACCTGCTGTGCGTCGTCGGCGCTGAAGCCGCCACGCTGGAAGTCTGCCGAGTTGAGCTTGACCGCCACGGCGAAACCAGGTGCCACCGCAGCACGCACCGCCTTGACGATTTCCAGCAGCAGGCGCGCGCGGTTCTCCAGCGTGCCGCCCCACTGGTCGCTGCGCTGGTTGCTCAAGGGGGAGAGGAACTGGCTGAGCAGGTAGCCATGCGCGGCGTGGATTTGCACACCGTTGAAACCTGCTCGTTCGGCGAGTTGTGCCGTGTGGGCGAAGCGCTGGATCACTTCAGCGATCATTGTTTCGGTCATCGCCAGCGGCGTGGCGAAACGCTTGGACAGGTTGCCCAGCTCCAACGGCACCGCAGAGGGTGCCCAGGTCGGCTGGCCCAGATTGGCTTGCATCTGCCGGCCGGGATGGTTGATCTGCAGCCAGAACTGCGCGCCTTTGGCACGGCCGACCGAAGCCCAGCGCTCGAACCTGGCCAGCTGCGCGTCGTCTTCCAGTACCACGCCACCGGGGCCGGTCATGGCGCGGCTGTCGACCATCACGTTGCCGGAAATCAGCAGGCCGGCGCCGCCCTCGGCCCAGCCTTGGTAAAGGCGCATCAGGTGCTCGGATGGCGCGTGCTCGCTATCCGCCATGTTCTCTTCCATCGCCGCCTTGGCGAGGCGGTTGGGGATGATCGAGCCATTGGGCAGGACAAGGGGATCGAACAGGGTCATGGGTGCTTCCTCGGCTGAAGACGCGCTGACCTTAACTTTAAAGTTCACTTTAATGTCAACGGGCGTTTGTTCTCGCTTCGGCATGTTACCGCTTTGAAACAATCTACTTGATTCGACTGCTTGACCTTAAAGTTCTATTTAACCTTAGGGTTGCCGCGTCTGCCCTTCGGAGACCTTCCGAGGAGCAGGGAGCCTATGAATTCCTCAACGCGGATAAGAACGATGAAGCAGATTGCCGAGCTTACTAAACGTCTAAGACGCCAGCGCACTGCGGTGCTGGCCGGGATGATCTTCAACCTCGTGGCCATGCCCGCTTGGGCACAGGAGGCCGATGCGCACGCTGCCACGGTCGATATCGCCGGCCATTCGGTGCCGGTGGAAGCGGGCGGGCTTTACCACCGTTTCCACTCCAATCCCCCGCTGTCTGTGATCGCGGACGAGGCGCCGGATATCGATCTCAGCTGGTTCCGCGGCCTGAAGAAAACCAAGGTGGACATGGGCTTTGAGTCTTACTCGCCGAACTTCTATTACCGCAACACACGCGTCACCGCGGTATTCACCGCCGACCTCGACAGGCTTCGCGAGCTGATGCCGGCGCAGGTGCTGGAGCAGGTGCAGCCGCTGCAGATCTGGCCTGGCCGCGGGCTGGTCGCCTTTACCGCCTACGCCTATCACTACTGCGACAATGACAGCTACAACGAAATTGCCCTGTCCATCGTGACCAACAGGCCCGGCAATGCCAACCTGGGCCCCATCAGTCTGGTCGGGCAGTCGCTGTCCAAGGACTTCTGGGGGTACGTGCTCAAGCTGCCGGTCAACACCGAGCTGGCGCGCGTGCGTGGTGTGGTCGGTTACAACCTGCCGAAGTGGCTGACGCCCATCGATTATCGCGAGACCGACAAGAGTCTCGTCTTCGAGATCGCCGACGGCGACACCGGCAAGCTTGACGTTACCTTCGAGGTGGAGAAACTCGCTGATGCATCTACCGAACCTGAGTTGGTGACCAACAGCTTCACCAATATCGGACACGATGGTGAGCTTGCTTTCGGCTACGCCGTTTCCCGGCAGATGCGCCATGCAGCGAGCTCGGACGGGCAGAAGGTGAGCCTGGCGCTCGGCGCGGGCAGCCTGTCGACCTACATCGAGTCGCTGAAGCTGGGCAAGATGATCAGGTATGAATACGTGCCGGACTTTCAGAGCGCGCTCTACGCGCCCAAGCCGTTGGCACAGATGTCGCGCTGAACCGGTGAGCAGCGGCCATTCGCTGGCTGAACAGGCCGCTCCTGCAAACGGCGGCCTTATCTGCGCTTGCTGCCCGTGCGCCTGGTTGGCTTGTTCGGCTCGCCCAGGTTCATCTTGGCCAGCACTCGCCTGGCGTTGGCCGCGCAATCGAGGTCGTCCGGTTTGCTCTCGATCTCGTCGATCAGCGCCAGCAGGTGGCCCTTGCTCTGCGCCAAGCGCTCCTCCAGCGCCTCGATGTCGTTCACCTTGGCGTGCAGGGTGTCGAGCAGCTTGCCATGCTGCCACTGCGCCAGATCCTGCGGCAGCAGTGTGCGCAGCTCGTCCAGGCTAAAGCCGGCCTGCTGCGCGGTAGTGATCAGGTTGAGCACCAGCACTGCCTGTTCTGGATAGCTGCGGTAACCGTTGGCCTGGCGCTCCGCCAGCCTGAGCAGGCCGATGCTTTCGTAGAAACGAATACGTGAGGCTGCCAGCCCGGTACGCTTTGCCAATTCACCAATTTTCATCGCTGTTGTCTTCGCCAAAGGCCGTAAACCTGTAGCTTAACTTTAAGCTTTGGGCCCGAGCCAGGCACTGTCGGCGCCGACGACAATTTATGGCGAATGCCTCCGGCAAACCGGGCTTGTTGGCGTCTATGCTTGTCTGACTCATGGCCAGGCTCCACCGGCCAGCAATGACCCGTTCATCAGGCAGACCCTTTGAAGCGTTCGAGATTTACCGCGGCCCTGTTTTGCCTGCTACTCAGCCCTCTGGCTAGCGCTGAACGCTATCGAGTGATCACCGAAGAGTGGGCGCCTTACAACTATGCGGAAGGCGGCCAGCTCACCGGCATGTCCACGGAAATCGTGCGGGCGATCATGGCCTTGACCGGCGACGAGTTCGAAATCGTCTTGCAGCCAAGCATGCGCACTACCCGCACGCTGCGGACCCAACCTCGGACCATCATGTATTCGCTGTTTCGCACGCAGGAGCGCGAGCCGTTGTACAAGTGGGTGGGACCGATCGTGGAGGAGTCCATTCATCCCTATCAGTTGGCCAATGCGCCGCGGCCGATAACGTCTCTGGAACAGCTGCTGCGTGCTCCGCGCATCACCACGCGGCACGCAGGCCTGGTGCCGAGCATGCTGGAGTCGATGGGCTTCAACAACCTCGACAAGAGCGCAGTGGAAAGCCAGCAGCTCTACAGCATGCTGCTGGCCGGTCGTACCGAGGTGATAGTGGGCGATACCGATGCAGGCGTGGCCTACTACAGCCGCCAGCTCGGCATCGCGCCCGGTACGCTGCGACCAATCCCCATCGAGCTGTATCGGTCCTCGCTGTACATCGCCTTCAGCCGTGACAGTGACGATGCGCTGGTTGCCGCCTGGAGCGAGGCGCTCGAGCAACTGCGGCGCTCCGGCGAGTTGGCACGTATCCATCGGCATTACCAGAGGCGATAGGCCCTGAGCGGCTCATATGGCTCTGCTCGCAAGGGCGATAAGAGCGTTAGGCCAGAGCCACACCGCTTCGCATCAGCGCGCGATCGTCGCTCGGGCCATGCGCGTACAGACTCTTGCCGACAGTTACTGCGTGACTGCATACAATGTACGCCTGATCATTTCCAGCCATGCACATGGCGAACCCAACGAGGAACCGCCCCATGGCCTCCGCAGACAAACAGAAGAAGCGCGCCCAGCGGGCCAAGACCAAGGCCAGGCAGAACCGCATGGGCAAGCTCAGGCCGCAGGCCAACGTTGTCCATCCGATCCTGGCCAACCCGCTGATCGACGAGCCGTTCGATGATGTCGAGATCGACCTGAGTAGCTTCGACTTCAAGGACATCGAAGAGAACGGCTTCGACCCGGCGCATTTCGATGATCTGTTCCAGACGATGAAGACCGCGGAGGGCATCAGTCTGCTCGCCCTGTGCCTGGTGTTCTTGCAATATCCAGTGCTGGAACTGGTGGTCGCCGAGGAATCCGAGGACGCTGCGACCGACTTCATGATGGGCCTGCTGATCGTCTATCGCGCCATCTTCCACGAGGACGACGAAGACGCGGCAGTGGCCTGGATCAGCAGCGAAGCCTTCCAGAGCGCCTACAACGAGGCCTCGGCGATCCTGCAGAAGAAGAACGCCCGCGCCTGAACGGTCGATCAGCCCTTCAGCGCAGCCTCGATCCTGGCGATGTCGATCTTACCCATCGTCATCATTGCCTCGAAGGCGCGCCTGGCCGCTGCACGGTCCGGGCTGGCGATGGCAGCGCTGAGAATACGCGGCGTGATCTGCCATGAGATGCCCCATTTGTCCCTGCACCAGCCGCATTCACTGGCCTGGCCGCCGTTGTCGATGATCGCGTGCCACAGGCGGTCCGTCTCGGCCTGATCGTCGGTGGCGACCTGGAACGAGAACGCCTCGCTGTGCCGGAACGCCGGGCCGCCGTTGAGGCCGAGGCAGGGGATGCCCATCACCTTGAACTCGACCGTCAGCACATCGCCGCGCTGGCCGGATGGGTAGTCGCCGGGCGCATGATGCACGGCCAGCACGGCACTGTCGGGGAAGGTTTCGGCGTAGAAGGTTGCAGCCTCCAGCGCGTCGCGGTCGTACCAGAGGCATATGGTGTTCTTGCTGGTCATCCTCAATCTCCTCGCCGGGGTGATTCAGCAGTCTAGACCGGAGTCGCGGGGCAGGCCGCGTCAGCGACAGGTTCAGGCCCTGTCGCCGACTGGGCCTGGCATCTCAGCGAGAAGGGCGCTCGCCGATCACTGTGGTACGGAACATTTCACGTCGCATGCCGTGATAGTCCGATACGGGCATGTGCCATGTGCTGCGGTTGTCCCAGATCGCCAATGTGCCCTGGCGCCATTGCATGCGGCAGGTGAAGGCAGGGGACACCGCCAGGTTGAACAGATACTCGAGCAACGGTTGCGCCTCCGCTGCCCGCAGTCCTTCGATGCCGCAGGTATAGGCCGGGTTGATGAACAGGATCTTCTTGCCGGTTTCCGGATGGCGGATCACCAGCGGATGGTTGCGGGCCTCGCCGGAGGTGTCCTGGCCATAACGTATCTGCATGTTCTCCAGCAGTGCGTTGTGATTGGCGTTGGCACCATAGGCGCGTTCCGGGCTGTGCTGTGCGTCGAGCCTTTCGAGCAAGGCCTGCATGCCGGGGGAGAGCCACTCGTAGGCGAGTGCCATGTTCGCAAAGCAGGTATCGCCGCCATACTTTGGAACATCGTGTCCATAGAGCAGGGTGAAGGCCGGCGGCCGTTCCTGAAAGGTCCAGTCGGTATGCCAGGCCCCACCGAACACGAAGGGTGCCTTCTCACTCGCTTCCTTGACGACGTGTACCACATGCGGATGTTCCTGCATGCAGGTGACGTAAGGCTCGCGGCCAAACTCGCCGAACTGCGTGGTCACTCGCTCCAGATCGCTTACGCCCAGAGATTGCCCCTGAATGAACAGCACCTTGTGTCGCAGCAAGGCCTGGCGCAACTCGGCGTAGCCTTCCGCGCTCAGGGCGCGCAGATCGATGCCTTCGACATATGCGCCCAATGCGCCAGTGGCAGGTATGGCGCAAAAATGCTGGTAGTGAGTGTGCGGGTTGGCGCTGGGCAACGTGTAGATAAATTCGCTCATTTTGTTGTTGTCTCCGCGATCGAGGTGATAACAGCATGGGTTGAGCGATTGGCAGGCTCCATGATAATTACTGCCATTTCATGATCTCTGCTGCCACGATTCGCGCGGCGCCAGCGAGCTGAGGGCCTGCAAAATGGACTGGCGACAGAAACGTTCGGTGACTGGCGTTCGCTACTTGCTGGAGACGGCACAGGCAGAAGGCGTGGCGAAGGACGTCTGCTTGAAAGGCAGCGCCATCGCCTCGCTCGATCTGCAGGCCAGCGCCGCGCAGATCGAGGCCTGGCAGGAGCTTGCAGTCATTCGCAGCCTGCTCGAGCACAGTCGCCGCCCTGGCTTGGGCTTCATCACCGGCAGCCGTTACCACCTGACGTCCCTTGGCGTGCTCGGTTTCACCATGCTGGCGAGCCGTACGCTGATCGAGGCGTTCAACTCGTTCAGCCGATTCCAGTTGATGGCGTTGACCCTTTGCCCCACCCGCCTGGAACACGAACGGCGTGGTACCTGGCTGCTGTTCGACGCCAGCGTACTGCCCAGAGACGCCTGCGCTTTCGTCGTCGAACGTGGCATTGCCGCTTGCCTGAGCATCAGTTCGGAGTTGCTGAAACGCCAGGTGATCCCGCTGGCCGTGGAAATGACCGCGCCTGAGGCACTTGGCGCTTGGCACCCATCGTTCCCCTGCGTGCCGACTCGTTCAGCCAGACGTGATGGCGTCCTGTTTTCCAGCGAGGACTTGCACAGCCCATTGCCGCAGGCGCATATCGATGCGCGGCTCGAAGGCGAGCAGTTGTGTGAATTGCAATGTCAGGAAATATCCCACCAGTTACATAAGTCGCCCACCGCGCGGCAGGTGCAACGGGTGTTGATCGGGCAGTCCGGTCAGTTGCTTTCATGCCGCATCGTGGCCGAACGCCTGGGCATTTCCGAGCGCACCCTGCACCGTCGGCTGGCAATTGAGGGACATGCGTTCCAGCAGTTGAACGAACAGATCAAGAAACAGCTCGCCAAGCGTTTGCTGGCTGATTCGCGCCTTGATCTGCACACCATCGCGCAGCGCCTGGGCTATGCCGAGGCGGCCAGCTTTTCCCGGGCGTTCAGCCGCTGGACCGGCTATCCGCCGAGTCGCTGGCAGCGCCACAGCGAGGAGCCATGAGCGCTTCACGAGCGATCAGCCGGGCCCTCCACGTCCAGGCGATTGGCATGATCCAACAGGCTTTTCAGATCACGCAGCTCGATGGTTCTGTAGCCCTGCACCACTAGCCCCAGGCCCTCCAGCCTGGCCAGCGCGGCATTGATGCTCTGGCGGGTAGTGCCCATCATCTGCGCGAGATGCTCCTGGGAAACATTGAGCTGCAAGGACGGGGTTTGCGTGCGCGATCCGAAACCCTGCGCCATCAGCCACAGCCGCCTGGCGAGCCGATGATGCAGTGCCCCGGGCTCGCCGATCACCTGATAGGCCACCCGAAGCTTGTTGATGCTCAGGCGGGCGATGTCTCGCCAATGCCTGGGATTGTGGTCCAGCCATTGGGTGAAGGCCTGCATGGGAACACAAAGAATCCGCGTATCCACGTCAGCGATTGCATCTCGAATGTAGGGCCGGCCATCGATCAGGGAAATGTCGCCGAACCAGTGGCAGGGCTCCAGATAGACCAACAGCGAAGGGGTGCCGTCATGCAGCGAGCTACTGAGTCGCACGGCCCCTTCGATCACGCAGAAAAGGGCGTGTCGAGCGAATTCGCCTTCCCGGTAAAGGGCTTCTCCAGCGGCATAATCGTGCATCTTCGCATCGCGAATCAGTGCGCGCTTGAGCTCGATCGCGCAGGTCGAAAACCACTCATCCTTCTCCAGTACAGCCAGCAGTGAATCGGTATCTGATGGTGTGTCCATGCTCGGATTCAAAATTCAAGTTTTTGACAGACTGCCATCTTCGCTGCTCCTAGCCTAGTGCTCGCCAATAACAAAAAGCGCCTCGCAGACGGGAGTGGCAACTATGTTGAATCACAGCGAGTTCACTGGAAAAACCGTATTCGTCGCCGGCGGTACCAGCGGTATCAACCTGGGAATAGCCAAGGCCTTCGCCGCGTCGGGTGCGCGTGTGGCGGTCTTCAGCCGCTCGCCCGAGCGAGTCGACAGCGCGCTTGCCAGCTTGCGTGCCCTGGGCGCCGAGGCGCTGGGCTTTACCGGTGATGTCCGCGATAGCGGCAGCGTTCAGGAAGCGCTATCCGGAACCTGCGAAACCTGGGGCAGCATCGATGTGCTTTGCTCCGGCGCAGCCGGCAACTTCGTGGCGCCAGCGGCGGCCATGTCGGTGAACGGCTTCAAGAGCGTGATGGATATCGACCTGCTCGGCAGCTTTCACGTACTGCGCGCGGCTTATCCGTTCCTGACCCGTCCCGGCGCCTCGGTCATCAATATCTCTGCCCCTCAGGCCTCCATCGCCACGCCTTTGCAAGCGCACGTCTGTGCAGCGAAAGCCGGCGTCGACATGCTCACGCGCGTGCTGGCCATGGAGTGGGGGCCTGAGGGTATCCGCGTCAATTCCATCGTCCCCGGTCCTATCGACGGCACGGAAGGGATGGCGCGACTGACGCCGACGTCCGAGGCGCGGGATGCAGTCATTCGCAACCTTCCGCTGCGCCGCTACGGCGACATCGAGTCGGTGGCCAAGGTCGCGGTCATGCTCAGTTCTTCGGTGTGCGACTACGTGACAGGCGTCGTGTTGCCTGTCGATGGCGGCGCATCGCTCGCTGGCCCTGGGTTGTTTGGCTCTCCCGCCTGAGCCTGCAGTCCGACTTCTGCTCCACCCAACCAGGAAAACAATAATGAAAACTGCAGCCGATTCCAGCTACAAACGCGCGCTCGCGCGCGGCGATCTCGCAGCGAAAATGGATGCCATCGTCATGGGTTCCGGCGCCGGAGGCCTGACGGCTGCCGCGCTGCTGGCTCTCGAGGGCAAGAAGGTGCTGGTGCTGGAGCGCCATGCGGTCATCGGCGGTTGCCTGCAGGTCTTCAGGCGCCCCGGATTCGAGTGGGATGTGGGGTTGCACTACGTCGGCGAAGTTCATCGCGCCGGCACCCTGCGCAACCTGTTCGACAAGGTCACCCGCGGTGAGCTCAAGTGGCAGAAGATGCCCGACCTCTATAACAAGATCGCGATAGGCGACGAAATATTCGAGTACTACGCAGGCAGCGCTGCCTTCAAGGAGCGGCTCAAGGAATACTTCCCCGAAGAAGCGCACGCCATCGATCGTTACATCGAGCTGGTCAACGAGGCCAGTCGCCCCGCAGGTGAGTTCCTGGCCGTACGGGCGATGCCAGGCTCCTTTGCGGACAAGGCGTTCGAGCAGGTCGCCCCGCGCTTCATGCCGCTGGCCGAGCAAACCACGCTGGAGGTCCTGCGTTCGATCACCCGCAACGAAAAGCTGATCGCCGTGCTTTGCGGCCATTTCGGTGACTACGCCAGTTTGCCGAGTGTCGCCTCGTTCTCGGTACATGCCGCCGTCATTCGCCACTACCTCGATGGAGCGAGTTATCCCATCGGCGGCTCGCAAGTCATCGCCGACCTGATATCGGAAACCATCCGCAGTGCCGGCGGCATGGTGCTGGCTGGGGCCGATGTGGTCGGTGTCGTCGAGCATGATGGCAAGGTGGTCGGCGTGCGCATGGCGGGCGGTGAAATACTCGAGGCACCGCAGGTCATCAGCGGCATCGGTATCCGCCAGACGCTGAACATGCTCACCAGCGCGAACCCGGAAATCGAACAGCTCAATGCCAGGGCTCAGGCCATGCCCAGCACGCTGCCAGCGGTCGTGCTCAACGTGGGCCTCGATGCCAGCAATGCCGACCTGGATGTCGGCCCGGCCAACATCTGGATTCACCAGAGCGCGAGGCAGAGCGAGGACTGGCAGCACTACATTCAGGACCCGGCGCGGCGTCCGATGCCGCTGCATTTCATCTCGCAGCCGTCAGCTAAGGATCCAAGCTGGCCGCTGCGCTATCCCGGCCGCAGCACGATGGATATCTGCAGCTTTACCGACTGGAACCTGTGGCAGCCGTTTACCGGTACGCAATGGAAGCACCGGGGTGACGAGTACGAGGACCTCAAGGCCCGCCTCTCCGAGGAAATGCTCCAGCAGGTCTATCGTTTCTACCCGAAGGCGCAGGGGCACGTCGTCCATGCGGAGCTGGCCACGCCGGTGAGTTTCAATGACTTTCTGGGCCGCACGCGTGGCGATTTCATGTCCTTCGCGCCGACGCCCGAGCGCTATCAACAGCGTTGGACCCGTGCCTTCAGCCCGGTCAAAGGTTTGCTTTTTACCGGTCAGGATGTCGCCATGGGCGGCGTCAGCGGTGCCATGGTCGGCGGCTTGCTGGCCGCATCGGCGGCACTTGGCCGTGACCTGTTCCGTGAGCTGCGAGAGCTCGCCTGATTCCTTCAACCGACTATCGCCATTTGGAGAATAACCGTGATCAGAATGACCGTTTCCTACCCGCCCCACGAAGGCTTCCAGTTCGATCATCAGTACTACCAGTCAACGCACGCGCAGTTGATCAGGGACCGGCTCGGCGCTCACGGCCTGGTAAAGCTGGAGATCGATCAGACCTTGCCCGAACCTGGCGGCAAGCTGCCTGCGAGCGTTGCGGCAGCGCACATGTTCTTCGCCGACGTCGACAGCTTCAAGGCGGCAATGGCCGCTGAAGGCAAGGTGCTCGGTGCCGACCGCACGAACTACACCGATATCGTCCCGGTTGTGGTCATCAGCCAAGTCATCCAGTGATTCGGGAGGCCGTGCCTTGAACGGATTGATGCAGGACAAGCCGCTGCTCATTTCATCTCTGCTGGAGCATGCGGAGCGTTACAGTGCAGGGGTCGAAGTGGTATCGCGCCGTGTCGAGGGCGACATTCATCGATACACCTGGGCGGATGTCGCCCAGCGTTCTCGGCAAGTGGCCATGGTGCTCGATGACTGGGATCTGCCTGCGGGCAGCCGGGTCGCGAGCATCGCCTGGAATGGCTATCGCCATCTGGAGCTGTACTACGGCATCAGCGGCTCGCAGCGTGTGCTGCATACCATCAATCCACGTCTGCATGCCTCGCAGGTGGCCTGGATGCTGGAGCATGCCGAAGACGAAGTGGTGTTCTTCGATGCCAGCTTCATTGACCTGGTCCGTACTCTGCAGCCGCTGGTCCGCCGTGTTCGTCACTGGGTGCTGTTGGGTGATCAGGCTGCGCTCGAACGCCTCGAAGACATGCCGGAGGTCGTCAGTTACGAGTCGTTGCTGGCGAAGCACAGTGGTCAATACGCTTGGCCGCAGTTCGATGAGTTGGCGGCTTCGAGCCTGTGTTACACCAGCGGCACCACGGGCAACCCGAAAGGCGCGCTCTATTCTCATCGCTCGACCGTGCTGCACAGCATGATTCTCAGCACGCCCAGTGCATTGGGTATCGGTCCTCAGGATGTGGTGATGCCGGTAGTGCCGATGTTCCATGTCAATGGCTGGGGCACGCCCTACTGTACGGCGATGGCCGGTTGCAAACTGGTGTTGCCCGGCCCGGCGCTGGACGGGCAATCGGTGTACGAGCTGATCGAGCAGGAGTCGGTGACGGCTGGCGCTGGGCGTGCCAACGGTCTGGCAGATGCTGCTCGATCACGTCGATGCCCGGCAGGGGAGCTTTTCCTCATTGAGAAAAACCACCATCGGTGGAGCGGCCTGTTCTCCGAGCATGCAGAAGCACTTCGAGGACCGCTACGGCGTCGAAGTGATTCACGCCTGGGGCATGACCGAAATGTCGCCTCTGGGCACGGCCTCCGCGCTGATGGCGGAGCACTCGAGTCTGAGCCGTGAGGAGCAGCAACGGCTTCGTCTGAAGCAAGGTCGTCCGGTGTTCGGGATCGACTTGCGCATCGTCGATGACCAGGGCGTCGTACAGCCGTGGAACGGAACGAATTGCGGCCACCTGCAAGTCAAGGGGCACTGGGTCATCAGCGCCTATTTCAAGGACGACTGCGAGCAGCGTCTGGACGATGGCTGGTTCGCCACCGGCGACGTTGCCACGCTCGACGCCAACGCCTACCTGCAGCTCACCGACCGCAGCAAGGATGTGGTCAAGTCAGGCGGAGAATGGCTCTCGACCATCGATATCGAAAATATCGCCATGAACCACCCGGCGGTCGCGATGGCTGCGGCGTTGGGCGTGCCGCACCCGAAATGGGGAGAGCGCCCCATCGTGCTCGTCGTCAGGCGCAAGGACGCAGTCGTCAGCAGAGAGGAGGTGCTTGGTCTTTATGAAGGAAAACTGGCGAAGTGGCAGACCCCGGATGACGTCGTGTTCGTCGATAACATCCCGCTTGGCGCGACCGGGAAAATGCTGAAAACCGAGCTGCGCAAGGTGCTGGAGGACTACGCGCTTCCCGACACCGCCAGTGACAACCGCTAGGCGCTCGCCTGGCTCCCCCTCAGTGGCGCTTCAGTGCGCCAGCATTACTGGGCATTCCGAGAATAATTCATGCTTGATTTTTCGTACTCCAACCCAACGCGCATCCACTTCGGCAAGAGCAAGCTGTCGAAGCTGAATCAGGAAATACCCGCCGACGCCAGAGTCATGCTGCTCTACGGCGGCGGCAGCGTGATCAGGAATGGCACGCTGGCAGAGGTGCGGCATACGTTGGGAGAGCGCTACCTCAGCGATTTTGGCGGTATCGAACCCAACCCGAGCTATGAGCGACTCAGCCTGGCCGTTGAGCAGGCCAAGGCCGAGGACATTTCCTATGTCCTGGCCGTGGGCGGCGGGTCGGTGATCGACGCTGCCAAGTACATTGCGGCAGCCGCCTGCATGGCGGCGGACGGCTGGGCCATCCTCGAAAGCGGCGGCCGCTGCATCATCCGCACGCTCCCCGTAGGCGTGGTGCTGACCCTGGCGGCAACGGGCTCGGAAATGAACAACAGCGCCGTTGTCACGCGCTTGTCGACTCACGACAAGATTCCCTTTGCCAGTCGCCACTGTTTCCCGGTGTTCGCGATTCTCGACCCGACCCGGACGATGAGCGTACCTGCTCGTCAGGTCGGCAACGGCGTGGTCGATGCGTTCGTCCATGTCATCGAGCAGTACCTGACATATCCCGTCAATGCCCATGTCCAGGATCGTTTCGCCGAAGGCTTGCTGCTGACTCTGGTCGAGCTGGGACCGCTGGCCCTGAGCGAGCCGGAGAACTACGAGGTACGGGCCAATCTCATGTGGGCCGCCAGCCTCGCGCTGAACGGCCTGATCGGTGCAGGTGTACCGCAGGACTGGTCAACGCACATGATCGGCCATGAGCTCACCGCTGTGCATGGCCTCGACCATGCGCAGACCCTGGCCGTGGTCTTGCCCGCCATGCTCAGTGTGCGCCGCCAGGAAAAGTCGCAGAAACTGCTGCAGTACGCCGAGCGAGTTTGGGACCTTCGCGGAGGCTCGCGGGAGCAGCGAATCGAGCAGGCCATCGCCCTCACGCGCGATTTCTTCGAGCAGATGGGCGTTGCGACACGCCTGAGCAGTTATGGTATTGATGCCGGCGGTATACCCAAGCTGCTCGAACAGCTGGAACGCCACGGCATGGTCGCGTTGGGTGAGCGTCGGGAAATAACCTTGCCGATAAGTGCCAAAGTGCTGGAACAGTGCTTGTAGCACCTGGTGAGATCACCGCTCCTGGGGCGATCGACTGGTTGCAGCAACAGCCCCTGAGTCGACTTTCGGAGAGACAGACGCGTGCATACTGAATCAATCGTCTCCGGCATTCCGGTGTACATCGACGGCGAAAGCCCCGACATCATCGTGATGCTGCACGGCTGGCCGGATAGCCATGAAATATGGGCACGACAGGTTCAGCATTTCAAGCGCACGCATCGATGCGTGAGATTTACCTTGCCCGGCTTCGATGACCCGAAGACGCGGGGTTTTTCTATAAGCGAGATAACCGAGCTGATCCTGCGTGTCGTGAATCAGGTCACTCCCAACGGCACGGTCACGCTCATGCTGCATGACTGGGGGTGCCTGTTCGGGTTTCACTTCGCTGCCACTCAGCCGCACAAAGTGGCGCGAATCGTTGCCGTCGATGTCGGAGATGCCAGCTCACCGGCATTCAAACGCGGGCTGAGCCTGCGAGCCAAATGGATGATTTTTGCCTATCAGATGCCCCTGGCGCTGACGTGGTACCTGAAGGGTCCGGTAGGCGATTACCTGGCACGTGCGACCGCGAAATATCTGCGTTGCAAGACCGACCCGGCCAGCATCCATGCGGGTATGAGCTATCCCTATGCCATGCGCTGGATGGGCGCGCGCGGAGGATTGAAAAACCTTATCGGTCCGACCCAATTGGCGTGTCCCATCTTTTACGCGTACGGAAGCTACAAGCCATTTCAGTTTCAATCCGAACAATGGCTGCAGACATTGAGCACGAGCCCGGGCTGCAAGGTCGTGCTCTTCAAATCCTCCCACTGGGTGATGGTGGATTGTGCGGAGGGCTTCAATCGGGCCGTATCCGATTGGCTTGCACCGCAGGAGTGCGAGGGGCCTAGCTGACCCAGCGCTGCCTGGCCCAGCCACTGAAAGCATCGACCGCCAGCACCAGCAGCAACATGGCCAGGATCACCGTAGCGGCCTGGGCTTCCTGGAACAGGCTGAGGCTCATGTAGAGCATCTGCCCGAGGCCGCCGGCACCGACGAAGCCGAGCACGCTGGCCATGCGGATGTTGTTCTCCCAGCGATACAGCGTGTACGCCACCAGCTGTGGCCAGACGCCGGGCAGGGTGCCATAGCAGAAAGCGAGCATGCGCCCGCCGCCGCTTTCGCGGATTGCGTCGGCCGGTTCGCGTGGGGTGTTTTCCAGCGCTTCGGCGAACAGGCGACCGAGCACGCCGGCGGTGTGCAGAGCCAGGGCCAGGGTGCCGGCGTTGGGGCCGAGGCCGGCGGCCAGCACCATCAGCGCCGCCCAGACCAGTTCGGGAATGGCGCGCAGGGCATTGAGCAGCAGGCGTGTGGCGTGCAGTGCGATTGCGCCGAAGCGCCCGGCGGCCGGTAGCGCGAGGGCCAGGCCGAGGAGGGCGGCGAGCAATGTGCCGATGGCGGACATGGCCAGGGTTTCCAGCGCGCCGTGGCCGATGGCCTGCAAGTGCGCGGCGGAGAAGTCCGGTTGCAGGAAGCCGCTGGCGTACTGGCCCATCTGCGCCAGGCTGTCGCCGGCCACCAATGCGCTGAGGTCGATGCCCAGATAGAGGAACGAGGCAATCACCGCACCGAGAATGCCGGCAAGCAGGATCAGGTTGCCGGCTCTCATGTCAGCCTCGCACGCAGCAGGCGGCTGAACTGGTCGGCCAACAGTACCAGCAGCAGGAAGGTGAGCAGCATGCTGGCCACTTCGCCGCCGGCGAACATGCGCAGCGACAGGTCGATCTGCTGGCCCAGCCCGCCAGCGCCGACGAAGCCCATTACCACCGAGGCGCGGATGGCACATTCCCAGCGGTATACGGTGTAGGAGAGCATTTCCCCGGCGGCATTGGGCAGCACGCCGTAGGTGAAGGCCGTCAACCGGCTGCTACCGGCGCCCAGTAGCGCGCGGGTGGGGCGGGCGTCGACCGATTCGAAGATTTCCGCATACACCTTACCGAGCATGCCGGCGTAGGTGATGGCGATGGCCAGTACCCCGGCGGTGGGGCCGAGGCCGACGGCGCGGACGAACAGCAGCGCCCAGACGATTTCCGGCACGCTGCGCAGGAAGATCAGCAGCCCGCGTACCGGCCAGCGCGCCAGGTTCGCCCACCAGGCCGGGCGGCCACCGCGATGCACGGCCGACAGCGACAGCGCACGGCTTGCCAGCAGTGCGGCGGGAATGGCGATCAGCAGCGCCAGGCTCATGCCGGCGGTGGCGATGGCCAGGGTTTCCAGGGTGGCGCGGCCGAGCAGGGCGAGGAATTCGCCATCATGCGCAGGCGGCCAGAAACCGGCGAGGAAGTTGCCCATGGCGCGGGTGTTGTCGCCATCGACCAGTACGGCCAGGTCCAGCTCGCTCAGGCTCAGGCCCGGCCACAACAGCAGCAGCGCCAGAACGGTAATCAGCAGGCGCGGCAGGGCGGCGGGGTCGCGCGGGGCGGTGTTCAGCATCGCGGGATATGCGTCGGTTGCGGCTGTACGGGCGAGCTGGGGGCGGCCTGCAACTGCTCGTTCATATAGAGCGCTTCCAGCTGGGCAGGCTGCACCTCACCGGCCGGCAGGTCGAAGGCGATGCGCCCGTCGCGAATACCGATCACCCGCGGGAAGTGCGCCAGCGCCAGGTCGACGGCATGCAGGCTGGCCAGCAGGGTCATGCCGCGCTCGGCGGCCTCGCGGTTGAGCACGGCCAGGGTGTGGCCAGCCAGCACCGGGTCCATGGCCGAGACCGGTTCGTCGGCGAGGATCAGTTCCGGCGACTGGTACAGCACGCGGGCGATGCCGACGCGCTGCAACTGACCACCGGAGAGCTGGTCGCAGCGCTGGTAGAGCTTGTCGGCGATATCCAGACGCGCCAGGGCGGCCTGGGCACCGCCTGCATCCAGCGGATGCAGCAGGTTGATCAGGCCCTTGGCCAATGACCACTGGCCAAGCTTGCCGGCCAGCACGGCGGTGACCACGCGTTGACGCGGTGGCAGCGGCGGCGCCTGGTGGATCAGGCCGATGCGTGCGCGCAGACGCTGGCGCTGGCGGGTAGCCAGGCGCCAGGGGTTGTGTTGCAGCAGGTCGATCTCACCGTGCGTGGGTTGCAGGCTGGTGGCCAGCAGGCGCAGCAGAGTGGTCTTGCCGGCACCTGAGGGCCCGATGATGGCCACCCGTTCGCCGGGGCTGACCTCGAGATCGATGTTTTTCAGCGCAACCTTGCCGTTGGCGTGGGCCAGGCCCACGCCACGCAGGGCGATGCTCACTTGAGCAGGCCGGCGGCGCGAGCGGCTTCTTCGATGCCTTCGTAGTTTTCAGGCTTGGTCTCGATGAAGCGGCTGGCGGCCTGCAGGTCGAGAATTGCCTTCTGCTCGGGCTTGGCCGGGTCGAGGGCGAGGAAGGCGGCCTTGATCTTCGCCTGCAGGTCGGCATCGAGGTTGCCGCGCACGGTCCAGTTGTAGTCGTAGTAGGTCGGGGTGGTGGCGAAGACCTTGACCTTGTCGGTATCGACCTTGCCTCCATCGACCAGCTTCTGCCAGACCGAGGCGTTGAGCACGCCAGCGTCGGCCTTGCCGGCTTGCACCCAGGCTGCGGTGGCGTCGTGAGCACCGGAATAGGCCACGCGGCTGAAGAAGTCTTCCGGCTTGATGCCGTCCTGCAGCATGAAATAGCGCGGCATCAGGCTACCGGAGGTGGAGGACACCGAGCCGAAGGCGAAGGTCTTGCCTTTCAGATCCTGCAGCGATTTGACGGCCGGGTCGGAGGTGATGAACTTGCTGGTGAACTCGGCGTCCTGTTCACGCTGTACCAGCGGCACGGCGTTACCGGTCTTCAGGTGCGCCTGGACGAAGGTGAAGCCGCCCAGCCAGGCCATGTCGATACGGTCGGCCGCCAGCGCCTCGACCACGGCGGCGTAGTCGGCCACCGGCACGAACTCCACCTTCATGCCCAGTTCCTGCTCCAGGTAGGCACCCAGCGGCTTGAACTTGCGCAGCAGTTCGGTGGGGGCTTCGTCGGGGATGGCCGAGACCTTGAGGACGTCGGCGGCTTGCGCAAATACAGCGGATACGGACAGGGCGATGCCGGCGGCGAGCGCCAGGGTGTTCTTGAACATGTCGGATTCTCCGGTTCAATAGCGGGGAAGGCGCGCGGAGTATAGTGGCCGGACGCTGCGCTTGCAGCACGTACGCGCAGATGCCGGAGTTAATATGCGCGCTGGATACCAACTGCCTGGAGTTGATCGATGACTGCAACGCTGCCCGCCCTGGCCTTCGCCGGGATCGGCCTGATGGGTCTGCCGATGACCCGCCGCCTGCTGGCCGCAGGCTATCCACTGACCCTCTGGAACCGCACGCCGGACAAGTGCGCGACGCTGTTGGAGCAGGGCGCGCGTCGCGTGGAGAGCCCCGCCGAGCTGTGTCGCGATGCCGACTTGGTGATGCTGTGCCTGGCCAATACCGATGTGGTGCGTGAGGTAGTGTTCGGCCCTGGCGGGATCGTCGAAGGTGCGCGGCCCGGGCAGTTGCTGGTGGATTTTTCAAGCCTGGAACCGGCCGCCACGCGTGAGATGGCCGCGGAGCTGGAAGCTCGCACCGGCATGCGCTGGATCGATGCACCGGTTTCCGGTGGCACGCCGGGCGCCGAGGCCGGCACGCTGGCGATCATGGCGGGTGGCCGCGAAGAGGACGTGGAGCGCGTGCGCGCGGTACTGGCGCACCTGGGCCAGCGCCTGACGCGCATGGGTGAGGTGGGAGCCGGGCAGGTGACCAAGGTGTGTAACCAGATGATCGTTGCCTGCAACGCGCTGGTGATTGCCGAGGTGGTGGCGTTGGCCGAGCGCTCCGGCGTCGATGCCAGCCTGATCGCGCAGGCTTTGGCCGGTGGTTTCGCCGATTCCAAACCGCTGCAGATCCTCGCGCCGCAAATGGCCGCCAGCCAGTTCGAGCCGGTCAAGTGGCACGTGCGCACCCTGCTCAAGGACCTCGATACGGCGGTCAAACTGTCGCGTGAGCAGGGCAGCGCCACGCCCATGAGCGGCCTCGCTGCACAGCTGATGCGCCTGCACGGCAGCCAGGGCAATCTGGAACGTGACCCCGCCACGCTGGTGGAAATGCTGCGGGAGCCTTGCCGATGAAGATCGCTGCCAACCTGTCCATGCTGTTCACCGAGCTGCCGCTACGCGAGCGTGTGCTGGCCGCGATGCGTGCGGGGTTCGATGGCGTGGAGATCCAGTTTCCCTACGAGCTGCCGGCCATCGCCCTGAAGGAGGTGCTGGAGCTCAGCGGCATGTCACTGGTGCTGATCAACGTGCCGGCGGGCGACCTGATGACGGGCGGCCCCGGTCTGGCCAGCGTGCCGGCGCGCCAGGCCGAGTTCGATGCCGCGCTGCAGGAGGCGCTGACCTATGCCGCCATGGTGCGCCCGACCTGCGTCAACGTGCTGCCGGGGCGCCTGGCCGAAGGCGTCAGCCGGGAGCAGGCGCTGGCGTGTCTGGTCGTCAACCTGCGCAAGAGCGCCGAGGCGTTCGCCACACTGGGCATTCGTGTGCTGGTCGAGGCGATCAATCCGATCGACATGCCGGGCTTTGTGATCAACACGCCGGAGCATCTCGATGAATTGCTGCGTGCGGTGGATCATCCCAATCTGGCCGCGCAGTACGACCTCTACCATATGGCGCGCCAGGAGCTGGATGTGGCGGCGGGCATACGCCTGTTGGCCGGGCGCATCGGCCACGTGCAGTTCGCCGATGTGCCGGGGCGCGGCGCGCCAGGCAGCGGTGAGCTGGATTTTGCGCCGATGCTCGAAACCCTGCATGAGACCGGATATCGCGGCTGGCTTGGGGCCGAATACAAGCCGGGTGAGGCAGGTACGCAGGCGAGTCTGGGTTGGTTGCCGGGGTTCAAGGCTGGAGTGTGAGTGTTTGATCGCGGCTGAAGCCGCTCCTACAGATACCCACCGATTTCGTAGGAGCGGCTTTAGCCGCGATGAGATATCAGACTCAGGCAACGGCCAAGCAACGACAAGGTGCGCGAGCTTTCCCCGGATTGCATCCGGGCTACGCCGCTGGTCGCGGCTAAAGCCCCTCCCACAGGGCGGCGCGATTGTTGTAGGAGGCGCTTTAGCGGCGAGCTTATGCTCAAAGAAAGCTCAGGACCTGGCCGCTACCCGTTCCAGCGGCCGGTAGTGAGGTGGGAACAACGTGACGATTTCCGCCAGCGGTACCGGTTTGCTGAACAGATAGCCCTGCACCTGATCGCAGCCGCGCTCCTGCAGAAACTCCAGCTGCGCGGTGGTTTCCACGCCTTCGGCGACGACCTTCAGGTGCAGGGCATGGGCCATGGCGATGATGGCGTGGACGATCTCGCGGTCCTGATTGGAGTTGGCCACGTCCTGAATGAAGGAACGGTCCACCTTCAGCGTATCCAGCGGCAAGCGGCGCAGATAGGCAAGGGATGAATAGCCGGTGCCGAAGTCGTCGATGGACAGGCTCACGCCCAGCGCGCGGATGTTTTCCAGCAGGCCGATGGCGCGATTGATGTTGCTCAGCAGCGCGCTTTCGGTCACTTCCAGCTCCAGGCAGTGGGCGGGGCAGTGGGTCGCGTTCAGCAATTGCTCGATGCGGCCCGGCAACTGGTCGTTGGCCAGATTGAGCGCCGAGCAGTTGACCGCGATCTTCAAGCCCGGATAGCCCATGTGCTCCAGGCTGTTGAGATCGAGACAGGCCCGGCGCAGCACCCAATTGTCGAGCTGATCGATAAAGCCGTTGGCCTCGGCGATGGCGATGAAGCGTTCCGGGGTGAGCAGACCGTGCTGTGGATGATTCCAGCGCACCAGGGCTTCCAGCTTGCTCAGGCCACCGCTGCGCAGATCGATGATCGGCTGGTAGTAGAGGACCAGGCCATTGTCCTGCAGCAGGGTCTGGCGCAGGTCCTCTTCCAGTTGCAGCTCGTACGAGGCCTTCTGTTTCAGGTGCGGGTTGAAGAAATGCACCACGTTGCGCCCGCTGCCCTTGGATTGATAGAGCGCCAGGTCGGCGTGCTTGAGCAGCTCGTCGGCGCTGCTGCCGTCCTGTGGAAACAGGCTGATGCCGACGCTGGTGGTCATCACGATCTTGCGCCCGGCCAGGCTGATCGGCTCCTTCATCTGTTCCAGCATGCGCGCGGCCAGCGCACGCGGGTCGGCATTGCTGTCGAGGCTGGCGACCACGCAGAACTCGTCGCCGCCGAAGCGCGCGATGATGTCGCGCTCGCGTAGTGCTGCACGGATGCGCTGCGCCACCACGCGCAGCAGTTCGTCGCCGGCGTCGTGGCCAAGGCTGTCGTTGATGCGCTTGAAGTGATCGACATCGAGAAACATCACCGCCAGGCTGCGGCCGGTCACAGCATGCTCTTCCAGAGTGGCAGTGAAGACCCGGTTGAAGCCGCGGCGATTGAGCAGTTCGGTCAGTGGGTCGAAATGCGCCACCTGTTCCAGCGAGGCCTTGGCCTGATCGAGCTGCACCAGCAGGGTATTGACCCGCTGCAGGTCGCGCTCCTTGTCGTCGAGCTTGCGTCCGATCCAGGCTGCGGCCAGGCCCAGGCCGAGAATCAGCAGGGTGATGGACGCGACGATCACCACCAGTTGCGCGCTGTTGTCGGCACTGCGCAACTCCAGCGGCGTGCCATCGGGCACCACCAGGTTGAGCGCGGCCATGCCGGTGTAATGCATCGAGGCGATGGCGGCGCCCATCACCAGCGCTGCCGAATACTTCATCCAGCGCTGGCGGCTGGGCGAGCCGTTGCGCACGTAGCGGTTGAGCAGCAGCGCAGCGAAGCTGGCGCTGATGGCAATGATGATGGACAGGGTGAACAGGCCGCCGTGGTAGTAAGCCTGGGCGTCCGAGCGGATCGCGGCCATGCCGCTGTAGTGCATGGCGCTGATGCCCAGGCCGATGATCACGGCCGCCAGTAACTGCCGGCTGAGGCCGGGGCGCGGCATGGCCATGCAGTAAAGAGCGAGAAGGGCGGCAGCCAGCGCCACCAACAAGGAAAGCGCGGTGGTGGCGAGGTCGTAGCGAATGGCGACAGGTGCGTGGAATGCCAGCATGCCGATGAAATGCATGGACCAGATCGCGCCGGCCAGGCACAGCCCGCCGAGCAGCCCCCAGACCAGGCGCATGCTGCGCATCGGCACCTGATCGAGATGCCTGGCGATGGTCAGTGTGCTGAGACTACCGATACTGGCGATAACGTAGGACAGCACCACCAGCTTCGGGTCGTGTAAGCAGTCGAGCAGAACTTGGCCCTGCTCGGGCAGGTCTGCGAGAAAATGAATCGACCATCCTTCCATAGGCATCCCCCTGGCAGGGCGGTGTGCATGTCCATTCAGTGAAGCACAGGCACGTTCGTACTTGCGTGCGAGTCGACGGGCTATAGGCCACAAAATGACCAGCCCTCAAGGTTTTTAGCACTAAAAATGGCACTTTGCCTTATATGTGCCAGAAATTGGGCAGATTGGTTTAACTTAGCGCGTTGGGCCTGTATCAGGCGCATCGTTATGACGAAGGTTGAGGCGAAGGGCGTGAGACGCCTATCGCCCCATATTCGGCCGGTGCCGGCAGGGATGGAGGCCCATGGCCGAGACTCCCGTGAGGCACGAGCGGCAAGGTGAAGCAGAATGTTGGCGCGCTCATAGGGCAGGGCGCGCTATCCATCGGGCGCGGTTTACGTTAAGGCACCAGCAGGATCTTGCCGTCACGCTCGCCGCTGGCAGCTGCCGCCACAGCGTCCTTGATGTGTGCCAGGTCGTAGGTGGCGGCGACGCGGGTCTTCAGCTTACCGCTAGCGATCAATTGCACCAGCTCGCCGAACACCTTCATCTGCTGCGCCGGGCTGGCCTGCTGGAACCACTTGGCCAGCCAGAAGCCGCGCAGGGTGACGTCGCGAAATACGAACGAGGCCGGCGAAACCTGGCAGGCCTCGCCGCTCATCATGCCGTAGTTCACCAGCACGCCGCCGTTGGCCAGCGCCGCGGCGATATGATCGGTGCTGGCGCCACCCACCGCGTCGATGCCCAGGCGTACGTCGGCGCCGCCGGTAGCAGCACGAACCCGCTTGGCCAGGTCAGGACCGTCCACCAGCACCAGATCACCGCCTTCGGCCTCGACAGCGGCGACAGCCGATTCCCGGCGCACCACGTTGATGGTCTTGAAGCCGCGCAGCTTGGCCAGCTGGATCAGATAACTGCCGACGCCCGAGTTGGCGGCGTTCTGGATCACCCAGTCGCCCGGCTTGAGGTCGACGAACTCGCTGAGCAGCAACGAAGCCGTCGGCGGGTTGACGGTGAGCATGGCCAACTGCAGCGGATCGGCCTCCGGTAGCGGGATGAGCTTGTCTGCCGGCGCGTTCAAGGCGCTGACCCAGGTGCCGCAACCCACCGGCAGCAGCACGGTCTGGCCGACCTTGAAGTTGCCGACGCCTTCACCGAGCGCCTCGACCTTGCCGACGCCTTCATTGCCGCCGACCGCGGGCAGCGGCGGCAGCATGCCGTAGGCGCCGGTCAGGGTCAGCACGTCCGACGGATTGATCGGTGCAGCCAGTACCTTGACCCGCACTTGCCCGGCGGCGGGTTCCGACAGCTCCAGAGGCACAGCGCTGATCACGTCTTGCGGCACCGGGCCGCGTTGCTGGTATTCGGCTTTGAGCATGTCTGATCTCCTGAAGACTGGCGCAAAAATGCGTGCAGCCAGTCTAGCTGCGATAGGGCAAAGCGGAATGAATCGGCCGGCATCCACTCTGGTTATGAAGACGACCAGCCGTCTATGCTCTGGCTTATCCGATAGTGGGGTAGACGATGGGCAGATGGTGGCTGGGCTTGATCTTGGCATGTCTGAGTCCGACGGTTGCGGCAGAGGTGCTGCATGTCGGTTTCGGCACGCACAAGCCGCCTTACGTGTTCGAAGGGGAGCCGCGCGGCCTGGAGTACGAGATCGTCGACCGTGCCGCCCACAACGCCGGCTTCGAGCTGACCGCCTATTACGCACCGATGGAGCGCCTGCACCTGATGCTGCGGCGCGGCGAAATCGATGCCATTACCACTACCCACGAGCGCAGCGGGGTTGTGGCGTTCTATTCCGATATCTATATCCACTACCACAACGTTGCAGTGTCGCTGGCCAGTCGGGATTATCACATCGAGCGTATCGCCGACCTGAGCAACTATGCGGTCAGCGCCTTTCAGCGTGCGCGCCTGCTGCTCGGGCCGGAGTTCGAGCGTATGGCGATGAACAACCCGCGCTATCGCGAGGAGGCGCTGCAGATCAACCGCAACCGCCTACTTTACAGCGGCCGCACCGATGTAGTGGTGGGTGACAAGCGGATCATTCTCCATCTCGATCGCGAAGTGAACGATCAGGTCGACGTAACCCAGTCGCTCGACTGGTTCGAGATTTTCCCACCGACGCCGTACCGCGTGGGCTTTCGTCAGGACTCGCATCGGCTGCGTTTCGATGCGGGGTTGCGCATGCTGCGCGAATCCGGCGACTACCTGCGCATCGAACGACGCTACCTGACGGACTGAAATCTGAGGAAACTTTTGCAGGGCTGCCTCGGTTGGCAGGCTGTAGCACTATGCCGGCTTGTCTGACGACTGGAGACGCCTCGATGCCGCGCCTGAAACCCCTTGCAGCCCTCGGTCTGATCGCTCTTTTCGGTGCCCAGCACAGCCTTGCCGAAGACCGGCAGCTTGATTCGGAACTGGGCCCGCTGAAGGTTCATACCGTCGCCGAAGGTCTGGCCAATCCCTGGGCCGTGGCCTTTCTGCCGGACGGCCAGGGATATCTGGTCAGCGAGCGGCCGGGCGCGTTGCGCCGGGTAAGTGCCGAGGGGGCGGTGTCCGAGCCATTGCGTGGGCTGCCTGAAGTCTTCGCTGTCGGCCAGGGTGGTTTGCTCGACGTGGTGCTGTCGCCTGATTTCGCCCAGGACCGTATGGTTTACCTGTCCTACGCCGAAGAGGGTGATGGCGCTGCCGGTACGGCGGTGGGGCGCGGCAAGCTCTCGGCCGATGCTGCGGCGCTGGAGGGCTTCGAGGTGATCTTCCGTCAGCAGCCGAAGTTATCCAGCGGCACGCACTTCGGCTCGCGCCTGGTGTTCGACCGTGACGGTCACCTGTTCATCGCCCTGGGTGACAACAACAATCGCCCCACCGCACAGGATCTCGACAAGTTGCAGGGCAAGCTGGTGCGTATCTTTCCCGATGGCCGTATTCCCGAGGACAACCCCTTCGTTTCCCGTGATGGCGCGCGTAAGGAAATCTGGTCCTACGGTCATCGCAACCAGCAGGGCGCGGCACTCAACCCCTGGAGCGGCCGCCTGTGGACCCACGAGCACGGCCCGCGCGGCGGTGACGAAATCAACATTCCCGAAGCCGGCAAGAACTACGGCTGGCCGTTGGCGACGCACGGGGTGAATTACTCGATGCTGGCGATTCCCGAGGCCAAGGGCAAAACGGTCGAGGGCACCGAGGCGCCGCATCATGTCTGGGAAAAATCACCGGCCATCAGCGGCATGGCCTTCTACGACGCGGAGCGTTTCCCGGCCTGGCAGCAGAATCTGTTCATCGGAGCACTGGCCAGCCAGGCGCTGATTCGCCTGCAACTCGACGGCGACAGGGTCGTGCATGAAGAACGCTTGCTGGAGTCGCTGAAGGTACGGGTACGCGACGTGCGACAGGGGCCGGACGGTTATATCTACGTGCTGACGGATGCGCCGAAAGGGCAGTTGCTGCGCCTGGGGCTGGCGAGCGAGTAAGCTTGGTTGGAGGCTAAGGCGGGGAGGGAGGCTGGGTGCGCAATGCGCACCCGAGGCGATCACTTCTTGCTGATGGTGATCTGACGAGTGCCGCCGTAAGTCTGACCGCTGACGCCCTTGGCGATCTGCTGGATCTCGCCACCACCCTGCAGGAAGGCAGCGATCTGCGCCTCGATGGACTCGCGGGTTTCCACGGCAGGGGCGGGTTTGCTGACTTTGCTGGCGGACGACTTGACGCGAAGGGTGGCCATGACCTTGATCTCTTTCAGATGGGCGGCCGGCCATTATGCCTCAAGCCGCCTTTTTCTGCTTGGGTAATCGCCCCGTTACCGGCTACAACGCCGCGCATGAGCGGTTTTTCGCGACACTTTATGGCTTGTTTTCCAGTCACTTATACGGCCTTTTGACCGGCTGTCGATTCATCATGCAGCCAGCCCGGTTGTGCCTGATCTCGGGTAGAATGGCCGGCTGTTTTGGCGAGGTGTAACACGATGGCCGTTATCGGGCGGATGAATTCTTTACAGGTGGTCAAGCACACCGACTTCGGTCTGTATCTGGACGGTGGCGCGGACGGTGAAATTCTCCTGCCCAAGCGCTACATCCCCAAGGATACGCCGAGCGAGGTCGAGGACTGGCTCAACGTGTTCATCTACCTGGACAGCGAAGACAAGCTGATCGCCACCACGCTCAAGCCGAAGATCCAGCTTGGCGAGTTCGCCAGCCTCAAGGTGGTGGATATCAACCGCGTCGGCCTGTTCTTCGACTGGGGCCTGCCCAAGGACCTGTTGCTGCCACACTCCGAAGAGAAGCGTCCGCTGCAGATTGGCGACTACTGCGTGATCTACCTCTATCTGGACAAGCGCACCCGCCGCCTCACCGCCACCGCGCGCCTGGATCGTCATCTGGACCAGGTGCCGGCCAACTACCAGGTCGGTCAGGAAGTCGATCTGCTGGTGGTCGAGCGTACCGACCTCGGTTTCAAGGCCATCATCGACGGCAAGCATTGGGGTCTGATCCACAAGAACGAGCTGTTCAAGTTCATCCGCAGCGGCATGCGCGAGAAGGGCTACATCAAGGAGCTGCGTGCCGACGGCAAGATCAGCCTGAGCCTGCAGCCCATCGGTCACGAAGCCGCCAGCGGCCTGGCCGAGCAGATCATCGAGCGCCTGCGTGATCAGGGCGGTGTGCTGGCATTGGGTGACAAGAGCCCGCCAGAGCTGATCGCCGAACAGTTCCGGGTCAGCAAGGGCAACTTCAAGAAGGCCATCGGCGGGCTCTACAAGCAGGGCCTGATCCGCATCCACGACGACCGCATCGAACTGCTCGACAGCTGATACGACCGTGACTTGAGCGCCGGCGCGGCAACTCGCATAATGCCGGCGTTTCCCGCCGGTGTAGCTCAGTCGGTAGAGCAGCGCACTCGTAACGCGAAGGTCGTAGGTTCGATTCCTATCTCCGGCACCATAAAAATCAAAGGGTCTGCCTCGGCTGACCCCTTGTCGTTTCACGCTGAAAATTCTCTCGAACTGTTGTCCAACCCGGTGTGATGATGGTTTTCGGGTGTCAGGCATGCGCAGTCTGACCCTGACTCAGTGGGAGTTGCTCATGCTCATTCGTTCGCTTGTATTGATCCTGACTGCAGTGTTGGCCAGTGCCGCTTTCGCCGATCAGCCGCAGACCATCCGGGTCATTCCCAAGAGTTACGTCAGCCCCGGTGCCAGCGGCAGCGTTTCGGGCTCGTCGAGTTATCAGCAGCACAATCTCTACGGCGGCCAGCGTCTACCGCGGGGCAGCGTGCGTCAGGAAAGCCGTTATGGCAGTCAGTCCATCGAGACGCGCGGCGGGATTCGGCAGAGCACCGAGTATCCCGGCGGGCTGATCATCGAGCGTCAACCTGGCAGCGGCAGTTACCAGCTGCAACGTAGCCGCTGATCTCAATGACGGGCGGCCGTTCTATGTGCGTTGTCCGGCGCGTCAGAGATCACTGCGCGGTTGCGCCCCTCGCTCTTGGCCCGGTACAGGCATTCGTCGCCGCGCTGCAGCCAGCTTTCCCAATGCTCGCCACCATGCAGGATCGCGCCGCCTATAGAGACGGTCACCGCGCCGCCCGGGCTTTGCAGCTCACTGGCGACCTTGCTCAGCAGGTTCTGCGCCGCGACGCGCAGGCCTTCTGCATCGGTGCTGGGCAGCAATAGCAGGAACTCCTCGCCACCGAAGCGGAACAGGCGATCTTCCTTGCGGCAGTAGCGCTTGATCAGCCCGACGAAAGCCACCAGCACCTGGTCGCCGACCTGATGGCCGAAGCGGTCGTTGATCTGCTTGAAGTGGTCAAGGTCTATCACCAGTAACCCATAGCTGTCGCTGTGACGGCGATGGCTGGCCACGGCGATTTTCAATTCTTCGTTCATCGCCCGACGGTTACGCGCGCCGGTGAGCGGATCATGGATCGCCAGCATTTGCAGTTGGTCGCGCTGGGTACGCGTGCGGAAGGCGAAGATGAAGCTGAGCACGCTGGCCATCATGCAGGTGACCAGGAACGAGACCATCTGGTAGTTGCTCTCGAACACGCTGCCGGGTACCAGCAGAGCGTGGCTGACCAGGCTGATCAGCACCAGTGCGGTGGCCAGCAAGGCCTTGCCGGGCGAGACCATGAAGAAGTTGAAGAGGATCAGCGGGTAGATCCAGAACAGGCCGTTGACCCCCAGGTTGATGGCGATCAGTGTGGCGCCGACCGAGAACACTGCGGCCAGGTAGAGCCCAGGTTTGACGGTGTCGCGGGTGACCCAGGCATAGCGCACGGCGAACAGCGTGGAGAGAACGATAATCGTGTCGGCGATGCCAACCAAATAATTGCCGTGGAGCAGGCGGTAAACGGCATAGGGCGAAATGCCGATGACGCCGAACAGTCCCATCAGGGTGATGATCGACAGCTGGAAATCGTTGCGCAGGCGTTTCAGCAAACGTGCGGTCTGGGTAGCCATAGCGTTTCTTTTCGTTGTTATGGAATAAGCATGCAAAGCTTTGACCGCCGATGGCAAGGGGCATTCCGGAGCAAAGTGCCAGTATTTTTGCCCCAGGCGACAGACTGCCTTTAATGGGCGCGCAGCGATACCAGTGACTTGCTGCGCTGGTAGCGGGCCAGTCGTTCGGCTAGTTCGGCGGGAAGAGGCTGGCCGGGTGCGAAACCTCGCCACTGATAGAAACCCTGCAGGTCGGGATGGCAGAACAGCCAGACCGCTTCCGGATGCTCTGCCAGGACGTGATCGAGCAAGGCCGCGGCCACGCCCTGGCGACGCAGTGCAGGGGCGACGAACAGCCCGGTGAGCCACTGTCCACCTGTCACGGCTCGCATGCTGAGGGCCGCGACAATGTCACCTGCATGTTCGGCGACCCAGATCTGGTCGCCCGCCTGGCTGCGCATCGGCGAGCGATGGCCGCGGTAGAACTTGTCGACCAGGGGGCGCAGCAGGGGCGGCAATTGGCGGTAGCGGAATGGGCTCATCGGCACAGGGGAAGCGGGCGATGGGCCATTTAAGCAGAATCAGGCGGGTAAGGGTGCACCGCGGTTCGCTGTACACGGCGCTCCCTGTCAATGATTCAGGCTGGCGCCAGACGGCGGCGTTCGGCGCGGATCTCCGGCAGGTCGGCGCGACGCAGGTAGACGCGTAGCGGTTCGCTGAGATTCACCCGGTCATCGATACGCTGGTCCTGCAGCCAGGCCAGGCGCTGGCGATCCAGGCGCATCAGCTCGCCTTCGTCGGCGTGCCAGACGTACTCGCAGGTCGGAGTGATGGTTTCGGCAGGTACGTCGAGGCCGAAGCTGTCTTCGGAAAAACGCAGCAGGTACTGGCCGGTCTTGGCGTTGAAGCCAACGAAACCCTGCAGCTGGTCGGCGGCCTGGCAGATCTGGGCGGACGTGATACTCATGGCAAACCTCGTTTCCTATGGGGTTTGCAGGCAAGGCGAATGGTTCTGTTTATCGGCGCAGCCTAACGCCTGAACCGCTGGCTGTGCGTTGCCGTGGATCAAGGAAGCCGTTGCAGGGCCGGCAATACCTGCTCGCGAAGCAGCGGCGCCAAGTCATCGGGCAGGGGCAGGGCAGTATCGAGCCAGCGCAGTTCTTCCAGCTCAGCGGCGGCTTGTACCGCATGGGGCAGGGCGGCGCGATAGATGTCGGCCTGCACCCAGGTATCGGCTTCGTTGGCGGCGGGGGCGTGGAACTGGCCGAGTGGTTGCAACGCTGCGCTGTCCAGTTGCAGTTCGAGCTCCTCGAACAGTTCACGCTTGAGCGCAGCCAGTGCATCTTCGCCCGGCTCGCGCTTGCCGCCAGGCAGCATGAAGAAACCGGTATTGCGCTTGCGCACGAGCAGCAGGCGGCCTCGTTCGTCGAACAGGCAGGCGGCGGCGATATCTAGGGTGTTTTTCATGGGATAAGCAGCGGGCGCCCGATCAGGGCGCCCGGCGGGCCTCAGCCAGCAAGGCCGACGTAGACATTCTGCACGTCGTCATGGCCGTCGATGGCCTCGAGGAAGGCCTCGACTTCTTCCATCTGTTCCGGCGTCAGGCTGGTTACCGGGTTCTTCGGGCGGTAGCCGAGCTTGGCCGAGTTGACGGTGAAGCCCTGCTCCGGAAGCGCCTTGCATACGGTGTCGAGGTCGGTCGGGTCGGTGATGAACAGCGTCGAGCCTTCGTCATCGGGCACGAAGTCTTGAGCGCCGGCTTCGATGGCGGCCAGTTCCGGGTCCGCGCCTTCTTCGGTGCTGGCTTCGATCAGACCAACGTGGTCGAAGTCCCAGCTCACCGAGCCGGAAGCGCCGAGCTGGCCCTTGCGGAACAGCACGCGAATCTCGGCGACGGTGCGGTTGACGTTATCGGTCAGGCACTCGACGATCACCGGCACTTGGTGCGGGGCGAAGCCTTCGTACTGGGTACGCTCGTAGTTGACCACCTCACCGGACAGGCCGGCGCCTTTCTTGATGGCGCGATCCAGCGTGTCCTTGGGCATCGAGGCTTTCTTGGCCTGGTGCACAGCCAGGCGCAGCTTGGGGTTCATGTCCGGATCGGCGCCGTTACGCGCGGCGAGCATGATTTCCTTCACCAGCTTGCCGAAGATCTTGCCTCGGGCATTGGCGGCGGCTTCTTTGGGTTTAGCTTTCCACTGGGCGCCCATCTGGGGTCTCCTGGCCGATAGGTGAGACGGCGTCGCGCGAATCTGCGCGTGACGATCGGATAGGCTGCGGATTCTAGTGCCTTGCGCGGTTATCGGCACCTGCAATTTCCCGATGGTGCGAGCACCCTTGCTGGCGACCGGCGAATCACACCAACTGCGGGGCTGCGACGTCGCTTGCCTGGCTCGCTCGGGCGAAGGAACATGACGCCCCTGCGCAATCGTCAAAAGGAGTTGTTCATGTCGCGTTGGGTCTTGCTTACCGCTCTGCTGCTGGCTGCGGGAATCGCCCAAGCCGCTCCCGAGCAGGTGCCGCTGTACCGGGAAATCAAGGATTGGGTCGTCGCCTGCGACAACCTGCGCGGATGCCAGGCGTTGAGTGCGCCGGAGAGTTTCGATTACCAGCCCTTGAGCCTCCAGCTCGAGCGCTCTCCAGGCGCCCAGGCGCAGCTACGACTGTCGTTGCACGATGCCGAGCAAGGCGGCTATGCACCGCTGCGGCTCGACGGTCGGGCCTTGTCTACTGCAGGTCGCCTGCAGCCGATAGAAATTCAGGGTGAAACCACGTTGGTGGCCGAAGGCGCCGATGCTCAGGCAGTGCTGACCGAGCTGCGCAATGGTGTGCAATTGCGCATGGAAGGTGAGCGCGAGTACGAGGCGGTGGTTTCGCTCAGTGGTCTTTCCGCTGCCTTGCTGCTGATGGATGCTGTGCAGGGGCGGGTGGACAGCCGCAGTGCCCTCTATCGTCCCGGCTCACGACCCGATAGCGAGGTGCCCGCTGCGCCATTGGCGCCGCGTCTGCGCGCCTACCCCGGTGTCACGCCGATGAGCGAAGTGGAGCAGCGTGATATCGCTGAGCACGTAATGGCCGCGACCCGCAGCCAGTGGTTCGAAGAGGATATGAGCAGCGAGCCGGAGGCCGAGGCTTTTGCGCTCAACGACCAGGAGGCGCTGGTCATCATCCGAACCTGGTGCGCCGCCTACAACTGCGATTTTGCGGTGTATCGCGTCGGTCGCCAGGCGCCTTATGCCGAGCTCGATCTGCAGCTCGAGACGCCGCCGCTGGACCTTGGCGCGTTGTCCGGTTGGGTGAGTTACAACCCCGACACCGGCGAGCTGGGCTACCTGTACAAGGGGCGAGGGATTGCCGATTGTGGTGAATCGGGCAGCTGGCGCTTCGATGGCGAGCGTTTTCAGCTGGCCTCGCTCAGTTTTCTCGGCCGCTGTGCGGCGCGTAATCCGGGCGAGTGGCCCGAGTTGTGGCGCGTGGTCGAACCCTGATCCCGTACGGTTCCCGGCAGGACGCGCTACAGGTAGCGCCAGATCAGTTGCACGCCAGCCAGCAGGATGCCCAGCCGCGCAATGCGGTAGAACCACAAGTGGTTGACCCGTGACTGCAGCCACAGCCCACTCCATACCCCTAGCGGCACGATGGGCGCGAGCATCAGGCTGAGCAGCAGGTTCTCCTGGGTGAACTGGCCCAGCGCGGCGTAAGGGAACAGTTTGGCGGCGTTGGTCAGCAGAAAGAACAGGTTGATGGTGGCGACGAAGCGCACCTTGTCCAACTGCTGCGGCAACAGATGCATCATTACCGGCGGCCCGCCAGCATGGGCAACGAAACTGGTGAAGCCGGCCAGGCTCGACAACAAGGTGCCACGGCCGGCGCGCAGCGGTCGTGGCGCCTGGTTGCTCGCTAGCAGACCGAGGCCGACGAAGACGATGGCGATGGTGCCGATCAGCAGGCCAATGGCACGTTCGTCGAAGAAGCCAAAGGTCAGCGAGCCGATGCCGATACCGATCACGGCGCCCGGCAGCATGACCTTGAGGTTGGCCGTATCCCACTTGCCCCAGTAAGCCTTCAGCCCGACCACGTCGGCCAGGCAGAGAATCGGCAGCATCACCGCCACGGCCTGTTTCGGCGAGGTTGCCAATGCCAGCAGCGGCACGGCGATGCCGCCCAGGGCGCCGCCGAAACCGCCCTTGGACAGGCCGGTGAGAAACACCGCCGGCAGGGCGAACAGAAGGAAATCGTGCAGGGTCATGGGCGTGACGTAACGGCGCTGAAGCGCGCAGGTTAGCAGCCGCGCGCGGCTGTGTGGCTTTTTTCCGTGGCCTCTGTGTCTGTCTGGCTCGGGGCGAGGCTGCTCTAATGCCTGCTCAATCAAGGCGAGGCTCATGCTCATGACACCCAAGGATCTGCTGCTGGCGCTGCTGGTAATCGTCGTCTGGGGGCTGAACTTCGTGGTGATCAAGGTCGGTCTGCACGGCATGCCGCCGATGCTGATGGGCGCCCTGCGTTTTCTGCTCGCAGCCTTCCCGGCGATTCTCTTCGTGCGCCGGCCGCAGGTGCCACTGCGCTGGATGTTGGCCTACGGCATGACCATCTCGCTGGGGCAGTTCGCCTTCCTGTTCTATGCCATGTACGTCGGCATGCCGGCGGGCCTGGCGTCGCTGGTGCTGCAGTCGCAGGCGTTCTTTACCCTGTTCTTCGCCGCTCTGTTTCTCGGCGAGCGGCTGCGCGGCAGCAACCTGTTCGGTTTGCTGGTGGCGGCCAGCGGCCTGGTGTTGATCGGTTTGCAGGGTGGGCAGGCGATGACCCTGGCCGGTTTTGCCCTGACCATCGCGGCGGCGTCGATGTGGGCGCTGGGCAACGTAGTGACGCGCAAGTTGGGCAAGGTCAATCTGGTCGGCCTGGTGGTCTGGGGCAGTTTGGTTCCGCCGCTACCGTTCCTGGCGCTGTCGCTGTGGCTGGAGGGGTCTGAGTTGATCAGCCAGTCGCTGCTCACGCTTGGCCTGGATTCGCTGCTGGTGCTGGCCTACCTGGCATTCGGCGCGACCATTCTCGGCTATGGCCTGTGGAGCCGCCTGCTGTCGCGCTACCCGGCCAGCCAGGTGGCGCCGTTCTCGCTGCTGGTGCCGGTGGTGGGCATCAGCTCTTCGGCATCGTTGCTGGGCGAACGCCTTGCGGGGCTGCAGATGGTCGGCGCGGGGCTGGTGATGGCCGGGCTGCTGATCAACGTCTGGGGCGGACGCTTGCTCGACAACTGGCGCCAGCGCGCGCCGGGCGCTGTTTGACGCAGGTAGGGAAGTTCGAGGTCTGATCCAGACGCTGCCGGATCTTACGTGCAGGCGCTTGAGGCGTAACGAGGTGCGCTGTTTTCAGCAGAGGTGCCCGAAGAGTGGCAGCAGCCATTCTTCGGGCCGGGGACGCGATCAGTCCTGGCGGCTGGTGACTTCCAGCAGGTGATAGCCGAACTGGGTCTTGACCGGGCCTTGCACCACGCCGACCGGCGCGCTGAAGACCACGGTGTCGAATTCCTTGACCATCTGGCCCGGGCCAAAGGAGCCCAGGTCGCCGCCGCTGCGGCCGGACGGGCAGGTGGAGTTGTCTCGGGCCAGTTGGGCGAAGTCGGCACCGCCCTCGATGGCGGCTTTCAGTTCGTTGCACTTGTCTTCGCTGGCAACCAGGATGTGGCGGGCAGTGGCGCGGGCCATGGGGAGTACCTCCTATTGATAGAGGTGCAGAGCCTAGCGCAATCGCCTTGCCAAGCAAACGGAAAGCCGTTCGCTCGACGTTCAGCCTTTCATTGGCCGCCGGCTGCGCCGCTGGCGGCATGAGGGCTCCGTGCACCGGAAAAACCTTGCCTTGCGGTGGCAAGTCGCTGCCGCTAAGGCATGCGCCGAGCCCGTGGTCAAAGGCCGGCAGCGGCTGGCCCGAAACCTGCTTTGCCTGTAGCGAATGCTTTTGGCGGGAGGCCATATGACCAGCATCAACAACAGCATACCTGCCATGCTCAGCTACTACGGCAGCCAGGCAAACAATCGTTCCAGCACCGCCAGTGGCGAAACCGACAGCCAGGCCAGCCAGGATCCGCTGGCCGATCTGCGGCGTTTCGCCAAGCAGGTGGTCGCGCGTAGTGAGGGTGGGCTGCTGCGTGCGATGAATGGCGGCGCGGCGACGCCCGCCAATGCCGTGCAGAGCAGTGCCGACAATCAGGCGGCGGCGCCCTCGGTGATTCAGTTGCCGGATGTGACGCAACTCGATCGCGACGATGCCGCCAAGCTGCTGCAGCAGGTGCAGAAGATGGTCGACGCCGGCCTGGACGGCAGCGTGCGCATCGCCGGGCACAATGGCGACAAGCAGACCGACTCGCTGGAAACCTACCGCCAGTGGCTGCAGGAAAAGGGCGGGCTCAGCGTCTACGCCTGATCAGCCCGGTACCGGTTCGCTGTCGCCCATGTCTTCGCCGGTGATGACCCGGTTACGTCCGGCACGTTTGGCGGCGTAGGTACGCCTGTCAGCCGCCAGCATCAGCTCGTCGAGGGACTGCCCGTCCACCTTGAAGCTCGCCACGCCGGCGCTCAACGTCATGGCCAGGGCGATGCCGTCGTTCATCAACGGCTCGGCTGCCAGGCGCTCGCGCAGGTTCTCGGCTATATCGCGAGCCTGGCCCGCCGTGCTGCCGGGCAGCAGCACGGCAAATTCCTCACCGCCCAGGCGACAGAACAGATCGTTGATGCGTAGCCGTTGCGCCAGCACCGTGGCGAAGTGGGCCAGGGCACGGTCGCCGACCTCGTGGCCGAAGCGGTCGTTGATCTGCTTGAAGTGATCGATATCGAGAAACACCAGCGAAAGCGGTGTGCCATTGCGCAACGCATGGGCGCGCTCACGTTCGAACACCTCGGCCAGTTTCAGCCGGTTCGCCAGGCCGGTCAGGGCGTCGGTGGTGGCCTGCTCGGTCAGACGCCTTTCGTTGAGAATGCGGCTGCGCTCGTAGATGTGGGCGAAAATCATCACCGCCAGGCTGGCCAGGCCGAGGTTGGCGATGATCTCCACGTTCTGCAGCAGACCCTCGGAAGAGAATCGCCGAGTGAAGACGAACAGGCCGACGCCGACGAACAGCACCGAGCCGTACATGCCCAGGCGCAACCCCAGAAGCAGGTAGCAGATGATCGGAATCGACTGAATCCAGGCGAACACCGCGAAGGTGGTGTGGGTCTGAGCCAGCGCCAGGATCATGATGCTGAAGAACGGCAGCAGGTAAACCGCGGTCAATAGCTGCAGGTGGCGGGTTCGGTCGAGGATGGTCAGCAGATACAGTGATACAGCGGCGTAGCCGATCTCCAGTCCCGCCAGCAGCCAGTTATCGTGCAGCAGATTGACCACGGAGAAGAACAAACCGCCGCTCAAGGTGATCCATAGCAAGGCTTTGAGGACCAGGCGTCGGTGTTGTTCGTTCTTGGCAGCGTAACCAGGCATCGGTGTTCTCGGGCGGAATGAGGCAATTGCGACAGTGGTGCGATGGCGGCAAACGGCGTCATGCAGGAACCCTGCCGAGCCTGGTGAGTCCAGTGTTCGCAGGCATTCGAAGGGACGAGGAAACCGGTAATGATGGTGCGCCGGGAAATACGTCAGAATCACGACGTTAGTTGGGAGAGGGCTGTATGACAACAACAATGGACAAACGGGGATGGCGGCGCTGCCTGCTGGCGCTGCTGTTGATGGGGGGACTGGGCTCGGTTCAGGCCAGCGAGGATCTGGCGCTGATCGAGACGATCAATACCTATCGCAGCGAAGTGCAGCGTTGTGGCGTGCAGGCCTCCGAACCGTTGCCGCCGTTGACCAACGACCCGCGCCTGATACTGCCCGCCAATGGCACCGCGGACCTGCAGGATTCGCTAAGTGCCTCCGGCTATCCGCTGGTCAACGTCCAGGCCATCACCCTCTCCGGCCCACGCAATGCGCAAGCGGCGATGCAGGCATTGAGCGAGAGCTTCTGCCGCGTGCTGCTCGACCCGCAGTTCATTGATATCGGCGTCAGCCAGGAGGATCGTGACTGGCGCATCGTGCTGGCAAGGCCGCTACTCAGCGGGCGCTTGCAAACCTGGCAGACCGAGGGGGAAGGGCTGCTGCTGCTGGTCAATTCCGCCCGTGCCGAGGCGCGCCAGTGCGGCGACCAGGCATTCGCCGCGACGGCGCCGCTGGTATGGAGTGCTGAACTGGGCAGCGCTGCCGAGAGCCACAGCCGGGCCATGGCCAATGGCAACTTCTTCGCCCATCAGGGCCGGGACGGCCTGACACCGGGTGATCGGGCCGAATTGGCGGGCTACGGCGGCACCACGGTGGGTGAGAATATCGCCGCCGCGCTGGATACCACCGCCAAGGTGGTCGAGGGCTGGCTGGCCAGCCCCGGGCACTGCGCCAACATCATGAACCCGGCGTTCAGCGAGCTGGGCGCTGCCTACGCCAATGACCCGCAGAGCGATGCCGGCATCTACTGGACGGCATTGTTCGGCGGGCAATGACTCAGTTGACGCCGAACACCTTGGCCAGGTGCTGCTCGTAGCGCTCCACATCGCGCTCGACGTTCGGCACCTTCATCACGTCGTTGCACAGGAACGTGGGCAGGCCGCTCATGCCGAGGAACTCGTTGGCCTTGTGGAAGGGGAAGTACACCGCGTCCACGCCCTTGCCCTCGAAAAAATCGCTGGGGTCTTCGAAGGCCTGCAGCGGCGCGTTCCAGGTCAGCGACAGCATGTATTGCTTACCCTGGATCAGCCCGCCGCTGCCGTACTTCTGCGACGCATCGGAGCGCGTACGGCCGTCATTGGCGTAGAGGCTGCCGTGGCCGGCGGTGAACACCTCATCAAGGTACTTCTTCACCGTCCATGGGGCGCCCATCCACCAGCCGGGCATCTGGTAGATCACCACGTCGGCCCAGAGGATTTTCTGCACTTCATCCTCGACGTCGTAGCCGCCATCGATGAAGGTGGTCTTGATGTCGAAACCGGCGCGGTCGAGGAAGGCCACGGCAGCATCGTGCAGCGTGGCGTTGTACTGGCCGTCGGAATGGGCGAAGGCTTTGCCGCCGTTGAGCAGGAGGATCTTTTTCATCGGGGGTTCTCCAAAAAATGTGGCGGCAGGTTAACGAGCCCCACGCGGGCGAAACACCCCGGAACGCTCAAATTATTGTTGACTGAAAGTCATGAAAGTTAATTTCAATCCTGCGTTAAGGTGAAGCATCTTCATTCTCACGAGACCTTCGTCATGCACGCCTTCATCCTCCACGCTCATACCAGGCCCGAGCAGGCCGAGGCCTTCGAGCAACTGTTTCGCGCCTACATCGAACCCAGCCGCGCTGAGCCTGGCTGCGTCGAATATCACATGCTGCGCGATGCGCTTGATCCGACACTGTTCATCTTCTACGAGGTGTGGGCATCGCGGGAGGCACTGGCGGAGCACACGGCCCTGCCACACATGCGTGAGTTTCATGACAAACGCATGGACTACCTGCGCCACGATTTCGAGATTCGCGAAATCGTCATGCTCAGCCCGGCGGGTTGATCCAGCTGCGCCTACGCTGGCGCCTTTCACCGTCCGCCTTCTATGCTTGCGCTGAAGCTGGCCTGGCTTGACGCCGGGGACAGTCGACCATCTGGAGAACGACTGCTTGGAGAAGGCGCATGTTCGCTAATCGATTGAAGAAGGAGCTGCAGGAGAAAGAGGCCGAGCTGTCGTTGTACAAGCAGCTCTACGAAGGCATCCGGGCGCAGAAGATCATGGTGTCGATCGATCCCGAGAGGCGGATCGTCGACCTGAACGACAAGTTCGCCCGTTTCGTCGGCTATGCACCTGAGCAGCTGAAAGGTCGCCCGCTCAGCGACATCGTGCCGGCTTACGTCAAGGATCTACCATGCTTCAAGAACCTCAGCACCGCGATCAGCTTGGGTGAGTCGGTCAGCGATCGTTATCGTTTCCTGCGGAGCGATGGTGCGCTGGTGTGGGTGCAGGCCTCGTGGATGCCGCTGGCCGACGAGCGCGGCGTTGTGCGGCAGATCCAGTGCATCGGCAGCGAGGTGACCGAGAGCATGAACAAGGCGCGTGAGAACGAAGACTTTATCAACGCGCTGCTGCGCTCCACCGCGGTGATCGAATTCGATCTTCAAGGCCAGGTGCTCACCGCCAACCAGCAATTTCTCGATGCCATGGGCTACAGCCTGGAACGGATCAAGGGCCAGCATCACCGGATCTTCTGTGAGCCGCAGGAGGCGTCGTCCAGCGAGTACGCCCACTTCTGGGAGCGGCTCAACCGTGGCGAGTTCGTCGCCGGGCGTTTCAAACGGGTGGATAGCCACGGTCGGGCCGTCTGGCTGGAGGCCACCTACAACCCGGTGCACGACACGCAGAACCGCCTGTACAAGGTGGTCAAGTTCGCCACCGTGATCACCGAGCAGGTCAACCGCGAGGAGGAGGTCAACGATGCCGCCGACACCGCCTACGGCATCTCTCAGCGCACCGATACCACCGCGCAGCAGGGCGCCCAGGTGGTGACCGAGACGGTGCAGACCATGCAGCGTATCGCCCAGGAGATGACGTCGGCATCCGAAGGGATCGAAGCCCTCGGCAAGCAATCAGTGCTGATCAGCACCATGGTGCAGACCATCGGCGGCATCGCCCAGCAGACCAACCTGCTGGCGCTCAATGCCGCCATCGAGGCTGCGCGGGCGGGCGAGCAGGGACGCGGCTTCGCCGTGGTGGCTGATGAGGTGCGTCAGTTGGCCAGCCGCACCAGCAAGGCCACCGAGGAGATCGTCGGAGTCGTGCAGGACAACCAGCGGCTGGTGGATGCCGCCGTGCGCGATATGGCCAGCAGTCGCGCCCAGGCCGAAACCGGGTTGGCCCTGGCCAACCAGGCGGGCGACGTGATCGTCGAAATTCGCCAGGGCGCCAAGCAGGTTCTCGGCGCAGTGGAGCGATTCGCCCGGCAGTTGCATTAGGCCGGTACAGCCCGCAGACGCGGGCGCTCCACTGGCGTCGTCAGGCCCTTGTCGTGCTCGTCGAGCACCTTCCTGACGATACGCATCACCTCGACGTTGGCGTCCTCCATGGTGGCCAGGTTGTCCAACGTCTCTTGCAGCCGACCTTCGGCGAAGGCAGTGATGGCCTGCGCGCCGCACTGGTGAACCAGCTCGTGCGGATGTTCGATCTGGCGGAACTCGCGGTTGCCCTGCAGCGCCGCGTTGCCTTCGCCGTAGTACCAGCGCCCGAACAGGCACTGCTCTTCGCTGGGCAGGTCGCGGGCATTGCCCTTGCCGTTGAGAATCGCCTGGTAGACCGAGGCCTTGAGCGACAGCTCGGCGAGGTTGGCCAGCTCGATGCCGGAGCGGAAGAACGACTGGCTGATCTCGTGGTGCATGCGCTGCGCCTGGCCGTGAACGTTAAGCATGGCGCCGCTGGCTTCGGTGGTCATGGCTTGGAAATGACCGGCGCTGCCGGCGTGTTGCTGAATTTCCTGCTGGGCGGCATGGATCACGCTCTGGATATCTGCCGTCTCGCGAACGATGTCCTGAGTAGCGCTGGCTGTCTTCTCCGCCAGATCGCGGATTTCACCAGCGACCACGGCGAAGCCGCGACCGGATTCCCCTGCGCGCGCCGCCTCAATGGCGGCATTGAGTGCCAGCAGGTTGGTCTGGCTGGCGATACTGCCGATAAGGCCGACGATGCGGTCGATTTCACTGGCGCGCTTGACCAGTTCCGATATGCGCTGATTCAGGCTGGCCAGGCCGTCCTCCATGCGTTGCGACTCCTCTTGCAACTGGCCGAACTTGAGTTTGTTCTGAATCGCGGCATTGGCCACGTCCTGGGCGCGGCGATTGTTCTCATCGAGACGCGCATTGAGATAACTGAAGGAGTCGCCAACATGCTCGATGGATAGGCCGAACTTGAGCAGATTACCCGCCAGCCCCTGGTAGAAGCTCAGGTCGCTCTGCAGCCGGGTGTCTTCCTGGCTGGCCTGCAATGCGCTGCGCAGATGTTGGGTTTCCTGCTCACTGGCGGTGAGGCGAGCGAGTAGGGCCTGATGGTCGGCTTCGAGGCTGCGATGGCGTTTGGCGCTGACGAAAAACATGGCGGTATCCGGCACGAAAGGAAGAGGTCACGGAGGACATTTCAGGTTTCGTGCCAGCACCTGGCTTCTTGAAAATCAACGGCTTAGCGTTGCGAAGTCACTATGACTTGATGTCAAACTGACATGTCGTGGTGTTAATGACCTGATGTAGCACCGGCCTGTCGCCAGGCCGGCAAGGTGTCAATGACTGTAGCCCGGCTTCTGGCGAATGGTCTTGAGCAGGTCGTCCGGGCTTATATGACCGACCACCTGGGTGGCGGCGCTGCCTGGCTGCGGTAGGTCGAGGATGTGGCCCTTCATCTTGCCGATCACGTGCATCTCGCACGGTTTGCAATCGAACTTCAGGGTCAGCACTTCGTCGCCGTGTACCAGTTGCATCGGCGCCACCTTGGTGCGCACGCCGGTCACGCCCTTGGCCTGCTTGGGGCACAGGTTGAAGGAAAAACGCAGGCAGTGCTTGGTGATCATCACTGGCACCTCGCCTTCTTCTTCGTGGGCCTCGTAAGCAGCGTCGATCAGTTGTACGCCGTGGCGGTGGTAGAACTCGCGGGCCTTGTGGTTGTACACGTTGGCCAGGAACGACAGGTGCGACTCGGGGTACACCGGCGGCGGGTTGCTCTCGGCCTTGCGGCGGCCGCGCGGGTGGGCCGCGACGCGGGCTTCGGTCAGCGCCTCGATGGCCTCGCGGCGCAGGCTTTTCAGCTGCGAGTTAGGCACGAAGAACGCCTGCGGTGCATCCAGGGTGACGCCTTGGGCGTGGTAGATGGTGGTGCCGAGCTGGGTGAGCAGGTCGCGCAGGCCGTCGAGCGCCTGTTCCGGCTTGTTGGCCACGCCGAACGGGCCGGGCAGGGCGACGTCGACGCTGATGCCTTCTTCGCTTGTGGCGGTGAGCTTGAGGGCGTCTTCACGCAACTCGGCCTTCCAGCTCACGCCGATGCGTCGTTCTGCCGAGGTTTTCTGCAGCGCCTGTTGCCAGTTATGGTCGAGGTTGCGCGAGAGCGGGTGATTCGGGCGCAGGCGGAACAGGCCTTCGGGCATCTCGTTGGGTTCAACGCGATAGCGGTAGCGCTTCTCGCCATCCTCTTCGAACTCACCTTTCAACTCAGCGATATTGGCGCGGAAACCGACGACTTCGCGCTTGACCAGCACGTTGAGGCCGTCGCCGTTGGACAGCGGTTCATGGGTGACGGCGATCAGGTCGCGCTTGCCCACCTTTTCGACGTGGCCGACAGCGAGCCCGGTAAAGGTCGGCGAGTCGAAGGCGCCGATGTCCACCTTGCGCTCGGTGACGAAGTAGTCGGTGCTGCCGCGGTGGAAGGTCTTGTCCGGATCTGGCACGAAGAAGTGCGCGGTGCGGCCGCTGGAGGCGCGGGCGAGATACGGGCGGTCTTCGAGAATCGCGTCGAGTTCGCGGCGGTAGTGAGCGGTGATGTTCTTCACGTAGGCCACATCCTTGTAGCGGCCCTCGATCTTGAACGAGCGCACACCCGCCTCGACCAGGGCGCGCAGGTTGGCGCTCTGGTTGTTGTCCTTCATCGACAGCAGGTGTTTCTCGAAGGCGATCACGCCGCCTTTTTCATCCTTGAGTGTGTAGGGCAGGCGGCAGGCCTGAGAGCAGTCGCCGCGGTTGGCGCTGCGCCCGGTCTGCGCGTGAGAGATGTTGCACTGCCCGGAGAAGGCCACGCACAGCGCGCCGTGGATGAAGAATTCGATGGCGGCATCGGTTTCATCGGCGATGGCACGGATTTCCTGCAGGTTCAGCTCGCGGGCCAGCACCAGTTGGGAGAAGCCAGCCTGGTCGAGAAACTTGGCGCGGCCCAGGGTGCGGATATCGGTCTGGGTACTGGCGTGCAGCTCGATGGGCGGAATGTCCAGGTCCAGCACACCCAGGTCTTGCACGATCAACGCGTCCACGCCGGCATCGTAGAGTTGATGGATCAGCGCGCGCGCCGGCTCCAGCTCGTCGTCATGCAGGATGGTATTGATGGTGGTGAAGATGCGCGCGTGGTAGCGGCGGGCGAATTCCACCAGTCTGGCGATATCGCTCACCTCGTTGCAGGCGTTGTGCCGCGCGCCGAAGCTCGGGCCGCCGATGTAGACGGCGTCGGCGCCATGCAGGATGGCCTCGCGGGCGATCTCGACGTCGCGGGCAGGGCTGAGCAGTTCCAGGTGGTTCTTGGGCAAGGACATGGTTCTTTCTTTATCAGGCGGCACGGGCAAGCTGCGCATTGTAGCGGCAGCCCGTGGCATCGGCACCCGTCCCGACGAGCGTACCTGCGACGAAGCCTGGAAACGGCCTCTATTGGGAAGGAGCGAATTTATTCGCGATCATCGTCGTGTGCCCAAGCCTTCGCGAATAAATTCGCTCCTACCGGTCATGCGTCCCGGTGTCCTGCGCGCAGAAGAGGCCTTTTGCAGGCTGGAAAGGTCGAATGCAATCAGGCCTCCGGGGCGAAGGCAGCCAAGCGCCTGCGGCCCTCAGTGAACAGCATTACCCATGTAGGAGCGAATTTATTCGCGATCATGGGCGGGCATGGAGCTAAAGCCTATCGCGAATAAATTCGCTCCTACGGGTATGTTGGGGCTGCAAATTCTGGCGCTTCCAGGCCGGCAGGGCCGGCGGTCAGGCTGTTTCGCGACGGCCAACTGTGGGACAGTAGCGCCCTTTTTCAGCGGGAGGCGTGGCGATGGACAACAGAGGGTTGGAGAAGCTCGATCAGTGGCTGCTCAAGTACGGCAACGATGACTCGATCCTCTCTGCCAGCGAACTGGACGGCTATTTCGCCGCCATTGTCTCTGCGCCGCGCCAGGTCGCGCCGGCCGTCTGGTATTCGGCGATCTGGGCCGACCAGCCACCGCAATGGCCGAGCGACAAGGACGGCGAGCGCTTCATGAAGCTGGCGGTGGAGCTGATGAGCGAAGCCACCTACATGCTCAGCGAAGAGCCGGACGACTACGAGGCGATCTTCCTCGCCGACGACAACGGCAAGGGCGAAAAACTGATCGTTTCCGAATGGTGCGCCGGCTACCTGCGAGGCGCGGCGGTAGCCGGCTGGCTGGAAGCCTCGCTACCCGACTCGGTCGCGGCAGCGCTGGCGTTGATCACCCTGCACGGCGACGAAAGCGGCACCGAGACGCTCAAGGCCATGTCCGACGCGGAATATGACGTCAGCACGGCGCTGATCGAGCCGGCTGCTGTCGAGCTCTACGAGTACTGGCAGCAGAACCTCGAGCCGGTGCTGCCGGTGCGCCGTGACGACACCAAGGTGGGTCGCAATGACCCTTGCACCTGTGGCAGTGGCAAGAAATACAAGCAGTGCTGCATGCGCTGACTCTCTCTGCCGCAGCCGGCCGGCTTGGGTTCGATACCTGCGCCAGCCGGCGGCTGCATGGCCGGGTGATGCCGCTCAGCTGAGCAGTTCGGCAAACGCCTTGTCCGCCTCCAGCACCGCCGGCAGCGCCTCGAACAGCTTGTCCAGGTCGACCTCTTCGAACAACGGGCCTTCCAGGCTCTGTCTGGCCTGCTCGTTGACACCGTGCGAGTCGATGCATTCGGCCACGGTCACCGACTGGGCCAGCAGGCGCGCATAGCGACTGTCACCGGGCGACTGGGTTGGACGCGCCTGATAGGCGATGGCGTGCTGGATCAGTGCCGGCAACTGCCAGCGCCGCGTCAGTTCGGCGCCGACCTCGGGGTAACCGAAGCCCAGTTGCAGGGTCTCCTCGGCGGCGTGGGCAGCTGCCTCGCGTTTCGGGTGACGGTTCATGCGCCGGGCGAAATCCGGCGCGCCGGTCTGGATCAGCAACTCGCCAATGTTGTGCATCATGCCGCAGGTGAAGGCCGCGTCGGTGTCCAGCTTTAACTGCTTGGCCAGGCAGCGGGCGATACTGGCGACGCGGAAGCTGCGAATCCAGAACCCCTTGAGGTCGAAGCCGGTGTCGGTCTTGAACGCGCCCGTCATGGCCGAGGCAAGCACCAGCGTACGCAGGGTGTTGAAGCCCAGGCGCATGGCGGCGTCCTCAACGCTCACCGCTTCGCGCGCGCCGCGAAAACGGGGCGAGTTGGCCAGGCGCAATACCTTGGCGGCGATAACCGGGTCACGCTCGATGTTGCGCGCCACGCTTTCCAGGCTGGAGGAGGGGTTGTCGAACTGTTGGATCAGCTCCTGCGCGACCTTCGGAATGCTGGGCAGGGTGTGCAGTTGGGCAAAGAGACTTTCGATATCCATGTTGGCTCCGGTGGCTACGGGCGCGGCTCTGGCGCTCGGTGAGAAGGTGCTCTTTGAGCATAGTCGCGCCGGCCATCGCATCCAGTCTCACAGCCGCTTGCTAGAGCTTTTTTCACCGCCCGGCCCGCTCTCGCACAAGCGCCACGAAGCACCGGCCGTTCACGGCCGGTGCGGCAGGGCTCGACGTTACTGACGCGGCGCCACACTGCTCTCGCCGGAAGCCGACCACAGGCGATAGCGCACCTCGATATCGTCCGGCGCGTAGATCACCAGCGGCAGCTTGCTGTTGTAGCGCACCAACTGCGGCTCGCCGCCGACGCGTACGAATGCCTGCTTGCGGCTGCCGTCCGGGCAGGCCATCAGCGTGCTAACAGCCGGGCCGACCTGGCCCAGTTCGTAATAGCTGTAGCCCCAGCCTTCCACGGTCTTTTCCTGCCACTGGCCGCCCAGGCGGTGTTGGTTGCAGTCCACTTCCAGCGTCTTGCCGGCGATGATCTCCACCCTGTACTCGGCTTCGTTGGCTTGCGCCGGCAGCTCGATCACATGGCGGCTATAGCCTTCGCCGGCTGCAGGGTAGGGTTTCAGCGACTCGGGGGTGGCGGCGCAGGCCGCCAGCGGCAGCGCGCAGGCGAGGGTGAACAACGGCAGTTTGAGTCGGTTCATGATTATTCCTTGCTGAAAGGCCTTTTGAGCCATCCGTGATTGGGAAGACGCCGGATCGGCGGAACAGCACAGACCCTTCTCGATAGGCCAGGTTCCCGCGCTTTGCAAGCGGCCTCAGGTGCCATGCCAGGGCGCCTCGGCGGAAGGCTGCAAATCGGCGGGCAGGGCGTGCTGCAGGTAATCCATGAACAGACGCACCTTGGGCGTCAGCTCGTAGCGGTCACGCACGCACAGGTAATAGTCCAGCGGAGCGCTGGTGGCCCGGCTGAGGGTGGGTGTGGCCGAGGAGAACAGTTCGACCAGTTCGCCGCGGGCCAGGTAGGGATCGGCGACGAAGGACGCCAGCCGGGTGATACCCCCGCCTGCCGCGGCGCACTGGGCGAGGGCATCGATGTCGTTGCTGCTCATGCCGACCCTGACCTGGGCATCGAAATGCACGCCTTCGCGCACGAAGCCCCAGCGCAGGAAGCGCCCGTCGGTAGCGAAGCGAAACAGCAGGCAGTCATGGTCGCGCAATTGCTCTGGCTCGCTGGGGCGCCCGGCACGTTCCAAATATTCCGGCGCCGCGCAGAAGCGCGTCTGCGCCGTGGCGATGCGCCTGGCCACCAGGCCGTCCTGCAACTGCTGGGCGATATGGATGCTGAGGTCCACGCCCTCCTGGACGTGATCGACGACGGCATCGGTGGTCAGCAGTTCGCAGCGGATGCGCGGGTGCTGCGCCATGAAGCCGGGAATCAGCGGGGCCAGCACGTGACGACCGAACGCGGCGCTGGCAGCGATGCGCAACTGGCCACGCGGTTGATCCTGCAGGTCGGCGACGGCGGCGCGGGCCAGCTCCAGCTCCTGAAGCACCGCTTGCACGCGCTCGAAGTACAGCGCACCGGCGTCGGTCAGTGCCAGGCTACGGGTGGTGCGGGTGAGCAGGCGCAGCCCCAGGCTCTGTTCCAGGCGGGCGATGTTCTGGCTCGCGGCGGCTGCGCTGATGCCCAGCAGGCGCGCGCCAGCAGCGATGCTGCCGCTCTCCACGGCCTTCACGAAGCTCTCCAGGCCGCGCAGGGTGTCCGTGCTTTTGCTTTCCAATGCGTCATCCATTCGTAAGTTGAGCTTGATACTCAACTTACCTTTCGCCCTCTACCGTCGCAATCGCCTTCGTCGTTAGAGTGCGCTGCACTTTCATCGACCAGAGAAACCAATATGTCCGATCTCGAACTCGCGCCAGGCGTCACGCGCAATTGGAAACTGCCTGCGCGCGCCATGCCCGTGGCCTTTGCCTTTTTCATGTCGGGCATCATGGCCATGCTCATGTCGCTGGTAATTACCGCTGCAAACCGCGGTATCGGCGAGGGTTACGTGCAGGCGGTGCTGAGCGCCTACAGCCTGGCGATGCCGGTGGCGTTCGTCTGTGTGATGCTGGTGCGGCCGATCGTGCTCAAACTGGTGAGCCTGACCGTACGCTCGCCGTGAAAGACATGATGGCGGCCTGCAGGCGTCACTAACGGGCGGGCCCTTGCTCGTCGGCGATCAGGGGCTCGTCATCCCTGAGCAAGCGACCTGCCAGCGCCAGCGTGGCGCCGAGATAGACCACCGCACTCCAGCCCGCCATCAGCATGCCGCCCAGGCGCTGATCGTCCAGGGCCTGCAGGCCGAAAGCGCCCAGGCAAAGCTCGGGAGGATAGATGAGCTGGGGCGCCATGATCAGCACCAGACCCAGCATGGTCATATGGGCGAACGTCAGGAAAAAGCCGCACAGCGTCAGCACCAGCCCCTGCTGTGAGCGCCTGGCGAAACCCAGTAACCAGATGGCCAGGCCAACGGCAAGGAAGCTGACCTGCTGCAGGACGAAAAGGGAAGTGTGCAGCGCGGCGGCTTCATGCAGCGCCGGCAGATGCCAACCCCATACCACCAGCAACTCGGCGAGGAAGGCCAGGCTCAGCCAGGTCGCGCTGGCGTAGCGGTCGAGGCACAGCCCGGCGCGCGCAAGGCCGATGGCCAGCAGCGGGGCAGCGAGCGCCACGACGCCCAGGTGCAGCATCATGTGCAGCGAGAACGCCGTGCGGCTCATGGCAGGCAACGGGCCCAGCCAGAGCACCGCCAGTACCAGCAGGCCCAGGTACAGGGGCCAGTTAGGTGATGTTTCGGCGCTTTCAGTCCGCATCGAGGTAGTCACCGATACTGCTTGCCAGGTGCTCGGGCGTGACGTTCTGTGCGAACAGTTCAACCAGGCGTCCGTCAGGAGCCACCAGGTAGAGGCTGGTGGTGTGATCGAGCAGGTAGGTACCGCTGCCCTCGCGCCGCGACACATATACCCCATAGGCGTCGGCGGCCTGCATGACCTGCCCGACGCTACCGCTCAGGCCGAGAATGCGCGGGTCGAAGAAACCCGTATAGCGCTGCAGAAGCTGCGGGCTGTCGCGTTCCGGGTCTAGGGTGATGAACAGGGGTTGCACGTGTTGGCTGCGTGGCCCGAGCTTGTCCAGCGTCTTGGCGACCGTGGCCAGGGTGGTCGGGCATACGTCCGGGCAATGGGTGAAGCCAAAGGACAGCAGGAGCCAGCGTTCGGCAAAACTGTTCTGGTCAAGGAGTCGGCCCTGATGATCGACCAACTCGAATGCCCCGGCGACTTCCCCGACCAGTGCCGCCGGTGGTACGGCGGCCGGCCAGAACCTGTAGGCCAGCGGCAACCCCGCCAGCAGCAGGCCGATGCAAATTGCCGTGCCCCATAATGATCGCCTCATCCTGCCCTCTCGCATGCATCCCGATCTCTAAAGACCCGCAATCGGCCATTGGGTGCCCGAAATATCTGTCGTTTGCATGATGGCCGGGCATGCTCGGCTCGAAGAGCTCGATGCTGGCGGATGAGGCAGGGCTGAATGCCTGGGAGGGGCGGTATTGCTCGTACTCAATGGCGGACGAGTTGGTGGGCGCCATGTCGGCGCGCACCGTACTGAGGTGCAGCGATCAGGCGAAAACGAAGTACTTGCGTACGGTCTCGACCACTTCCCAGGTGCCCTTCATGCCGGGCTCGACCACGAAGATATCGCCAGCCTTGAGGTGAATCGGCTCCATGCCGTCCGGGGTGATGATGCAGTAGCCTTCTTGGAAGTGGCAGTACTCCCACTTCACGTACTCCACGCGCCATTTGCCGGGCGTGCAGATCCAGGTTCCCATGATCTTGCTGCCATCGTCGGAGGTGTAGGCGTTGAGGTTGACGGTGTGCGGGTCACCTTCGATGCGCTCCCACTTGCAGGCATCGACGACGGGCATCGGCTGGGTATCGCGCAGTACGGTGATCGGTTTGTTGGCCATGTGGCGCTCCGGTGTCGGTCAGAAAGGGCCTTTACCATAGAGCGGGGGCGCAGCGGTCGGTTGCCGGGGCGCGACACGGGGCTATTCATTCGCGCTGTGCGTGCGGGACCTTCAGGGCCGTAAAGAACAAGGCCGGCTTATCAGGCCGGCCTTGCGGGGCTGCGCTTGCCATCGAGTCATACGACGTTCTCGATCAGTGGTGGAAGTGGATCAGGCAGTGCGGTTCTGGATCAGGCGATCGGAACCACCCTCGGCGACGCGATTCTGGATCAGGCGATCGGAGCCACCCTCGGCGACGCGGTTCTGGATCAGACGATCGGAGCCACCTTCGGCGACGCGGTTCTGGATTAGGCGATCGGAGCCACCTTCGGCGATGCGGCTTTCGATCAGGCGATCAGAGCCGCCTTCGGCGATGCGGCTCTCGATCAGACGGTCGGAACCACCTTCGGCGATGCGGTTCTGAATCAGGCGATCGGAGCCACCTTCGGCGACGCGGTTCTGGATCAGACGGTCGGAACCACCTTCGGCGATGCGGCTCTCGATCAGGCGATCGGAACCACCTTCGGCAACGATGGGTTGGGCGGAAGAAGCGGCGAATACGTTGGCTGCCAGTACGGAGAAAGCGAAGCTGAGGATGAGTTGGCGTTTCATTGTGTCGTGCTCCAGCAGGGTTGTGGTCGGGTCTGGAGCAGATGTTACGCATTGGATTTTTTCAGAGAACTTCATTGGCATGATGGTGAACATCGATGCCGCTGATGCTTGCTGAAACGCGCGAAATAGAGTGTTCAAAGCCGTCTGGAAGGGGAAGCAGGCCACGGCCGGATCGGCCGTGGCGCAGTCGTCACTGGACGAAGGTGGCACCGCGTGCGTTGATGAACAGCGAATAGATGCCATGGCTGCTGGCCATGAACAGGCGATTGCCTTTCTCGCCGCCAAAGCACAGGTTGGCGCAGCGCTCCGGCAGGCTGATATGGCCGATGGCCTTGCCCTGCGGGTTGAACACGCGCACGCCATCGAGTTTTTCCGGGTCGCTGTCGGCCGAGCCGTTGCTGCCCCAGCCGCACCACAGGTTGCCAAACTCGTCGCACTTGATGCCATCCAGCGCGCCGGTGTCGGTGGCTTCGATGTGTTTGCGGCGTTGACCGAGGCTGCCGTCGTCGTTCACCTGATATGCCCATACCAGGCGATGCGGCTTGGCGCGACCCTCGACGATGTACAGGGTCTTCTCGTCCGGCGAGAAGCACAGGCCGTTGGGGCCGGCCAGATCGTCGATCACACGGGTGACCTGCTGCGTCTCGCCGTCGATGCGGTAGACGCCATGGGGCAGCTCCGGCTCGATCTTGTAACCCTCGTAGAAGTTACCGGTCTGGAAGGGCGGGTCGGTGAACCAGACCGAGCCGTCGCGCTTGACCACCAGGTCGTTCGGCGAGTTGAAGCGTTTGCCCTCGAAGGTGTCGGCCAGCACGGTGATGCTGCCGTCGTGTTCGGTGCGGGTGATGCGTCGGCCAACGTCCTGGGTGGTCGAGCCTTCGCAAGCGATCAGCCGGCCCTGGCGGTCGCGTACCAGGCCATTGGCATAGTTCGACGGCTGGCGATAGACGGCCAGCGACTGGCTGATTTCGTCCCAGCGCATGATGCGGTTGTTGGGAATGTCGCTAACCAGCAGGTAGCGACCGTCACCGAACCACACCGGACCTTCGGCCCAGCGGATGCCGTCGGCAAGTTTTTCCACGCTGGCGTTGAACAGGCGTAATTGCAGGAAGCTGTCATCCAGCGCCTTCACCGCGCCGGACGGGTAACGCAGATCGAGGGGTTGCGTGGCGTTGGCCAGTTGCGGCAGCAGAGAGGCAGCGCCGGCGGCGGCAGCGGAGCAGACCAGCGATTGCTTGAGAAATTGGCGGCGTGAGCCGACGGGGCGTTGTTCGTCATTCATTGGGAGGTTTCCTTGTTGTTCTTGTTGATAGTGGATGCGACTCAGGAAACTTATACGATGTATGACGACATTGGAAACCCTGTCACCCAACTCGTTCAGGATATTCGTGAATTGGCTTTGGATCGGGCCATTCAGGGTTTCATGGAGGATCAGGTTGTGTGATGACTAAGCGGCGGTATCGTGAGATCACAACTGCGTAGCGAAAATCTCTACCGCCTTGACCACGCGCCGCGCGCCATCCTGGATTTCCTCGATGACCTGGCCAGCCTGGCCCGACAGTTCGAGGCCCAGCTCGGCCTGGCTCTTGCCGCGGTCAATGATCTCTACCGCGCGCTCGGCCAATTGCTGGTTCTGACTGACCACCGAGGTGATTTCCACCGTTGCTGCGCTGGTTCGGGAGGCCAACTGCCGAACCTCATCGGCTACCACCGCGAAGCCGCGCCCCTGGTCACCGGCACGCGCCGCCTCGATGGCCGCGTTCAGCGCCAGCAGGTTGGTCTGGTCGGCGATGCTGCTGATGTTCTTGACGATGGAGCCGATGAGCTGGGATTGCTTGTCCAGCGCCTCGATACCTTGTGCGGCTTCCTGCATGCGCGTGGCCAGTTCGGTCATGGCGTCGAGCATCTGCTGTACCACCGAGGCGCCGTTGCGCGCGCTTTCGTCGGTGCCCTTGGAGGTCTCGAACGCAATGCCGGCGGCCTGGGCCACGGCCTCCTCGCGCTGCACCTGATCGGTGATCACCGTGGCGAACTTGACCACCTTGTACAGCTGGTCGTGGGCGTCGGTGATGGGGTTGTAGGAGGCCTCCAGCCACACGTCGCGGCCGTGGCTATCCAGGCGGCGAAAGCGGTTGACGACGAATTCGCCTCGGCGCAATTGCTCCCAGAACCGTTGGTACTCGAGGGAGTTGTATTCGCTCGGGTCGCAGAATATGCGGTGATGCTTGCCCTGGATCTGCGCCAGGCTATAGCCCATGGAATCGAGAAAGCGCTGGTTGGCGGTCAGCACTTCACCGTTCAGATTGAATTCGATCACCGCGGTGGAGCGCTGCAAGGCCTTGATCAGGTTTTCATGCTCGCGCGAGGTCTCGATGGTGCGGGTCAGGTCGCTGGCATGGATGGAAAAGTAGCGAATACGCCCGCCGCTATCACGCACCGGCTGCAGGATCGAGCGCAGCCAGGCTTCCTCGCCATTGCCGCGCAGCAGGCGGATCACCCCGGCAAGGTGCTCGCCACGCTCCAGCGCCTGGCGCACGCGGTGGTGGAAGTCGAGACTGCGCACATGCTCGGGAATCATTGCCAGCAGGGACTGACCTTGCAGGCGCTGCGGCGTATAGCCCATCTCACCGAGGAAATTGTCGTTGGCGCGCTCGATGCGACCTTGCGGGTCGAGGATCAACACCAGCATTTCCTCTTCCAGGCTGGCGCGCACCTGCTCCACGGAAGAGAGGTCCTCACGCAGTGCCTGCAACTCCTGCTTCAGTCGTCCATTGAACATGTGGGCCATCTCGCTGAGTGTTGACGTCATTGTTTCGGCTGCAAACGTCAGGAGTTTAGCGGGGTCGTAGCCTGTGCAAAAAAGCGAGTAGCGCGGTGATATTTTCCCTATCGGCGCGCGGCTGCGCTTGGGATATGATGCGCGCCCCTCGGCTCCCCTGGCGGGTCATCATGTCCGGCAACGCTCTCTATACCGACCTGTCGGGCTATTACGACCTGATGTGCGCGGACATCGACTACGCCGCGCAGAGCCACTGCGTGCAGCGCCTGCAGCAGCTGTTCGGCAATGGCGGCAAACGCCACCTCGACCTGGCCTGCGGCACCGGCCCGCATGTGCGCCATTTCCTCAATGCCGGCTACGCCAGCAGCGGGCTGGACATCAACCAGCCGATGCTCGACCGCGCCGCCCAGCGCTGCCCCGAGGCGCGCTTTTCCCGGCAGGACATGTGCAGCTTCCAGGTCGACGAGCCGCTGGATCTGATCACCTGCTTTCTCTACTCCATCCATTACAGCGCCAGCATCGAACGGCTCAAGGCCTGCATCGCCAGCGTGCACGCCGCCCTGGCGCCGGGCGGGGTGTTCTGCTTCAACGCCGTGGACAAGCAGCGCATCGACAACGCCTCGTTCGTTTCCCATAGTGCTTTGCATGCCGAAGGGCAGTTTCGTTTCAGCTCCGGCTGGTACTACCGCGGCGAAGGCGAGCAGCAGGCACTGCGCCTGCGCATCGAGCGCACCCTGGGTGAGCAGAGCGAGATCTGGCACGACGAGCACCCGATGGTGGCGGTGAGCTTCGCCGAATTGCAGGCCCTGCTGGCGCCGTATTTCGAGATGCAGGTGCTGGAGCACGACTATCAGCGGCTGGTCCCGTGGGATGGCAACTCCGGCAATGCGCTATTCGCCTGCAGCAAGCGCTGAACGGCAAGTGGCCGGGCCGCACGGCAGATGCCGGGGGTAACTATTCTCATTTGCTAAAACATCATTCTTGCTTATCATTCCGCCACTTTTGCCTGGGGAGGTTGGAGTGATGCAAGAGCTGTCGCTGGCAGCCACTCCGTTGACTGAGCTGCTGGCCGTTCTGGCCAGGCAGTTTCAGGGGCTTTTCGACCTGAATGGGCGTATCGGCCTGGTCTTCATCCTGCTTTCCTACAGCGTGGCCTACCTGCTTTACCGCCGGCGTCGCGTGAGCAGCGGCATTGCATCGTTCTGGCAGTTCATCGGTGGGCGCCAGGTGCTGCTGCATCCTTCGGCGCTGCTCGACTACCGCTACTACTTCATCCGCGCTCTGCTGCGCGTGCTGCTGATCGTTCCGGTGATCGGCCTGGTTGATCCCTACGTGTTGCATTCGGCCGACTACATGGCCTTCTTCACCAACCTCTGGGGCGCGCGGCCGCAACTGGGTGAAAATCTCGGCCTGAGCCTGCTCTATGGCCTGGGCGTGTTCCTGATCAACGATTTCGCCAGCTACTGGACGCACCGCGCCTTCCACTCACGCTGGCTTTGGGAGTTCCACAAGGTTCACCACGTCGCACCCGTGCTGGTGCCGCTTACCGCCAGCCGAGTGCATGTCGTGGAAAAACTCGCCGACAGCTTGCTTACGCTGGTGCTGCTGGGCGCCTACTCCGGGACGTTCTGGTACCTGTGCGGGGGCGAGATCAGTCGCTACACGCTGTTTGGCGTGACCTACCTGGTGTTCATCTTCAACTGCCTGGCGGCCAATCTGCGCCATACGCACATCTGGCTCTCCTTCGGGCCCAGGTTGGAACACCTGCTCAACAGTCCGGCGCAGCATCAGATCCACCACAGCGATGCCCCGCGTCACTTCCACAAGAACTTCGGCACCAATCTGTCGATCTGGGACTGGATGTTCGGCACGCTCTACACCACCACGGACACCCCGGAGCCGCTCAGCTTCGGCACGGCCGAACGCGATGCGCATCGCTACCAGAGCCTGTACAGCCTGATCGTGCTGCCGTTCATCGACACTGCGCGCAAGGCGCTGCACAGCATCGAAGGGCGAAGCCTGCGCCGAAGGGTTTAGCGCAGACGGCGCCGCGGCCATCCACGCTAAGCCCTCACGTGGTCACGCCGGCTGTGCGACGCGTTCGGCCTGCACGGAGCGTTGCAGTTCGGCCACCAGCGCATCGACCTTGTTCAGCCCCTGCCTGACTGACTCTGCGAGCAATTCGCCGCCGACTTCCTGACCTTCGATGGCGATCTGGTGCACGCGGGTGAGGCCGATGAAACCGAGTGCGGTGATCAGATTCGGCTCCAGATGGTTCATGTGCGCCATCTCGCCACCGGCATCGAAGCCGACACCGCCGCGTGCCGTAAGAATCACCACATGGCGCGGTCGGTCGGCCAGCTTGGGCACGTAGGGGTCGAGCGGGTTGCTCTCGTCCATCTCCACGGTGCGACCGGGGCGTACCACTTGGTCGATCCACGCCTTGAGCGCTGCCGGCATGCCGAAGTTGTACAGCGGCGTGCCGATCACCAGCACATCCGCTGCGATCAATTCGTCCACCAGGCGATCACTTTCGGCCAGCGTGTCGCGCATCCAGGCCTCGCGCTTCGGCTCGGGGGTGAATGACGACGCTATCCAGTCATGGCTGATGATCGACGGCGGGTTCTGGCCGATGTCGCGGTAGGTGACGACGTCCTGTGGGCGGCGCGCCTGCCACTGGCTGATGAAACGGTGGCTGAGGTTGCGGCTGTGCGAGCCGTGCTGGTCCTTGCCGGCCAGGCCGGGGCGGGCGCTGGCGTCGATATGCAGAATCTTGGTCATGGTGAGTCTCCTGCTTGAATTTCTATTCATCTGTGAAAAGCTGCAGGGACAGGCTAAGTTCGCCTGTATGAGACGACAAACGATCAATATTTTCTGAAATGGATGAGGAAAACTCAGCTATGAGCCGGCGCAAACTACCGCCGCTTTCCGCCTTGCGCGCCTTCGAGGCGGCGGCTCGTCATGAGAGCGCCAAGCAGGCCGCGGAGGAACTTTCCGTCACTGCCACGGCGATCAGCCACCAGATCCGTGCGCTGGAGGAATCCCTCGGCCTTGCGCTGTTCGTCCGCAAGCCTCGTCAGCTGGAACTGACCATGGCCGGGCGCGAGCTGCAGCAGGTGCTGGAAAGCGCCTTCGACAGCATCGGCGCTGCGGTCGAGCGGCTCAGCGCCGCACCGCGCCGGCATGCCGTCACCCTCAGCACCACGCCCGCGGTGGCGGTGCGCTGGCTGCTGTCCTGGGTCTGCCTGCTGCGCGATTCCCACCCGGACATCGACCTGCGCATTCATGCCTCGCACGAACCGGTGGCGCTCGACGGTGTCACCGCCGATATCGCCATTCGCTACGGCGATGGCCGCTGGCCCGGGCTGGTGGCGGAAAAACTCTTCGACAACACCTTCGTGCCCGCCTGCAGCCCGCTGCTGGAACTGCACGATGTGGCCGACTTGCCCAGGCATTCGCTGATCCACTTTCGCAACCAGGCGGCGATTTCCTCGCCCATGGATTGGGCCTTCTGGCAGAAGCAGGCTCAGGTGGAGGGACTGGACGTCGGCGCCGGGCTGGTGTTTTCCGACGAGACCCACGCCGTCTCGGCCGCCGTCGGCGCCCAGGGCGTGGCGCTGATGAGTCGGCAACTGATTGAAGACGAGTTGAAGGCAGGGCGATTGGTGCAGCCCTTCGGACCCGAGCTGGAAGGCAAGCCGTTCTTTCTGGTGTACCCGGAAAGTCGGCGCAATGACCCGAGTATCCAGGCCTTGCGGGAATGGATCCTGACGGTGCCGGGTGGGATGTGTTCGGTGTGACGAAAGTTAAGGGGCCACAGCCATGGCTCCCGCTAAGCATCCGTGCCAAGATTTGCCGGTACACAAGCGAGAGGTGAAGCCATGAATCTGCAGAAGATCGAGGATGAAGCCCTGCATCTTTCCAAGAAGGAGCGGGCACAGCTGATCCAGCGTCTGGTCTTGAGTCTGGATACCCCTGCGGAAGACGAACTGCGTTCAGACTGGTTGCTTGAAGCACAGAGGCGTGCGCAAGAGCTCGATAGCGGCTCGATTCAGGCAGTGCCGGGTGACGAGGTGATGAAGAAGGCCAGAGCCCTGATTCGATGAAGTATTTTTTCCACCCGGCAGCGGAAGCCGAGTTTCTGGAGTCAGTCGGTTATTACGAATCGAAGGTTCCTGGATTGGGTGGGGTATTGATCAACGAGTTTCAGGCCTTGGCTACATTGATTGGTGAGTCGCCCAAGGCCTGGCGGGTTGAACTTGAGCCAGATATTCGCAGCGTTCCCCTTCAGCGTTTTCCGCTATCGATCATCTACCGGCCAAAACCTGACGGCTTCCAGATTCTGGCCGTTGCCCATCACCGTCGGCGTCCGCAGTACTGGCTTGGCAGGCTTTGATTCGTCCTTTGGCTGACCGGTACGGCCCATCACATCGGCTTCGTTGATGCGCGCGTGGGGCTTTGGCCGTGGCAGAGCGGTGGCGAGTGCTTCTGATGATGCGCGGGAGCGGCAGCCAGGATGGATCGTCTCGTCCAGCATCTACTGCGGCGGTTACTCGCTATGGAGCTGGCCTGCGATAGTAGGCGTCCCACAGCTTGTTGCGGAATTTGTTGCTTGGGTCGACGCGTTTTTTCAGCGCGAAGAACGCTTCGGCGCGCGGATAGGCGGCGAGGAACTGCTCACGGTTGGCGTGGATTTGATACGGCAGGTAGTAGCTGCCCTGGTGGGCGATGGCGAGGTCGATCAGTTGCCGGGTCCATTCGGCGACGGCATCGCGCTCGCTGGGCGAGACGCCCTGGCGGTAATAGATCACCAGCGCGAAGGTGTCTTCGCGAGCCCAGGCCAGCAGCGTACCCGGGTCGGCCTTGGCATGGCGGATGGAGATATTGGCGACCTTGACCTTGTGCTCCTGGAGCACCTCCTTCATTCCTGCTACGAACTGCTCCAACTGGGCTTGCGGGACGAAATACTCCTGCAGCACGTAGCTGTAGTCGGGGCCGGAAATGGGCTGCAGCTCGCGCACATCCAGGCTGGCTTCATGGTTGCGCCACTGCACCTGCGGTCGTTTGAGCAGTAGCGGGTCGACCAGGCTTTCACGCACCTTGGCGCCGCCATTGCTGCTGGCTACTGCCAATGCGGCGCGCATAGCCTTGTAGTCGCGGTCCAGCGGCACCAGGCCTTCCGTCACGGTCAGCGGTGCGTCCGTACGCAGGTAGGACACGGCGCGAACGCTGTTGTAGTCGTCGGTGTAGAGAATGCCGTTGTGCATCACCATGTCCGGGTTGTCGATGACCTGGCTGGCGAAGAACTGCGCATAGTCACTGAGCGGCATGACTTGCGTCTGACGCATCAGCTTGCTGTTCTCCACCAGCGGCAGGGTGGCTTCGACGATGACGCCCAGCCCGCCGTAACCGCCAATGGCACCGTAGAAGAACTCGCTGTTGTGCGTCGGGCTGGCGTCCACCACCTGGCCGTCGGCCAACACCAGACGCAACGAACGCACGCCGAGCACCAGCGGCCCCTGGCCGACGTAACGGCCGTGGGCATTGACGCTGAGCGCGCCGCCTACGGTGAAGTTGGCGTAGGACTGCATGATCTGCGGCGACAGACCGTGTGGGTCGATGTACTCCAGCACTTCGCGCCAGGTGATGCCGGCCTGCACACGAATCTCCCGGCGCTCTGCGGAAAACTCCAGCACCTGGTTGAAACGGCGCATGTCCAGTTGCAGGGCCTGCTCGGTAGCGATCTGCCCGCCCATGCTGTAGCGACCGCCGCCAATGGCGATGGGCCCGGCATGCCCGCGCACCGCCTCGACGATCTGCTCCAATTCGGTAGGCGCCAGCACCTGCGCGACCTCGATGGGGTTCATGCCGCTGACGTCGTTGACGATTTCCCCGGCATGGGCGGCCTGGCACAGAAGCAGGATAAGGAGGGGGAGGATGCGCATCGGACGTCCTTGTTCGCGGCAGTGAAGCGGATGATGTTGCTGCTGGGGCTGTTGCTCGCGCGGCTATGCAGGTGCCGCCAGGCGAGCGCTGCCGTGCATTGTTCCTCAACTGCGCCTGCGAGTGTCAATTGAAATGTCGGCGGCACCTGGCGGTTGGTATCCGCCGCGCCGGTCAGCCAGGGCTGGGCAAATTCAAGCCGGCAGCGCCGGGCGTACGCGAAGCGTCATGCCGGCATGCACCGCCAGGGTGGCGATTACCAGCGCGCCACCGTAGAGCGTCGCATTGGCCGGCGTCTCCTGCAGGAAGTACCAGACCCAGAGCGTACCCAGCACGCTTTCCAGCAGGTAGAACAGCGCGACTTCGGCAGAGGGCAGATAACGGGTCGCGTTGTTGATCAGCAAGGTCGCCAGCGGCATCTGCACCAGGCCCATGATGGCCAGCGCCCAATAGCTCGAAGCGCCCAGGGCGAAGGGCTGAGCGTTGGGCCAGGCGATCAGTGCCGCCGCCAGCCCGCCGAGGGCGATCAGCGGCATGCGTTCCAGCTTAGGGTGGCGGCGCAGTAGCGTCAGGTTGGCGCCCACCGCCGCCGATGACAGCAGCGCGTAGCCGTTGCCGGCCAGGTCGGTCGCGTTAAACGCGCCGGCGAATACCAGCATGATGCCCAATGCCGCCACGCCGATCGCCAGCCAGGTGCGCAGGGCCACCTGCTCGCCGAGAAAGAAGCGGGTGAACAGCGCGGCGAACAACGGCGCGGTGCACAGAATGACCACCACATTGGCGACCTGGGTATGGATCACCGCCAGCACGAAGAAGATCGAGATCAACGCCAGCAGCAGGGCCGAACAGGCGCTGAGGAGCGGTTGCGCACGGACGCTGGCACGGCTTCTGGCTGACAGCGAGAACACGCCGAGCGCCAGGAACATCAGCAGACCGCGCCAGAACACGATGCTCCAGCCATCGGCCTGCGCCAGGCGCACCAGCAGACCATCGAAGCTGAGTAGGGTGATGCCGCTGGTAACGAGCAGCAAACCGCGCGCTGAATCTTTCATCCGTGTGTCCTCGACGTGCCGCTGTGGGCATCCTGTTGCTGCTGGAGGAAGGCTGCCTCGAAATGGTGCACAGCCAGACGCTGTGTCGATGGTGGACGTGGTTTTTGCTGCAGACCTGCCCAGAAGCGCCGCGAGTGCTGCGGTTCGCGACCTTATCGTCGTGGGGAAGAGCGCGGCTGTTTTCATCTAGCGTTGGCGCTGGCGTGCGGGTTTCTTGCTACGTGAGGCTGCAACTACTGAACAGCCGAGGCGGGTCCTGTGGCTCGCTGTTGGAGAAGGGCGGCAGAGCAGGACACCGGACAGAATAGCCCTGCATACCTTTATTCTCGGGCAAAGCGGCTGCGTTGCAGACCGCTCGCAACGTGCACGACAGCTCTTCATCACGTAGTGCGGGCTGCTACTGGTTTCCTTTCATCTGAGGTGAGCCATTCAAGATTCAGCAGGCTTGAAGTAAGGAATAAATACTTCTATGTATCAAATGAAAAACATTATCATGCGCGCCCGTTAATAAATCACCTTTGTCTGGATGCGTGCTGAGATGTTCTCCCTTTCGCGACTAACCTCCATTTCGCTGGGCTTTTCCGTTCTACTGACAACCGGCTTTGCTTGCGCCGCGACGGCCAACCTGCCTGAGATCGTGGTCTATGGCGAGGCCGACGAGGAAGCCGATAACCCCCGCGTCAAGGAGGTCAGCACCGCCACGCGCACTGCCACGCCGGTGCGTTACGTGCCGCAGGCCATCGATACACTGAAGACGAGCAACGTGCTGAACTATGGCACCAATGATCTGGGCAAGGCGCTCAGCGGCCTGCCCAACGTCAGCAGCGGGGCGGATACCCGTTTCGACAGCCTGCGCATCCGTGGCTTCGATGCCAGCAACGACTTTTACCTGGATGGCGTGCGTGACGACAGCCAGTATGTGCGCGACCTGCACAACATCGAGCGCATCGAAGTGCTCAAGGGGCCGGCAGCCGTGCTCTATGGGCGTGGCAGCCAGGGCGGTATCGTCAACCGCATCAGCAAGGCGCCCGAAGCTGGCCGTCGCTCCACGCTCGAGGCACAGGGCGGCAGCGAAGACCTGCGCAGCCTGTATGCCGACCTCAGCGCCGACCCCTCCGACACCATCAGTCTGCGCCTGAACATGGGCAATGAAGACAGCAACAGCTTCCGTGGCGGCGTCTCCAGCCATCGTCAACTGTTCGCGCCGTCCATGAGCTGGCAGCTGACGCCTGAGCTGAACTGGCTGGTGCAGTATGAATACAGCCGCTTCGACCGCACCCCGGATCGTGGTATCCCCGGCGTTGGCGGGCGCCCGGCGGACGTCAAGCGCGACACCACCTATGGCGATGACCGCGATTTCATCGACGACACCACGCAAACACTGCGCTCCAGGCTCACCTACGAATTGAATGACAACTGGCAACTGCGTCATACCGCCAGCCTCTTCAAACTCGACAGCGACTTTGACAACACCTACCTGACTGGCTTCAACGCTGCTACCCAGCGCGTGACCCGGCAACGTTGGCAGCAGGACCTGCGCACCCGCAACCTGTTCAACAACCTGGAGGCCGAAGGCACCGTCGACACCTTCGGCTTAGAGCATCGTCTGCTGAGCGGTGTGGAAATGGGTAGCCAGCGTCGTGACCCGAAGCTCTACAGCGCGCTCGCCGTTAATCAGGGCGGCCAGGCCGTACCCGCGCTCGACCTGTACAAGCCGGATCGCAGCCAGAGTCACCGGGGCGCCATGACCCTCTCCAGCAACAACCACACCGAAGTCGAAAGCCGTGGCATCTACGTGCAGGATCAACTGCGCCTGAATGACCAATGGCAACTGTTGGCCGGCTTGCGTTACGACGAGTTCGAGGTGGCCACCACCAACAAGCTGCGCAACCTCAAGGAAGATCGCAACAGCTACGGCCTCAGCCCCCGCGCCGGTATCGTCTGGACGCCGCTGCAGCATCACTCCTTCTACGCCTCCTGGAGCAAGACCTTCTCCCCGGTCGGCGGTGGTCTGATCGGTATCACCCCGGGCGCCTCGGGCAATGGCAACGAACTCGAGCCCGAACAGACCCGGCAGAAGGAAGTCGGCGTCAAGAGCGACTGGCTGGACGAGCGCCTGAGCACCACCCTAGCCGTATACGAGCTGGAACTCTACAACCGCCGTACCAGCGACCCGAACGACCCGACCCTGACCATCCTCACCGGCCTGCAGCGCTCGCGTGGTATCGAGCTGACCGCAACCGGCCGACTGGTCGGCAACTGGTACCTGCGCGGCGGCATCGGTTTGCAGGACGCCAGCATCGTCAAGGACAACAACGGCCTGGAAGGCAACCGCGTCAGCAACGTTGCCAAGCGCAATGGCAGCCTGTTCGTCACCTGGAAGCCTGAGCTGGGCTGGTACGCCGAAACCGGTGTGACCTTGGTGGGCGAGCGCTTTGCCGACAACCAGAACACCACCGTACTGCCTGGCTATGGTACCTGGGACGCCCTGGCCGGCTACCGTCACAAGGACTGGGATGTGCGCGCGGCGCTGAACAACATCACTGACCGTACCTACTACAGCTCTGCCACCAGCGCCGGGCAGATCCAGCTGGGCGAACCGCGTAACCTTGTGGTCAGTGCCAGCTACTCGTTCTGATCGGGCGAGAGCCCCCTGTCGTAACGCTCTATCAGCGTTGGCGGGCGTTGAACGTCCGCCAACCGCGCGTGTGCATGGGCGTAGTTGGCTGACCGCCGCAGGTGACGGCGCTCGGCATTTCGTGAAGCCCCCACGCCTGGCGTGGGCATCGCTTCAATGCAGCGCGCGTGAAGGCAGGCGCTCGTCGACCAGTTGCTGAGCCTGCAGGGCGAGCGTGTCGAGGTGCTGGTCGCGCTGCTTTTCCGCCTGTTGCATGGCGCGCTGGCCGTGCTGCTTGAGCAGGTAGGCGTGAATTTGCCGGACCTCCGTGGAGGCGAACACGGGCGCCAGGTCAGCGACGGCGAACATGCCGCTGGAGCGATAGTCGCGGCTGTTCATCACCACCTGCGCACCCTGGGCTGCCAGCACCTGCAAACCCAGGGCCTCGAACAGCGGTACCTTGTCTGCCGTGCAGGCCAGCTCCAGGTGCGGGCGTCGCTCCAGCACGCGTTGCAGCAGCGCCCGGCCGATGCCCTGAGCGCGATGCTCGCTGTGCACCGCCATATAGGCGAGGGTGCAGGCGGCAGCATCGTCCGGGCTGGGCAGGTACAGGGCAAACCCGAGTACACGGGCCGGGTCTTCATCGTCCAGCGCCAGTAGCAACTGCACGGGGCCTTCGACGTCGCCGTTCATGGACTGCAGGTGCAGATGCAGCTCATAGCCGATCACGTACTGGTAAAGCTGATACAGCGGGTTGCTCGGCAGCAGCGGTACCGCGCTGACGTCGGCGAAGTAGTCCACCACCATCTGCTGCACCTGGCTCTTCAGTGACTCGGGCGGAGGGCTGCTGAGGTGAGAAAGGGTGAACATCAGGAGGCTCCGCAGGGCAAGGGCGTGGCCGGGGATTGTAACCCGCCGGCTGCGTCCATGACGTTTCGTAGGCGATGGCGCCGCGAACCCGATCTCGACCTTGATCGGGAATGCCAGCAGATCGGCGCTACGGTGTGCCTCTATCCGCTCGGCCGCGATTCGCCTCCGTCCGGTCATCCACCCGCGTGCTGTTGCGGCCGCCGCGCTTGGACTGATACAGCGCGGTGTCGCCTTGCTCGATCAACGCCGCCAGGCTGGCCGGTGGTCGATCGAACAGCATGGCGCCGATGCTCAGGGTGACGGCCTCGGGAGTGTCGAATGTTTGCGCTGCCATCGGGTTGAAGCGTTGGCGCAGCGCATCGCTCAAGGCCACGACACGCTCGTTCGACGCATCGCCCAGCAGGATGACGAACTCGTCTCCGCCCAGGCGAGCCGTCAGCGCACGTTCCGGCAGCAGCGCGCGGAGCATCTCGCCGAGGGCGATCAGCAAACGATCCCCCGCAAGGTGGCCGTGGAGATCGTTGACCTGCTTGAAGTTGTCGATGTCGATCAGCAGTAGTGCGCCAAGGCGGGTGGGCGAAGTTTCCTTCAGCAGGTTGCCGGCTCTCGCCTCCAGCGCGCGGCGGTTGTACAGCGCGGTCAGCGGATCGCGAGCGGCCAGGCGCTCGATGCGTTTTTCGCGGCGCCAACGCACGGTGCCGGTCATCGACAGGGCAATCAGCATCAGCGCCATGGCACCTTCCACCAACGAAATCTGGATGATCAGGCCACGAAAGGCGTTGAGGTCGATCAGCGCGCCGGGAATCACTGCGGTCATTGCCTTGGCCGCATAGAACAGGCCGTGCATCAGCAACACATAGCGCAACTGCACGGCGCCCACGCTCAATGACCTGCCGTGAGGACGCAGCAGGGCGCTGGCCTTGAGGGTGACCAGGGCGACCAACATCGAGTTGGTGAACAGCATGACCCTGGACCACAGCGGCCCCTCCGGCAGGAGCAGCATCGCCAGCCAGGCGACGAAAATCAGGTACCAGGCCCGCGAGAAGCGCGCTTCGGTGAAGCGGGCCACACCCAGTAAAAACAGCCAGTGGGCGGTGATCAGCAGGCCATTGGCGAACCAGATGCCAATCAGGATCAGGCCGCTGCCGCGCAACAGGGCAAGGGTCGAGCCGATGGCGATGGTCGCGAAGCCCGCACTCCAGAACAGCAAGGGCGACTCCCGCACGTTGCGCCACTCAACCGCCAGGTACAGCGCAGCGGCCACGGCGAGGGCGATGGTGAGAGTCAGCATGGTCGGGGCGTCGAACGCCATGTTCTACAGGGCCTGTACGGATCGATGAGAAGGGAGCGGTGGGCATTCCGCCTGCGGTCTGTTTGGCGGCAGATTTTAAGGGTTAGGGCGGATTTTCACAGCGCTGGCGGTCGGGTGTCTGCAGTGGCGATTGGACGCTTTGCTCGTTCCCACGCTCTGCGTCATGAACGCCATCGCAGCGTCCTGGCCTATAGCGTCTCGGGTAACATGGCGGGGCATCGAACACAGATCCGGAAGACCCATATGCCATCGCCGAAACGAAGATACTCAGGCATCGAGCGCGAGCTGATCCGCGCGCTGACCCTGGCCTGTGAAACGGCGAAAAGCGAAGTCGTCGGCTTCCAATGGCTGACCCATGATGTGGACTACGAGCAGTTTCCGCAGAGCCTTGTCGTAACCTGGGTGTTCGACACCGAGGCGAACAAGGCGCGGGCACTCGCCAGTGCCGACAAGGCGAGAATGCTGGCGCTGACCCTGGCGGCTTTCGACGAGGTGGGTATCAGCGTATCCCGCATCGCCGACCACGTAGCGTTCTCGGTCGAACGACCGGCAAGGGGCAAGCGTGGCCAAGGACATTGAGAACCCCTGCGTGTCGCTGTGCCAGCTCAACGGCGAGCTGTGCGTCAGCTGTGGACGCACGCGCGAGGAAATCCGCAAATGGCGGGGCATGAAACGCCCCGAGAAGATGGCCACCGTGCAGAAGGCCGCAGCAAGGATGAAGGCGATTGCCAAGAAGAAAGGTAAAAGTCAGTAGGGTGGATGACGCTTTTTTTCATCCACCATCGGGTAGCTCACTCACCATAACCACCCTCGACCTGCTCCGGCACACCACACCAATCTGCTGGGTAAATACCTTCCGCCACTGCCCGATGGAAGCTCGAATAGGGCCAATCCGCCAACCGTGCCACATGGCCGTGTTTAAGCGGGTTGTAGTGGATGTAATCGAAGTGGCGCTGGTAATCGCGTTCGTCACGGATCAGATGTTCCCAGTAGCGCCTTTGCCAAATACCACGCTCACGCCTGTTCTGTTGGTTGACGCTTAGCATTTCGGTGGCGGGTAGGCGTTTGCTGAAAGCGAACTTGATGACCTTCCAGCGCAGGGCAAAATCTGCGTCGCTAGGCGGGAGTGTCCACAGGCAATGCATGTGCTCGGGCAGCACCACCCAGGCATCGATATGGAAGGGGTGACGGGTTTTGGTGGCGCGCACAGTCTCGCGCAGCAAGTCGATTTCGCGGATCAGCAGATCGCTGGTGCGATCGCGCAGGTTGACGGTGAAGAAGTAGGTGGCGCCAGCAACGCGGGCGCGCCGGTAATTGGGCATTGCGGCTCGTCCTTGAGCGGTGGCTGTATCTAAACCATGGTGGACAAGCTTCGCGTTGTCCACCCTACACGGTATGTCGGCGACCCGTAGGGTGGATGACGCTTTTTTCATCCACCGTCAGCGGTTGTCCGGGCTACTCGCTGGCAGCCGACTGCAGCTTCGACGATCAATCAATGGCCGCTTCGCCGAAGCGATAATCCACCGCTACGAGTCGATCCAGCGAGTTGCCGTAATGAAAGGTGAATGGTCGCCCGGCAGCCATGATCCGCTTCAGGCAGTTCGCCTCGAACTTGCCAAGATCGGTGGTGGTAAGGCCGCCTCTGTGGTCGATCAAACCTAGTTCACCGAAGAAGAACACCAGTTCATCGGCCTGGTTGGCACGGGCATTGGCGCTGGTGATCAGCTTGTAGCGGTAATGGCCTTCGGCAACGGCCTTATCGAGGTCGCTGTTGCCGATACTCACCGACGAAGGCAGACGGAAGCTCTGTGTCGCCAGAAACGGGTTGAGCATGTCGACGCTGCCACTCTCGCCGGGGGCGTTCAACTGGTAGTGGATTTGCGGCAGCGGCTTCTCCAGGCCCAGGGTGACCTGGCAGTGCACCGGGCTGGACTGGTACAGGCGGACACCTGGCGCTTCGCGCTCCTGGTACATCAGTCGTGGCGTGTCGAAGTACTCGATGCGGCTGGTGAATTGCGGGCGCATCGTGTTGGCCTTTGCCTGCAGCATCCGGATCGTGTCGGCAAATGGATCACCCTTTACCACTTCGGGCTCCTGCTGCTTGATGCGCAAACGCACCTGTTGCGCCTCGGCACGTGCCTTGAGCAGATCGTTGAAGTAGGTGGTCAGGCTTGTCTGCTGTTGCTGGCTCAGCGCGTCTTCGGGGAATGAGACGGCTACCGCCTTGCCATTGTCGTGTGTGTCGAGCGTCGCCTGGCTGCTGTCGATACCGGCGTTTTGCAGGCCATCCAGAATTGCTTGCTGGTATTGCGAGTCGAGCCCCCAGCCACTGGCAACAGGTTGCTCGAAGTGCAGAACCAGGCGTTCTTCCTTGCAGGCGCCAAGCAGTATCAGCGCGCCAAGCAGCAGGATGCGATGGACGTTCATTAGACCTCTCCCTAGGTCAGCAATGGGCCGCGCATGATAGCGCCTGGTTTGTGCGGGGGAAGGGAAGTGGGGCACGACCGTGGGAATTCCCCTGCGGGGCGTGGGCGATCAACCTTAGCTAACGTCCAGCTGGCGCTGGGTGATGTCCTTCATCTTGGCGCCGAGGATCGCCGCCTCGATTGCCTTCACCGTGTCCTTGGCCGGAGGCATTTCGAAGACGGCACTTTCGGCGAGGGTGTACAGGCGCTCGCCGCTATTCAGGGTCAGTTCGAGAAATGCCACGTGCTCCGACCAGGAGCGGTAGCGGCGCACCATGAAAAGGCTGTGGCTGGCCTTGGTCGAGCTGATTTTCGCCAGGGGAATCCGGCGGTTGCCGTCCTCGCTGCACAGCACCAGTTCGTCCGCGTGGATGAAGGCAGGTTGGCTTTTGGCGATCCGGCGCCATTCCACGATGAAGCGGCCCAAGATGATCAGCATGACGCAGGGCAGAGGCGAGAGCAGGGCGAATTCATCGTTTGCCAGGCCCTTCAGGGTGATGCCGGCCATGAGCAGCAGGAAGAGAAGGGTGATGATCCTGTAGAACTGGACGTTGCCGAACTCCGACTGGGACAGTAAACGGACTTCCATGCGTCATTTTTCCTGGGGGTTATTGCTGCGGAGTTGGGACAGCGTATTGCATCTGTTGCGGTGTTGCTGGGTCTGCTCCGCAAAACGCGGGCGGAGCAATCTGTAGGGATGATGCTTTTATTACCCGCCATCAGCGGTTGTCCGGGCTGCTCGCTTGGTTCGCGTGAATCCGCCGCTTATGTTAGGTCCTTCATACCGGTTCCGCTCTTACAGCGGCTCACTTTTGGCAAACGCCCGGATGGCCGGCCCCGCCAAAAGTAAGCAAAAGGTTTTTGCCCCTACCATCCGGCCCGACTTCGTCGGGTTCCCTCGCTTCATCGTCGTTCCAGGGGCACGCCGCGAAGGGCCATCCCTGGCCCATCGCGGCTCTCGCGGCATCCATGCCGCTCAACCCCTTGACTCGCTTCGCTGGCCCTCCGGGCCAGCCTGCGGCTGTTACTTCGCTGCGCTTCGTTTCACAACGATCCCACTCGGCCTCCTGACGGGGCGTTTGGCATCGTCTGTGAGATTTGTGTCTTAGAAACAAAGCCAGAGCATTGCGGTTCGGCCGCAATGCTCTGGCTTTAAGCTCTGCTTTTGCTTGCTGTTCTGCCTTCCACAAAACGCTCAGGCACCGCGATCCCCGAATCCCGTCAGGAGGCCGAGTGGAGGTGCTGCGGAGAGGGGCGTTTGGCATGGATGCCAAACGAGGAGTGATGGGCCAGGGATGGCCCTTCGCGACGACCCTCGGAACAGCGCCGGAGTGAGGGGAGTTTCGCGCAGCGAAACCCGGATGCCGGGCGCGCTTTCTCTTTGGTTACTTTCTCTTTCGCGCGAGCAAAGAGAAAGTAACTCGCCGTAAGGGCGAAACCAGTAGAAGAGGGTGACGTAGAAAATAAATCTGTCACCTTTTCTGTCATGTTCCTTAGATTCTGTTCTAAGTCGGTAATTGTATTTGTATTGTGTTTTTCGAGTATGGGCGTGACGAAGGTTAGAAAGAAAGCCGCGGTAGACGCACATGAAATTGCTGCCGCAGTCAGAGGATGCTCTTTCTAGTTCACTACTATTCCTCTTGGGTTTATCTAATAGGCGCGTGGCCGAGGTATAGGTCAGCGGTCATATGCTTTTGGGGATGTAGAACCAATCCCTGTTCAATGCCCTCCAGTCTGAACTCTCACGCTTCGGTGCAGTAGTAAACCTGAGCCGCTTTATATCGTCTCGAGGCGGACGCTGAAGCGTCGAGTTTTACATTCTCATACGGAGGGTGATATTGATCAATTTTTACTGCACGGGAGCGTTGGAATGATCAACGGCGACTGTTACTTCTGCTTTTCCTGACTCAAGATCCATTGTTGCTCGAACTGCTGCCTTGTCTTTCACTAGAAAAACTAAGGCAATAACTGCCGCAACAAACATGATGCCAATTACTATAGCAACGACAATACCTAAGTTTTCTTTCATGGCTGCCCCCGTATGACAGATAGTCGACCTCCTTGTCGTCCATAAATTAATTTCCGATCTAATAAGACTGCAAAAAGTAGCAAGTCAGCCACTGCCAGATAGCTATGTTCTTAGCCTCGCAATTTGGCAGCGGCATCTGGATGGTTGATGATCAATCCCAGCTCAACGCCCCACCAGTCTGATACTCGATCACTCGGGTTTCGAAGAAGTTCTTCTCCTTCTTCAGGTCCATGATCTCGCTCATCCACGGGAAGGGGTTGGTGGTACCTGGGTACTCTTCCTTCAGGCCGATCTGGGTCAGGCGGCGGTTGGCGATGAATTTGAGGTAGTCCTCCATCATCGCGGCGTTCATGCCCAGTACGCCGCGCGGCATGGTGTCGCGGGCGTATTCGATTTCCAGTTGAGTGCCCTGCAGGATCATCTGGGTCGCTTCGTCCTTCATCTGGGCATCCCACAGGTGCGGGTTCTCGATCTTGATCTGGTTGATCACGTCGATGCCGAAGTTCAGGTGCATGGACTCGTCACGCAGGATGTACTGGAACTGCTCGGCGGTGCCGGTCATCTTGTTGCGACGACCCATGGAGAGGATCTGGGTGAAGCCGCAGTAGAAGAAGATGCCTTCCAGTACGCAGTAGTAGGCGATCAGGTTGCGCAGGAACTGGCGGTCGGTTTCCGGGGTGCCGGTCTGGAACTGCGGATCGGAGATCGAGCGGGTGTACTTCAGGCCCCAGGAGGCCTTCTTCGCGACGCTCGGGATCTCGTGGTACATGTTGAAGATCTCGCCTTCATCCATGCCCAGCGATTCGATGCAGTACTGGTAGGCGTGGGTGTGGATCGCTTCCTCGAAGGCCTGGCGCAGGATGTACTGGCGGCACTCGGGGTTGGTGATCAGGCGGTACACGGCCAGTACCAGGTTGTTGGCCACCAGGCTGTCGGCGGTGGAGAAGAAACCGAGGTTGCGCATGACGATGCGGCGCTCGTCTTCGGAGAGACCGTCGGTGCTCTTCCACAGCGCGATGTCGGCGTTCATGTTCACTTCCTGCGGCATCCAGTGGTTGGCGCAACCATCCAGATACTTCTGCCAGGCCCAGTCGTACTTGAAGGGGACGAGCTGGTTGAGGTCGGCGCGGGCGTTGATCATCTGCTTGTCGCCGACCTGTACGCGCGCGGAGGCGCCTTCGAGGTCGTCCAGGCCTTCCTGGATGTCGAGGTCGTTCAGGGCTTTCTTGGCGCGGGCGACGGCGTCGGAGTCGTTGGCGTCGACGGCGCGAGCCTGCTCGACCGAGCCGGCAGCTTCGCTGTCGAGCTTGTCGAAGTTGGTGCCGGCGCTTTGTGCGCTGGCTTTGCTTGCGGCGGCGGCTTCTGCGCCGTCTTCCTTGTCGAATTCATCCCAGCTCAGCATGGCTTGGCTCCTGCGTGAGGGCCGGTCAATGAACCGGCCTGTATGGATATACAGATAATTTGAATTATGTTCCGTTGCGTGATGCGCGCAAGGGTAAACGGGTACCACTGGTCAGCAGGCGGTGGGTTGCTGGCTGACCGTTGCCCCTCGACCCGGAGGAGGAGGGGCGGGAATTTGTGAGAGGGGCTAGGCTCGGGTAGGAGTGGATTTATCCGCGAATTTCGCGGCTGAAGCCGCTCCTACGGAAGAGCCTTGCCCTCTCCCTAACCCTCGGTTCGGGCTTCCTGCTTCACCCTACCTCCTGCATCCCTGCAGTCGTCTCCCGCAAGCGGGAGAGGGGACTGACTGTTGCTTTGCTTTAGAACTGCATCAGACCTTCGAGCGTGTAGCTGAGCGAGTGAGCGCTAGGCGCCTGGTAGGTCGGAGCCCCTGAGCGTACTTCAGTACGTGATGGGGGCCGGCCTACCGGGCAACGACGCGGGCGCCGCTCAGATACGCGCGAAAGCCTTACTGGCACGCTTCGCAGTCGGGTTCGTCGATGGCACAGGCCTTGGGAACCGGTGCCGGCGCCGGGGCGGCCTGCTGGGCAGGCGCCTGGGCCTTGGCCGAGAAGCCTTCGTCACCACCAGCGGATACTGCGTTGAGCTTGCCGGTGTTGATGGTGGATTTCTCGGTGCTGGTAGCGGCCAGGGCACGGAGGTAGTAGGTGGTTTTCAGGCCACGGTACCAGGCCATGCGGTAGGTCACGTCCAGCTTCTTGCCCGAGGCGCCGGCGATGTACAGGTTCAGCGACTGAGCCTGGTCGATCCACTTCTGGCGACGGCTGGCGGCGTCGACGATCCACTTGGTTTCCACTTCGAACGCGGTGGCGTACAGGTCTTTCAGATCCTGCGGGATGCGCTCGATCTGCTGCACGGAACCGTCGTAGTACTTCAGGTCGTTGACCATGACCGGGTCCCACAGGCCGCGGTTTTTCAGGTCGCGCACCAGGTAGGGGTTGATCACGGTGAATTCGCCGGAGAGGTTCGATTTCACGTACAGGTTCTGGTAGGTCGGCTCGATGGACTGCGACACGCCAATGATGTTGGAGATGGTCGCGGTCGGCGCGATGGCCATGATGTTCGAGTTGCGAATACCTTTCTTCACGCGCTCGCGGATCGGCGCCCAGTCCAGCGATTCGGACAGGTCGACGTCGATGTACTTCTGGCCACGGGCTTCGATCAGCAGTTGCTGCGAGTCCAGCGGCAGGATGCCCTTGCTCCACAGCGAGCCTTCGAAGGTGCTGTAGCTGCCGCGCTCGTCGGCCAGGTCACAGGACGCCTGGATAGCGTAGTAGCTGATGGCTTCCATCGACTTGTCGGCGAACTCGATGGCCGCGTCGGAGCCGTAGGCGATGTGCTGCAGGTACAGGGCGTCCTGGAAGCCCATCAGGCCGAGGCCGACCGGACGGTGCTTGAAGTTGGAGTTACGTGCCTGATCCACGCTGTAGTAGTTGATGTCGATGACGTTATCGAGCATGCGCACAGCGGTCTTGACGGTGCGACCGAGTTTCTCGATGTCCAGCTTGCCGTCGACGATGTGGTTGACCAGGTTGACCGAGCCCAGGTTGCAGACCGCGATCTCGTCCTTGTTGGTGTTCAGGGTGATCTCGGTGCACAGGTTGGAGCTGTGTACCACGCCCACGTGCTGCTGCGGGCTGCGCAGGTTGCACGGGTCCTTGAAGGTCAGCCACGGGTGGCCGGTCTCGAACAGCATCGAGAGCATCTTGCGCCACAGGTCCTTGGCCTGGATGGTCTTGTACAGCTTGATCTTGCCGTACTCGATCAGGGCTTCGTAGTACTCGTAGCGCTCTTCGAAGGCCTTGCCGGTCAGGTCGTGCAGGTCCGGTACTTCGGACGGGCTGAACAGGGTCCACTTGCCGTCTTCGAAGACGCGCTTCATGAACAGGTCCGGAATCCAGTTGGCGGTGTTCATGTCGTGGGTACGACGACGGTCGTCACCGGTGTTCTTGCGCAGCTCGAGGAATTCCTCGATGTCCATGTGCCAGGTTTCCAGGTAGGCGCACACGGCGCCCTTGCGCTTGCCGCCCTGGTTGACCGCCACTGCGGTGTCGTTGACCACTTTGAGGAACGGCACGACGCCCTGGGACTTGCCGTTGGTGCCCTTGATGTAGGAGCCCAGCGCGCGCACCGGGGTCCAGTCGTTGCCCAGGCCGCCGGCGAATTTGCTCAGCATGGCGTTGTCGTGGATGGCGCCGTAGATGCCCGACAGGTCGTCCGGCACGGTGGTCAGGTAGCAGGAGGACAGCTGCGGACGCAGGGTGCCGGCGTTGAACAGGGTCGGTGTGGACGCCATGTAGTCGAACGAGGACAGCAGGTTGTAGAACTCGATGGCGCGATCTTCGCGGTTCTTCGGCTCTTCGATGGCCAGGCCCATGGCCACGCGCATGAAGAACACCTGCGGCAGTTCGAAACGGATGCCGTCCTTGTGGATGAAGTAGCGGTCGTACAGGGTCTGCAGGCCGAGGTAGGTGAACTGCTGGTCGCGCTCGTGGTTGATGGCGCGGCCCAGTTTCTCCAGATCGAACTCCTTCAGCTTGGCGTCCAGCAGCTCGAACTCCACGCCCTTGTCGACGTAGGCGGGCAGGGCCTTGGCATACAGGTCGGCCATCTCGTGGTGAGTGGCGCTGCCAGCGATGCTGAGGAAGCTCAGGGCCTCGGCGCGGATGTTGTCCATCAGCAGGCGGGCGGTGACGTAGCTGTAGTTCGGCTCACGCTCGACCAGGGTACGGGCAGTCATCACCAGGGCGGTGTTGACGTCCTTCTCGGCCACGCCGTCGTACAGGTTCTTCAGGGTTTCGCGCTCGATCAGACCGCCGTCGACTTCGGCCAGGCCTTCGCAGGCCTCCGTGATGATGGTCTGCAGGCGGCCCATGTCCAGCGGCTGTACTTCGCCAGCGGCGGTGGTGATGCGGATGCTCGGGTGCGGCTGGGCGATTTCGCTGCCGGCACTGGCCTTGCGCTTGCTGGCCTGGGCTTCGCGGTAGATCACGTAGTCGCGGGCGACTTTCTGCTCGCCGGCGCGCATCAGGGCCAGTTCGACCTGGTCCTGGATTTCTTCGATGTGGATGGTGCCGCCGGACGGCATGCGGCGCTTGAAGGTGGCGGTGACCTGCTCGGTCAGACGCGCGACGGTGTCATGGATACGCGACGAAGCGGCAGCGGTGCCGCCTTCTACTGCAAGGAAGGCCTTGGTGATGGCGACGGTGATCTTGTCATCGGTGTAGGGGACGACAGTGCCGTTGCGCTTGATCACACGCAGTTGGCCGGGCGCGGTGGCAGCCAGATCCTGGGAGGATTCAGCGGCCTGCGGCGCCACGGCCTGCGGGTTCTCGCGAGTAGTGTCGGTATGCATGGAGATCTCCGTGTTCTGTAATTTTTGGTTGGACGTCACGATTAGAAACTGTGCCCTGTCCGCCGTTCATTCCATTAGCAGGCCGTTGAAAAACTACCTGCGTTGGCAATCCTGCGTTAAAAACGACCTCAAAATGCTCATTTACAGCACGTAAACTGCGCTTTTTCGGTCGTTTTTGCCTTGTCTTGCCTGCCTCGCCTACGTTTTTCAACGGTCTGCTAACAACTGAGCCGCACGCGGCAGCGGGGCCGGGTACGGGTGTCGCAATAGCTGGCAGGGTGGGCACGACTTCAAGTGCCGTCCTGGCGCATAAGTCACAGCGGGGCATTACCACGCCCCGCCTACTACATATAGTGGTCGACTGGCGGACAAGACCGCTGCCTGACCGGCTCACGCGTAACGTCGAGCGTTGCGGCGTGGCTGTAACCCAGGCCGGGCCTGGGTTAGGGCGAAACGATTGGCCGGAACATCTGGAAAACCCTGTGAAAAGGGCTTGCGCGATTCGTTCTTTTTGTGTCCGGTTTTCTGTGGCAACCCAATATCTGGTGGGTGCTGCGCGATGGGGATACAAGATAGTGCGCTGTTGGAGGCATTGCAAGGCACTGGAAAAGGAACAACCTGTGGATAAGGTGTGAGTGTCTTGTGGGTGCCGGCGGCGTAGCCCGCATGTTCTCTGGCTCTGGCTGCTGATGACCGTTCGTCGCGCCTAAGAGCGGGATTTCAGCGAGTTGGCGAAGCTGTTCTGCGGCGCACAGACTACCACTATATATAGTGCTTTTGGCATGTGCTGTGCTTGACGAGACGGTCAGGCTCGGGCAGCGGGTTTGCCGCTCGCGCCGAGACGCACACAGCCCCTAGAATGGCTGCGGTATTTGCGGCGCTTGCCGGTATGCGAAGGGGATAGGTGTGGAACAAGAAGCGTGGCAGATTCTGATTGTCGAGGATGACCAGCGCCTGGCGCAGTTGACCCGCGAGTATCTGGAGGGCAACGGCCTGCGCGTTGCCATCGAGGCCGACGGCGCCCGTGCGGCGGCGCGAATTCTCGCCGAGCAGCCGGACCTGGTGATTCTCGACCTGATGCTGCCGGGTGAAGACGGCCTGAGCATCTGCCGCAAGGTGCGCGGCGGCTACAAGGGGCCGATTCTCATGCTCACCGCGCGCACCGACGACATGGACCAGGTGCTGGGCCTGGAGATGGGCGCCGATGACTACGTGTGCAAGCCGGTGCGCCCGCGCGTGTTGCTAGCGCGCATTCGCGCGCTGCTGCGCCGCCGCGAGGGGGGCGAGAGCGAGCGTGACGAGAGCCAGGCGCGGCGCCTGCAATTCGGTGCCCTGGCCATCGACAGTGCCATGCGCGAGGCCTGGCTGGGCGAGCAGGGTATCGAGCTGACCAGCGCCGAGTTCGACCTGTTGTGGCTGCTGGCGGTCAATGCCGGGCGCATCCTGTCGCGCGAGGAAATCTTCAATTCCCTGCGAGGCATAGAGTACGACGGCCAGGACCGCTCCATCGACGTGCGCATCTCGCGCATCCGCCCGAAGATCGGTGACGACCCGATGCATCCGCGGATGATCAAGACGGTGCGCAGCAAGGGCTATCTGTTCGTCGCCGAGGCCGCCGAAGCGCTGCCCTTCGGTGATGCACCGCTTCTGCGCGATTGATCGGGCGGCCATGAACTCGATCTTCCTGCGTATCTACGGCGGCATGCTCGCCGCGCTGGTGCTGGTGGCGCTGCTGGGCGTCGGCACGCTGCATCTGGTCAACGAAGTGCGCGGCGATCAGTACCGCGAAGGCCTGGCGCGCGGCACCTTCCGCCTGATGGCGGACAACCTGCTGCCGATGAACGCAGTGGAGCGTAAGCGCGCCCTGGTGGTGTGGTCGCGCCTGCTCGGCATCCCGCTGGAGCTGCAGGCGCTGAGCGACGTGGCGCTGGAGAGCAGCGAGCGCAACCGGCTGCAACGCGGCCACGTGCTGGTGCAGCAGACCGGCCCGCACTCGGCCAAGGTCTACGGCCTGCTCGACGGCACGCAGCCGCTGCTGCTGACCGGCGAGATCCAGCAGATCAGCGAGCAGCTGGCGCGGGCCACCAACTACCTGCTGATCGACGAGCTGGTGCGCTACCCGGTGCATGAGCAGCCGCAGCGCCTGGCCGAGCTGAAGGAGGCCAAGCAGTTTGGCTTCGATCTGCAGCTGGTGCGGCTCGAGGACGCCACCGTCGACCCCGATCAGCGCCGCCGCATCGACGAGGGCGATACGGTGATGGCGCTGGGCAAGGGCGGCGACTCCATCTACGTGTTCTCCGGCATCGTCGATACCCCCTGGGTGCTGGAGATCGGCCCGCTGTACCAGATGAACCCCTATCCGCCGCAGCTGCTGGTGCTGATCGGCGCGCTGGGCCTGAGCCTGATCGGCTTGATCGTCTACCTGCTGGTGCGCTCGCTGGAGCAGCGCCTGCGTGCGCTGGAAAGCGCTGCCACGCATATCGCCAGCGGCCGCCTGGATGCGCGCGTGCCGACGCGCGGCGCGGACTCGGTGGGGCGCCTTGCCAGCAGCTTCAATGCCATGGCCGAGCATCTGCAGACGTCCCTGAGTACCCAGCGTGAGCTGGTACGAGCGGTGTCCCACGAGTTGCGCACGCCGGTGGCGCGGCTGCGTTTCGGCCTGGAAATGATCGCCGATGCGCCCAACGAAAGTGCCCGGCGCAAATATATGGATGGCATGGACAGCGATATCCAGGACCTCGACAAGCTGGTCGACGAGATGCTGACCTACGCGCGCCTGGAGCAGGGCTCGCCGGCGCTGAATTTCCAGCAGGTGGAGCTCAAGGCGCTGATCGACCAGGTGATCGACGAGCTGGCACCGCTGAGCAACAAGGTGCGCGTGGAATGCGGTGCGGCGCTTAGCGTGCAGGCCGAGGGCGCCTGCTGGGTCGAGGCCGAGCCGCGCTACCTGCATCGGGCGTTGCAGAATCTGGTGAGCAACGCCATGCGTTATGCCGAAGGGCGGGTGCTGATCAGTTGCCAGGTCGGCTACAAGCGTTGCCGCATCGACGTCGAGGATGACGGGCCGGGCGTGCCGGAAGAAGCCTGGGAACGTCTGTTCAGTCCTTTCCTGCGCCTCGACGACAGCCGCACGCGCGCATCCGGTGGTCATGGCCTGGGCCTGTCCATCGTGCGCAGGATCATCTACTGGCACGGCGGCCGCGCGCAGATCGGCCGCAGCGACAGCCTCGGCGGCGCGCGCTTCAGCCTGGTGTGGCCGCGGCGCCAGGGCGAGTAGGCGTCGGCGTAGCGCTGCAGCCCGCAGCCCGGCTGCAATCCGCGGTGATTTCTGCATCATCCCCGGATTTTCATCCGGGCTATGAAACTGTGGGAGCGGCCTTGGCCGCGATGTTTCTAATCCGCCCCGTTCGCGGACAAGTCCGCTCCCACAGTGCACGCTGCCACAAGGGGCAGCAGCTACAAGCGCACCATCACCGTCCGCTCGAGCGCACCATGCGCCGATGAAGCGCGCCGGCCCGGAACCAAAAAGCCCGCACTTGGCGTAATGCTGTTGATAAAGAATCGGTCGAACGCGACCAGCTCTGTAGCCCGGATGCAATCCGGGGCTGGCCGGCCACCTGTTCCCGGATTTCATCCGGGCTACGCCGCGACCGCCGCCTGTTCTGTAGGGGGCGTGCGCACCGAGCTAGCCATGGTGAGGCGATGCATGATTACGCCGCCACCGCCACCAGGCTCAGCACCTTGTTGTCGAACAGGGCGAATTGCCCGTCCAGCTCGCTGCCCGCGCGCCAGTCCTCGTTCAGGTCGATCAGCAGGCGCAGGCGCGCGCTGTCCTTATCGATGTCCAGCAGCTCGGCGTCCTGGAAATAGAAGCGTGTCAGGGTCAGCGGGTAGAGCGCCTTGAACAGGCTTTCCTTGATCGAGAAGGTCAGGCTGATACGTGCGGCGCGGGCATTCTCATCGAGGCCGTGCAGGCGTTGCAGTTCGGCGGGGGTGAGGATTTCGCCCTGCAGACGCTGGGCGCGTTCGGCCGGTAGCAGGCGCTCGATGTCCAGGCCCAGGGCGCGCCATCGATCTTCAGGCGCGACCAGCGCAGCAGCCCAGTTGTTGCCATGGGTAATGGAGCCGACCACGCCACGCGGCCACTGCGGCGCGCGGTCTTCACCCGCTGCCGGCACGCTGGCCTGGCCGGTCACGCGGCGCAGCGCCTCGCGCGCACACAGGCGCCCGGCCATGTATTCGGCCTGACGCTTGGCCACGCCGCGCACGGGCGGAATACCGCAGCGGGCGAGGTCGTCTTCGGCGAGCAGGGCGGGGTCGAAGCGCGTGCTGATCAACTGCGCCCCGGCGAGTGGGCGCGGTAGCAGGTCGTAATCGTCGAGGGGGCTGCAGCAGGCCGGGTGGTAGACGTTCATGGGCGCGATTGTGCCGCGCCGCGGACCGTGCAGTCATCCGCCGTTTACATTTCTTTGCAGGCAGTTAACAAAGCTAAACGGACGCTGTGCCTGGCTTTTGTCAGACTGCGCTGGCATTCCCCCAGGGAGTGCAGGTGAGGTTGTAGTCAGTGCGAGGGCACTGACGTTTTCTCCGAGTTCGAGAACGGTAGCCCGATTGGGCTGCCGTTTTTTTTTGCGCTGCGTTTGGCACACCCCACTGGACCGAGGTCGTCGGACGTGGGAGGCGCTTCAGCGGCGAAAGCATCGCGGCTACGACTGCATGGATGCAGGAGGTAGAGCGAAGCAGGATGCCCGAGCCGAAAGCCCCTCCCACAAAGGTAAATGTTGTTCATATAAAAGTGGTGGAGCGCGATTAGTCCCCTGGCCTCTTTGGGGGAAGGGCGGGCCGCGTTCGAATAGGAGAAGCCGGCGGTTTTGCTGCTGTTCGGTCCTCTCCCCCAGCCCCTCTCCCATGGATGGGAGAGGGGGCTAAGCGCACGCAGCCTTAGATGAACAGCATCACTTCCCACGAAGTGGCTTTAGCCAAGGCGTTCGCATTTGCCCTGTGGCTTTCGTGGGGCGATTTGCAGTCAAATGCCTGTGCGGGCAAAAACCGACTCCCGCGAGGACCATGGACGATGACCCAACAATCGCAATTCGCTCTGCTCGGCAAGAAGCGCTTCCTGCCGTTTTTCGTGACGCAATTGCTCGGCGCCTTCAACGACAACATCTTCAAGCAGTCGCTGATTCTCGCCATCCTGTTCAAGCTCAACACGGGCGTCGACCGCGATCTGCTGGTCAATCTCTGCGCCTTGCTGTTCATCCTGCCGTTCTTTCTGTTCTCCGCGCTCGGCGGCCAGTTTGGCGAGAAGTTTGCCAAGGATTCGTTGATCCGCAAGATCAAGGCTGCCGAGATCCTGATCATGCTCACCGGCGCTGCCGGGGTGCTGCTGGACAGCCTGCCGCTGATGCTCGCGGTGCTGTTCGCCATGGGCACGCAGTCGGCGCTGTTCGGCCCGGTGAAGTATTCGATACTGCCGCAGCACTTGAAGGAAGAGGAGCTGGTGGGCGGCAACGCCTTGGTGGAGATGGGCACCTTCCTGGCAATCCTGGCCGGCACCATTGGCGCCGGAATCATGATGGCCAGCAGCAGCTATGCGCCCATCGTCGCCGGCTCGGTGGTCGGTGTGGCGCTGCTCGGTTACCTGGCCAGCCATGGCATTCCCAAGGCTTCGGCGGCTATGCCGGAACTGCCGCTGGACTGGAACATCTTTCGCCAGTCCTGGGCGATCCTCAAACTTGGCCTGGGCCAGCGCCCGGCGGTTTCACGCTCGCTGGTGGGCAACTCCTGGTTCTGGTTTCTCGGCGCGATCTACCTGACGCAGATCCCGGCCTACGCCAAGGAGTGGCTGTACGGCGACGAAAGCGTGGTGACGCTGATTCTCACCGTGTTCTCGCTGGGGATCGGCCTGGGCTCGATGCTCTGCGAGCGCATGAGCGGGCACAAGGTGGAGATCGGGCTGGTGCCGTTCGGCTCCATCGGTCTGACCCTGTTCGGTATGTTGCTGTGGTGGTTCTCTGGCGGCTTCCCGCAGGGCGCCACGCCGCATGACTGGCTGGCGCTGCTGGGCCATGGCCAGGCCTGGTGGATTCTCGGCTGCATTCTCGGCATCGGCCTGTTCGGTGGTTTTTACATCGTGCCGCTGTACGCGCTGATCCAGTCGCGCACCGCCGAGCACGAGCGGGCGCGGGTAATCGCGGCGAACAACATCCTCAATGCGTTGTTCATGGTCGCCTCGGCCATCGCCGCGATCCTGTTCCTGAGCGTCGCCGGCCTGTCGATTCCGCAGCTGTTTCTGGTGGTGTCGCTGATGAACATCGCGGTCAACAGCTACATCTTCAAGATCGTCCCCGAGTTCAGCATGCGCTTTCTCATCTGGCTGCTGGGGCATTCGATGTACCGCGTCGAGCACAAGAACCTGGGCGTGATTCCGGATGAAGGCCCGGCGGTGCTGGTGTGCAACCACGTGTCTTTCGTCGATGCGCTGCTGATCGGTGGTGCAATCCGCCGGCCGGTGCGCTTCGTCATGTACTACAAGATCTATGATCTGCCGGTGCTCAATTTCGTCTTCCGCACCGCCGGCACCGTGCCGATCGCCGGGCGCAGCGAGGACCTGCTGATCTACGACGCGGCGTTCAAGAAGATCGCCGAGTACCTGCGTAACGGCGAGCTGGTGTGCATCTTTCCAGAAGGCAAGCTGAGTGGGGATGGCGAGATCGATGAGTTCAGGGCCGGGGTCGAGCGTATTCTCGAAGAGAACCCGGTGCCGGTGATTCCGATGGCGCTGCAGGGATTGTGGGGTAGTTTCTTCAGTCGCGATCCGCACAAGGGATTGTTCAAACGCCTGTGGTCGCGGGTGTGCCTGGTGGCTGGCGCGCCGGTTGCGCCGGAGCAGGCCAAGCGTGACGTGCTGCAGGCGCAGGTGGCCGAGTTGCGCGGGGATTGGCGTTGAGCTTGTGGGAGGGGCTTTCGGCTCGGGCATTCTGTTTCGCTCCCTGCATCCATGCAGTCGCAGCGGCGAAAGCGTCGCGGCTAAAGCCCCTCCCACATGGCTGGATTCCGGCTTTCTCAGTGGCTCAACTTGAGCCCGACCAACCCGCAGACGATCATCGCCACGCTGGCCAGGCGCAGTAGTGCCATCGACTCGCCGAACAGGATGATGCCGGCGATCACCGTACCCACGGCGCCGACGCCGGTCCAGATGGCGTAGGCGGTGCCCAGCGGCAGCTCCTTCATGGCCAGGCCCAGCAGGCCGAGGCTGACCAGCATGGCGCAGACGGTCAGCACCGTTGGCAGGGGGCGGGTGAAGCCTTCGGTGTATTTCAGGCCGATGGCCCAGCCGACCTCGAACAGACCGGCGAGAAACAGGATGATCCAGGACATGGTTACCTCCGTGGCTGAAGGGGCCGTCCCCGGATGAGCCACCCTGGGCTCAGGGTGTGGAGGTCGTCCTCGCGCGCACCGTTATTGTGCATATCGGCGTGTCCGGGGCAAGGCGCCCGGATTGGCGTGCGGCACTCAATCAGCCGGTGCTTTGTTTGCCATCCTGGCCCATGCGCCGGTAGAGGGTCGCAAGCAGCGGGCCGGACAGGTTGTGCCAGACGCTGAACAGAGCGCTGGGCACGGCGGCCAGCGGGCTGAAGTGTGCGCTGGCCAGCGCGGCACCGAGGCCGGAGTTCTGCATGCCGACTTCGATGGACAGCGTCTTGCGCTGCGCCAGCGACATGCCGAACAGGCGCCCGGCGAGATACCCCAGGCCCAGGCCGATGCCGTTGTGCAGGATCACCACGGCCATGATCAGCAGGCCGGATTCGGCGATCTTGCCCTGGCTGGCCGCGACCACTGCGGCGACGATGGCGACGATGCTCACCACGGAAATCAGCGGCAGTACCTCGACGGCGGTTTTTACTCGCTCGCCAAGCAGACGCTGGGCGATCAGGCCGAGGGCGATGGGCAGCAGCACCATCTTGAGGATGGAAATGAACATGGCGCCGAACGACACCGGCAGCCATTCCGAGGCCAGCAGCCAGATCAGTGCCGGGGTGACGAGCGGGGCGAGCAAGGTGGTGACGGCGGTGATCGATACCGACAGCGCCAGGTCGCCACGGGCGAACCAGGTGATCACGTTGGAGGCGGTGCCGCCGGGGCAGCAGCCCACCAGAATCACGCCCACGGCAATCTCAGGTGGCAGGGCGAATGCCTGGCACAGCACCCAGGCCACCAGTGGCATGATGCTGAACTGCGCCAGCACCCCCAGCAGCACCGCCAGCGGGCGGCGAGCAACTTCATGGAAGTCTGCGCCCTTCAGGGTCAGGCCCATGCCGAACATGATCAGCCCGAGCAGCGGGACGATCCAGGCGGTCAGCGGCAGGAACCAGCTGGGTTGGAAGAAGGCCATGACGGCGAACAGCAACACCCAGACGGCGAAGGTGTTGCCGATGAAACGGCTGAGGGCGATCAGTGCTTGCATGGAATGAGGCCTGGGCTTTTCGGGAAAGCCGGCAAGCCTATCAGAAGCGACGCAATTTGCCTGAACGGCACAATGCGGGCGGGCTCAGACATCATCGGCGCAACCTGCGCGCAGATGCCTTGTCCGAATCTCTACAGCGACTCTTCATCCGCCGGATAGCGGCTGGCGGTCAGGCTTTCCTTGATCTTGCGCAGGTGCGGCTGGAAGTCCACGCCACGGCGTAGGGTGACGCCGGTGGCGAGTACGTCGAGTACGGTGAGTTGAATGATGCGTGAAGTCATTGGCATGTAGATGTCGGTGTCTTCCGGCAGCGGAATGTCCAGGCTCAGGGTGCTGGTCTTGGCCAGCGGCGAGCCGGCGGCGGTCAGTCCGAGGACAGAAGCGCCATTCTCACGCGCCAGGCGCGCCACCTCCACCAGCTCGCGGGTGCGTCCGGTGTAGGAAATGATCACGAACAGATCGCCGGTGTGGGCCACCGAGGCGATCATGCGCTGCATCAGCACGTCGGAGTGGGCCGAGACGGCGAGGTTGAAGCGAAAGAACTTGTGCTGCGCATCCAGCGCTACCGAGGCTGAGGCGCCGAGGCCGAAGAAGTGGATCTGCCGCGCCTGGATCAGCAGGTCGACCGCGCGGCTGACGTGCTGTGGGTCGAGGCTCTGGCACGCGCTATCCAGCGACGCGATGGTGCTGCCAAAGATCTTCCGGGTGTAGGCCTCGGGACCGTCGTCGGCGGACACTGCGCGGCTGACGTAGGCGGCGCCGCTGGCCAAGCTTTGCGCCAGCTGCATCTTCAGCTCGGGGTAGCCGTTGGCGCCGAAGGAACGGCAGAAGCGGTTGACCGTAGGCTCGCTGACACCGGCCGCCTGTGCCAGTGCAGCGATACTGAAACGAGTGGCCTGCTGCGGGTCATGCAGAATCACTTCGGCGACCTTGCGTTCGGCCTTGTTCAGGTCGTCCAGGCGGCTCTGGATCTGTTCCAGCAGGTTGCGCACTCGGTCCATAGGGGCTCCTAACAGCAGGTTTGACGGGCTCGGCAGCAGGCGATCGGCAGCCAAGCGGCCGACCTATCCTACTGATGCTGCCCTCGGGCCACCACTGGCTTATCAGTGGTTATAGAAAATGTTGTTGCTATGACAACATTTTTTCTTGATAAATGCAGTATCACCCGGTATTTCTAGTTCATCTTGATAAAAGAACAAACTCATGCCTGCGATGAAACTCGAATCCTGCACCTTGGCCTTGTTCGGCGCGCTGGGCGATCTGGCTTTGCGCAAGCTATTTCCCGCGCTTTATCAGCTCGATCGCGCCGGTTTGCTGCACGATGGCACGCGCATCCTGGCTCTGGCCCGTGATGGCGGTGAGCCGAGTCGGCATCTGCTTGCTATCGAGCAGGCGTTGCGCCTGTACGTACCGGCGAAGGAGCTGACGGAACCCGACCTGGCGCGCTTCCTTGCGCGGCTGAACTACCTGACGATGGATTTTCTCAAGGCCGAGGACTACGCCGCGCTGCTCGAGCATGTCATCCCTCAGGATCAGTTGATCGCCTACTTCGCCACGCCGGCCTCGGTGTATGGCGGCATCTGCGCCAACCTGGATGCCGTGGGGCTGGCCGAAGGTACGCGGGTGGTACTGGAAAAGCCGATCGGCCATGACCTCTCGTCCTCGCGTGCGGTCAACGATGCCGTGGCCCAGGTGTTCCCGGAGAATCGCGTCTATCGCATCGACCACTACCTGGGCAAGGAAACGGTGCAGAACCTCATCGCCCTGCGCTTCGCCAACAGCCTGTTCGAGACCCAGTGGAACCAGAACCACATCTCCCACGTGGAAATCACGGTGGCCGAGAAGGTCGGCATCGAGGGTCGCTGGGGTTACTTCGATCAGGCCGGGCAGTTGCGCGACATGATCCAGAACCACCTGCTGCAGCTGCTCTGCCTGATCGCCATGGACCCGCCCAGCGATCTGTCCGCCGACAGCATCCGCGACGAGAAGGTCAAGGTGCTCAAGGCGCTGGAGCCGATCAGCGTCGAGCAGCTCGGCCAGCGCGTGGTGCGCGGCCAATATGTCGCCGGCAGCAGCGATGGACGGCCGGTGCCGGGCTATCTGGAGGAAGAGAATTCCAATACCCAGAGCGACACAGAAACCTTCGTCGCCCTGCGTGCTGACATCCGCAACTGGCGATGGGCCGGTGTGCCGTTCTACCTGCGCACCGGCAAGCGCATGCCGCAGAAACTGTCGCAGATCGTCATCCACTTCAAGGCGCCGCCGCACTACATCTTCGCCCCGGAGCAGCGCCAGCTGATCGGCAACAAGCTGATCATCCGCCTGCAGCCGGACGAGGGCATTGCCCTGCAGGTGCTGACCAAGGATCAGGGCCTGGACAAGGGCATGCAGCTGCGCAGCGGCCCGCTGCAGCTGAGTTTCTCCGATACCTACCGCAGTGCGCGCATTCCCGATGCCTACGAGCGTCTGCTGCTGGAAGTGATGCGCGGCAACCAGAACCTGTTCGTGCGCAAGGATGAGATCGAATACGCCTGGCAGTGGTGCGATCAGTTGATCGACGGCTGGCAGCGCCTCGGCGAAGCGCCGAAACCCTACACCGCCGGCAGCTGGGGCCCCATGGCCTCGGTGGCCTTGATCACTCGGGATGGCAGGAGCTGGTATGGCGATCTCTGAACTGAAACTGCCGCAGGGCGTACAGGCCTGCCCCTACGACAGTGCCGAACAGCAGGCCCAGGCGATGGCGGTGCGCGTGGCCGATGTGCTGCGTGCAGCCATTGCCAGTCGCGGTCAGGCCACGCTCGTGGTGTCTGGTGGGCGCAGTCCGGTGCCGTTCTTCGAAGCGCTGGCGCAGCAGGACGTGCAGTGGGCGCAGGTGCTGGTGAGCGTGGCCGACGAGCGCTGGGTGCCGATCAATCACGCGGGCAGCAACGAGGCCCTGGTGCGTCGTCACCTGCTGCGTGGCGCGGCCGCCGAGGCGCGTTTTCTCGGTCTTTATCAGGTCGCTGGCAACCTCGAACAGGCAGCCGAGCTGGCTGATGCGGCGGTCGCCGAACTGGCACCGATAGACGTGCTGGTGTTGGGCGTGGGCGATGACGGCCACACTGCCTCGCTGTTCCCGCACAGCCCCAATCTGCACCAGGCGCTTCAGCCAGCTTGTGCGCGCCGTGTGCTGCCGATGCTGGCGCCGAGCGAGCCGGCGCAGCGCCTGACCCTGACCCTGCCGATACTGGCCAGCGCACGCCTGCCGCTGTTGGCGATCCAGGGCCAGGCGAAACTGAACACACTCAGCGCGGCGCTGCAGCCCGGTGAAACCTCCGAGCTGCCGATTCGCGCGTTCCTGCATTCCCCTCTCGAAATCCATTGGTGCCCCTGACATGACCAGCCTCGACCAAGACCAGCGCGCGCGCATGGCCGACAAAATCGCCGAGATCGACCGCATCTGCGCCCAGGCGCGGATCATGCCGGTGATCACTATCGCCCGTGAGGCGGACATCCTGCCGTTGGCCGACGCCCTGGCCGCCGGCGGCCTGCGCGTGCTGGAGGTGACCCTGCGCTCGGAGCACGGCCTGGAGGCAATTCGTCGCCTGCGTGCCGAGCGTCCCGAGCTGTGCGTCGGCGCCGGCACCGTGCTGGACGAGAGCATGCTCGCCGCCGCAACTGATGCCGGTGCGCAGTTCATTGTCACGCCGGGGAGCGCGCGCGAATTGCTGCTGGCGGCGCTGGACAACCCGCTGCCGCTGCTGCCAGGTGTGAGCAGCGCGTCCGATGTGATGGTCGGCTACGCCCTGGGCTATCGCCGCTTCAAGCTGTTTCCGGCAGAGGTCTGTGGCGGCGTGGCGATGCTCAAGGCGCTCGCCGGCCCCTTCGGCGGCGTGCGTTTCTGCCCGACTGGTGGCATCACGACGGACAACCTGCAGGGTTACATGGCGCAGCCCAACGTCATGTGCGTCGGCGGCACCTGGATGTTCCAGCGTGAATGGGTGGAAAACAGTGATTGGGCGCAGATTCAGCGATGCAGCGTAGAGGCCCTGCAATTGCTGAAGTGACGCCATTTTCGTCCAAGGGCAGTCATTTGGTCATCTAGTTGAATGATGACTTAATAGTGGCGTCATGATATCGTCGACTAATTGGTCACTCTATGTGAGTGCTGAAGGCTAGCGGGCTGGCAACAAGAAAAATTCTCCAGCGGATGCCCAATCCCTCTTCCTTGGACGGAGAATTCTCATGAGCAAATGGCTCGGCAATGTCAGCGTTAGGTTGAAACTCGCTTTCAGCTTCGGCTTCATTCTGTCTCTTACTCTCGTGCTCGCTTTCAGCGGCTGGACCGGCATAAGCCGCATGAGCGAGCGCAGCCAGCGGGTGGTCGAGATCAACCAAGTCAACGATCTGCTCAGCGCCCTGAGAGTGGACCGCGTGCGTTATGTCATGAGCAACGGTGACGAGGAGCGTGGAGAGACCATGCAGCAGTCTCTCGACCGATACCGGGAGGCTCACCAGCGCATCATCGGTAACTTCGTATCGGCTGGGAACATCGGTCTGCTCAAGCAGCAGGATAGCCTGATCGTCAACTATCAGGCCTCGCTGAAGGCCATGAAAGCCGGCTTTGCGCAGGCGGCGCAGGCGCGCAAGGAAATGGGAGGGCTGGCACGCGACGTCTTCGCCGAGATCGAGGCGCTCGAGGGCGGCATAGAGCGTATGCCGGAGTACGACCCGCAGCGCCAGGTGCGCTACCGCGCGATGCGTGATGCCCGTGAAGGTATCCAGCTGATGCGCTACGAGGTACGTGGCTACACCGCCAACGTCAACGCCGACACCGAAGCAGCCGTGGCTCGACAGGTGCAGCGCACGGCCGACAGTCTGGTCCAGCTGGAGCTGTCCATGGGCAGTGAAAGCGCCACGCAAGTTAAGGCGATTCAAAGCGGTTTCGAAACCTACCGGGCGGTGGTAGCGGCCTTCCAGCAGGCCAATACTGCGGCGCTCAAGGCGCGTGACGAGTTGGACCAGGCCGGTAACGAAATCGTCAGGCTGAGTAACGAGCTGATCCGCAACCAGATCATGCAGCGCGACAGTGACAGCTCGTCAGCCAAATCCATACAGTTGATCGCCACGCTGGTAGCACTGCTCGTCGGCATTGGCGCAGCCATCGTGATAATCCGTCAGATCACCCGCCCGCTTGGCGAGACGTTGGCGGTGGTCGAGCGCATCGCCTCGGGCGACCTGACCGACCTGCCGGAAACCAGCCGTAGCGACGAAATTGGCGTGGTGCAGCAAGGCGTCCAGCGTATGGGCCGCTCCCTGCGTGAGCTGATCGGTGGCATCAGCGACAGCGTCAGCCAGATTGCCAGCGCGGCCGAGCAGCTCTCGGCTGTGACGGAGCAGACCAGTGCCGGGGTCAACAGCCAGAAGCAGGAAACCGATCAGGTGGCGACCGCCATGCAGGAGATGTCGGCCACGGTCAACGAGGTGGCGCGCAATGCCGAGCAGGCCTCGCTCGCCGCGGCGGACGCGGATGCCGAGGCGAACCAGGGGGATCGCGTCGTGGCCGAGGCGATTGGCCAGATCGAGGCGCTGGCCGGCGAGATGGCGCGCTCCACCGACGCCATGAATCTGCTGCAGAAAGAAAGCGAGAAGATTGGCAGCGTGATGGACGTGATCAAGGCCGTGGCCGATCAGACCAACCTGCTGGCGCTCAACGCAGCCATCGAGGCCGCGCGTGCGGGCGAAGCAGGACGCGGTTTTGCTGTCGTTGCCGATGAAGTGCGTAGCCTGGCGCGGCGCACGCAGCAGTCCACCGAAGAAATCGAAAGCCTGATCGGCGCTCTGCAGCGCGGTACCGAGGAGGTGGCGGGGGTGCTCGGCCAGAGCCGCAGCCTTACCGAAGGCAGCGTCGAATCGGCGCGCAAGGCTGGCGTTGCGCTGGGTGTGATCAATCAGAAGGTGTCCAATATCCAGTCGATGAATCAGCAGATCGCCGCGGCTGCCGAGCAGCAGGGTGCGGTCGCCGAAGAGATCGGCCGCAGCGTACTGAGCGTGCGCGACGTGGCCGAGCAGACCGCTGCTGCCAGCGAGGAAACCGCCGCCAACTCGGTGGAGCTGGCGCGCCTGGGTGGCCAGCTGCAAAGCATGGTCAGCCGCTTCCGCGTTTGATCCGGTAAAAGTGGTGCGCACGGCGTGCACCACTTCAATAGCCTGCCGGCGAGACCTACGCCGTGATAGTGGCTGCTACACGCCTTGTTACATCCTCATCTTTGCCTGAAAACTGTCGCCATCGTCTGTCATGAGGTGCTGACGGGTCGGTGCAACTGGCTGCAGCCCGTCGGATGGCTGGCAAATTACTGGCAGGCCAGCTTGGCAGCGTTGCTGCCCGTTCCCTAGAATCGCGGCCTTTTTCTCGCTGGCCACAACAATAAATCTCCAGCCCTTTGCATTGGTCAATTCTGTTGGAGAATTTATGAAAAGCTGGTTTGCGAACATCAGCGTCACCTACAAGCTTGCCATCGGCTTTGCGCTTGTCCTGCTCATGACGGCGGCACTGGCCCTGGCTGGCTGGTCCAGCCTGGGCAGCCTTATACAGCGCAGCGACTGGATGAGCGATATCAGTCGATTGAGCGATTCGTTGACCAACCTGCGCGTGGTGCGCCTGCAGTACATGCTCGCCAATGGTGATGAGCAGATTGCCCAGAACGTACAGAAAACTCTGGATGAATTCTCCGCTCAGCACCAGCAGGTTCTGTCTACCTTCAAAAGTCCGGAGAACGTGCGCCTGCTGAAAATGCAGGAGAGCGAGATCAAGGCCTACCAGATTTCCCTGAACGCCATGCGTGCCGCCTACCGTGGGATCAACGATGCGCGTCAGGGCATGGTGAGCAGCGGCGGCAATGTCGGGCAAACGCTCGATGAGATCAGTGCCGCGGTGGTGGCCCTGCCGGACTACGATGAAAGCCGGTTCGCACAGTTTCAGGCCATCGCCAAGATCAAGGACGACTGGCAGGTGGTGCGTTACCACGTGAGGGGCTACATCTTCAACGCCACTGCGGAAACCGAGCGTACCGCCATGACGCAGATCGATGCGAGCCTGGCAGCCCTTGGCCAGTTCCGCGAGCGTTTCGCCGGTGAGCATCTTGAGCGTATCAACCGCGCCGAGGGTGCTCTGAGCGATTATCGTAACGCGCTACTGGCGTTCAAGTCCGCGAATGAAAGTGTGGCTGTGGCCCGCAAGGAAATGACCGAACAGGGCTATCGGATCGTCAATGCCAGCGCCGAGCTGACGCAGATCCAGATGACCCGCCGCGACAGTGAGAGCGCCAGCGCCCGCACCCTGCAAATCAGCGCCACGTTACTGGCCCTGCTTTGCAGTGTGCTGGCGGCGTGGGTCATTACCCGGCAGATTACCGGCCCGTTGAAGGACACCCTCAATGCTGTCGAGCGCATCGCCGCAGGTGACCTCACCCAGAGCTTGCAGGTCACGCGTCGCGATGAAATCGGTGCGCTGCAGCAAGGTGTGCAGCGTATGGGTAACGCCTTGCGTGAACTGATCAGCGGCATCCGTGACAGCGTCAGTCAGATCGCCAGTGCCGCCGAGGAATTGTCGGCAGTGACCGAGCAGACCAGCGCCGGGGTCAACAGCCAGAAGCTGGAGACCGACCAGGTGGCCACGGCCATGCAGGAGATGTCGGCCACGGTGCAGGAGGTGGCGCGCAACGCCGAGCAGGCCTCGCTGGCGGCGTCGGATGCGGACCGCGAGGCCTATCAGGGCGACCAGGTGGTAGCTGAAGCGATCAAGCAGATCGAAGAGCTGGCTGCGGAAATGTCCCGCTCCAATCAGGCCATGCACCAGTTGCAGCAGGAAAGCGACAAGATCGGCAGCGTCATGGACGTGATCAAGGCCGTGGCTGACCAGACCAACCTGCTGGCGCTCAATGCGGCCATCGAAGCGGCGCGGGCCGGTGAGGCCGGGCGTGGTTTCGCTGTGGTGGCGGACGAAGTGCGTAATCTGGCACGGCGTACCCAGCAGTCCACCGAAGAGATCGAAAGCCTAATTGGTGCGCTGCAACGCGGTACCCAGCAGGTGGCCGGTGTGCTGCAGGAAAGCCAAGTGCTGACCGAGGGCAGCGTGGAGCGTGCGCGCAAGGCGGGTGACTCGCTGGCGAGCATCAACCAGAAAGTCTCCAACATCCAGTCGATGAACCAGCAGATCGCCGCCGCGGCTGAGCAGCAGGGCGCCGTGGCCGAAGAGATCGGCCGCAGCATCATCAATGTGCGCGACGTGGCAGAACAGACCGCCACGGCCAGTGACGAGACGGCCAAATCCTCGGCCGAGCTGGCGCGCCTGGGCGGCCAGCTGCAACTGCTGGTCAGCCGCTTCCGCGTTTGATCCTGCCCGCGCGGCGCGCTCCCTGAGGCGCCGCGCGACGCATCCGCGCCGCGGGTCGTATCTGGCGACCCGGCACAAATCTTTCATCGTCTGTCGATTCTCTCTTCACCCGTTCGACTACTGCATAGAACCCCGCCCTGGGTTCACTGTCAGCCGTAGGGAGGCACCCTGCGCGCGACTTCGACTCGAACAAGGAGAAAGGCGATGCGTTTCATGGTGATTGTCAAGGCGACTGCCGATTCAGAAGCCGGCGTGATGCCCAATGAGGAGTTGCTGACGGCCATGGGCCGTTACAACGAGGAGTTGGCTGCCGCTGGCGTGATGCTGGCCGGCGAGGGGCTGCACCCCAGCAGCAAGGGCGCGCGGGTACGGTTTTCCGGGGCGCAGCGCACGGTGATCGATGGTCCGTTCATGGAGACCAAAGAGCTGGTTGCCGGTTTCTGGATCTTTCAGTGTGAGTCACTGCAGGCCTGCATCGATTGGGTCAAGCGTTGCCCCAACCCCATGCCTGGCGAATCCGATATCGAGATTCGGCAGATTTTCGAGGCCGAGGATTTCGGCGCCGAGTTCACCCCCGAGCTGCGTGAGCAGGAAGACCGTATTCGCGCGCGCATCAGCAAAGAAGACCAAGGAGAGTAACGATGAAGATACATGCCTATCTGATGTTCGACGGCCAGTGCGAGGAAGCCTTCAATTTCTATGCCGAGCTGCTGGGCGGCAAGCTGGAGCTGATGCGCTTCGGCGAAAGCCCTGATGCTGGCGAGGTACTGCCGGAGTTTCACGACCGGGTGATGCATGTGTGCCTGACGGCGGGTGACCAGGTCCTGATGGCCTCGGACACCATCCCGCAGTATCCGCACGAGGGGATCAAGGGCTGCTCGATTTCCCTGCAGGTGGATAATGTGCCGGAGGCCGAGCGCCTTTACGAAGCGCTGTCGGCCGGTGGCGAGGTGCAGATGGAGCTGCAGGCCACCTTCTGGGCGACCCGCTTCGCCATGCTCACCGACCGCTTCGGCGTGCCGTGGATGATCAATTGCGTGATCGATAGCCAGCAGGGCTGATAGCGAGCCTTGAGCGTAGCCCGGATGCGATCCGCGGGCTCTCGTTCGCGGCTGAAACGGAATGCCGCCCAGCCGCTCCAACAGGCTTTGCTCCATGTAGGGCGGGTGCAACCCGCCAGAGATGGTGGCGGGTTTCACCCGCCCTACGGGCTGGCGCGGATGTAGTTCGGTGAAAAGTGGGATCGGGTGGCTTCGCGGCTGAAGCCGCTCCTACCCAACTATTAGTCTGTAGGAGCGGCTTCAGCCGCGAACGCTGTTTTTCAGCCCACCAGCGTCAGCGGTTCGCGCTCTTCCTCTACCTGCACGCCGGCGAGGAAGTCCTCGCCCCAACGGCGGATGTCGTTGAAGCAAACGATATCGAACAGCTCGCGCAGACGCGCCTGGGCCTCGCTCTTGGGCAGGTTCAGCGCCAGGTAGCAGGTCTGCGCCAGGTCGGCCGGGTCGTGCGGATTGGTCAGCAACGCGCCCTTGAGCTCAGCCGCTGCACCGGCGAACTCCGACAGCACCAGTACACCGCGCCCGCCCAGCAGGCCTTGCGCGGCGACGAACTCCTTGGCCACCAGGTTGAGGCCGTCACGCAGTGGGGTGATCCACATGACGTCGGCCATGGCGTACCAGGCGCTGACTTCCTCGAACGGCAGGCTGCGGAAGAAGAACTGCAGCGGTGTCCAGCCGACGCGGGCGAAGCGTCCGTTGATGCGCCCCACGGCCTGTTCGATTTGCGTCTGCAGCTCGTCGTATACCGTCATTTCGCGTGCTGCCGGCACGCACACGGTGACCAGGGTGACCTTGCCGAGCAGCTCGGGGTTGTCGTCGAGCAGGCGCTCATAGGCGTTGAGCTTTTCCAGAATGCCTTTGGTGTAATCGAGGCGCTCGACCGCGAGAATCAGCTTCACGCCCTTCATCTCTTCGCGCAGCTGGCCCATCAGTTCCTTGATCTTCGGTGCCTCCAATGCGTTGCGCACGCGGTCGATGTCGAGGCCTACCGGGTGTGCGCCGAGCTTGACCTGGCGTGTACCGGTATCCAGCGCCGTGGTCATGCGCTCCAGGCCCACGGCGCAACCATAGGTGATGAAGCGCGGGGCGCAGCTCTGCCGTTCCAGGGTCTTGAGTGGGAACACACCGCGGGCGACGTCGACGAAGTTCTCCACCTGACGCGGGATATGGAAACCGATGTAGTCGCATTGCAGCAGGCTGCCAATGATCTGCCGGCGCCAGGGCAGCACATTGAACACGTCGGCCGAGGGGAAGTAGGTGTGGTGGAAGAAGGCGATGCGAAGATCCGGGCGCAGCTCGCGCAGGTAGGCCGGCACCATCCACAGGTTGTAGTCGTGCAACCAGACGATGGCGCCCTCGGCGGCTTCCAGCGCGGTGCGTTCGGCGAAGGCGCGGTTGACCTTTAGGAACACCAGCCAGTCGTCTTCGTTGAAGGTGGCGCGCTCCCAGAAGGTGTGCAGGGTGGGCCAGAAGGCTTCCTTGGAGAAGCGCTTGTAGAAGATGTCCACATCCTCCTTGCTCAGCTTGACCCGCGCGGCGGTGAGCTTGGGATAGCGCTCGGCGTCCACCGTGGTGTGGCTGTCGAACGGCTCGTCGCCGTCCTCGTGCACGGCCCAGGCGACCCAGGAGCCGGGCTGGCCGTCACCGAAGAAGCTGAGCAGGGTGGGGATGATGCCGTTGGGCGAGGTGGGACGGCGGCGCTGCAACTTGCCATCGGCGCCTCGGTATTCCTCATAAGGCAGGCGATGGTAGACCATCACCAGCTCGGCCTTGCCCGGCTGGGCGGCCTGGCGCCGTTCGGCAGCGATGCCGTGCTCGCCGAGAAAACCGAAATGGGCGAAGGCCTCGAGAATCCCGCCGCAGCCTGGGCGGACGGCGTGCAGGGTGCGCGAATGGCTGCGCGTGGCTTCCAGCAGCGCAGCTTCCGACTGGCCGACGCACACGCCGTGGAAGTTGGCGCTGAGCATGGACAAATCATTGAGCGTATCGCCGGCCGCCAGCACCTGATCATGGTCCAGCTCCAGCCAGTCGGCCAGGGCCTGCAGGCTGCTGCCCTTGTTCACGCCTTTGGGCAAAAAATCCAGGTACAGCTCGGCGGAGTAAAGCAGGTCGCAGCCCAGTTCATCGGCGATCTCGCCTAGCGCCGGGTTTGCCGCCTGCTCAGGCGTGCAGAAGTAGGAGCAGCGGCGTGCCTGCGGCACGTCCTGGCGCTCCAGGCCGAACGGCTCGATGGCGCTGGCCACCTGGGTTTCGCCAGGCCAGCGTGCATCGACCACGCTCTGCAGCGGCTGGATCGGTTGCAGGCTGTCGCCATGCACCAGGGTCGCGCCGACGTCGGCGACGATATAGTCCGGCTGCGGCAGCGTCGGGTCGGCCAGCAGCGGCAGCACCGCTTCCAGGCTGCGCCCGGTGACGTAGGCGAGCTTGATCTCGGGGTGGGCGGCGATGGTCTGGTAGAGGCTCAGGCGGTCTTCGGGATCGCCGGCGAGAAAGGTTCCATCCAGGTCGGTGGCTAATAGCATCGTGTTTCTCCAGAAGTGGCCAATGCGGTGCGCGTCGATGACGGGCGGCCGACCGGCCGGGTTCTGGCTGCTTGGGGTAGGCTCGGGGCCTTGCCGAAACAGCCATCCTTAGGTGTTCAGGAGGCGTGGGGGAAAGGTTCCTCCGTGGCTTCTTGGTCTTGCGCTGGCGCATCGGGCATCAGCTCCAGCACCGTGGGGCTGGTGCGTAGCATCGGCACGAAATGCGCGGCGTCGCCGCTGACCAAATCGCTGACATGGCGCAGCCGGTAAAAGGTGTAGGCAGCCAGCAGGCCGAGGGTGCTGGCGAAGTACAGCGGCAGCGCGCTGGCGCCCAGTTGTTCCATCAACACGCCGGCCAGCAACGGCCCGCACACCGAGCCGATGCCATTGACCATCAGCAGGCTGGCGGAGCCGGAGAGAATCTCGTCTGCGTGCAACTGGTCGATCAGCTGCGCTACGGCGATAGGGTAGATGGCGAAGGCCAGGCCGCCCCAGATGAAGATCGCGCCGAGTAGCAGGGGCCCTGCCGGCAGCAGGCTCATGATCAGCGCAAGGACGACCGCCAGCACCACCACCCAGAGCAGCACCTGGCGCCGGTCGCGGCGATCCGAATAGATGCCGATGGGCCATTGCAGCAGCGCGCCGCCGAGAATGGTGGCGGTCATCAGCAGGCCGACTCCGGACGTATCGAAGCCGGCAAGGCTGGCATAGACCGGCGCCATTCCCCAGAAGCCACCCATCGCCAGGCCTGACAGGCCAGCGGCGATGATCGCCAGCGGGGCGATCCGCCACAGTTGGCGCAGGTTGGTCGGCGGCGACTCGGGCAGTGTCGGTTGTGCCTGGCGGGTGAGCGTGATGGGCATCAGCGCGGCGCTGATCAAGATGGCGGCGATGGCGAACAGGGTGAATTGCACCGGGTCGGCCAGATGCAGCAGTTGCTGTGCCAGCGCCAGGGCGCCGAGGTTGACCGCCATGTACACGGCGAATACCTGGCCGCGTTTCTCGTTGGGTGCCTGGGCGTTGAGCCAGCTCTCGATGACCATGTACAGCGTCACCAGCCCCAGGCCATAGAGCACGCGTAACAGCAGCCAGACCCAGGGATCGATCAACAGCAAATGGAGCAGGGCAGCGATGGCGGCCAGGGCGGCGCAACAGGCGAACGCGCGAATGTGCCCGATGCGCCTGACCAGCGGCGTCGCCAGCCAGGTGCCGAGGAGGAACCCGACGAAGTACCCGGACATTATCAGGCCGAGCATCGTGGTGGAGTAGCCTTCGGCGACGCCACGCAGGGTCAGTAGGGTGTTGAGCAGACCATTGCCAAGCAGGAGTAACGCGACCCCGCTCAGCAGTGAACTGATAGGGGCAATGAGAGACCACATGCGAACTACCCTAGGGAACTGTGCCCCTCATGGCAAGCACGAAGCACGCCATGATATTTGCGTTTCGCTTGTAAGTAATTGATTTTAAAGTGTTATTTTTAATGATAAACGGTGGGTCAATTTTTCTGCGGTAAAAATTGCCCGATCATGGTGCCTCGCTTGCCACGCGAAGGCCGCACCATAGCCGGGAAGAGGACAGGCGGCAGGTGATAAAGGCCCGCCGCCTGCCTGTTTCAGTTCACGCAGACTCGGGCAATGGCTGCAGCCAGTTGATCCAGCCGGTTGCCATCCAGCCCGGCGACGTTGGCGCGGCCGCTGCCGACCATGTACACGCTGAACTCCTCGCGCAGGCGTTGCACCTGCAGCGGCGACAGCCCGGTGTAGGAGAACATGCCGCGCTGTTCGGCGATATGCGCGAAACGCTCGTTCAGCCCGTGCGGCGCAAGTGCTTCGACCAGGCCACGGCGCAGGCTGGCCACGCGCAGACGCATACTTTCCAGTTCGTCCAGCCAGAGGCCTTTCAGCTCGTCGTCGCCGAGGATCTGCGCCACCACTGCAGCGCCATGGGCGGGCGGGGTCGACCACAGGTTGCGGGCGATGGAGGCCAGCTGGCTGCGGATGTCGATGAGTTTCTCGGCGTTGCCGGCGCAGACGATCAGGGCGCCGGTGCGCTCGCGATAAAGGCCGAAGTTCTTCGAGCAGGAGCTGGTGATCAACAGCTCCGGCAGTTCGGCGGCGAACAGGCGCACGGCCCAGGCATCCTCCTCCAGGCCGTCGCCAAAGCCCTGGTAGGCGAAGTCGATCAGCGGCAGCAGTTCGCGCGCTTTGACCACTTCCAGCACGCGCTTGAAGTCGCGCGGGGTGAGATCGAAGCCGGTGGGGTTGTGGCAGCAGGCATGCAGCAGCACCACGTCGCCCTTGGGCAGGTGGGCCAGTGCCGCGATCATCGCTTCCACGTCGAGGCGGTTGTCGGCGCCGACGTAGGGATAGTGGCCGACCTTGAGCCCGGCTTCGGCGAACAGGGTTTCATGGATCGGCCAGGTCGGATCGCTCAGCCAGATGCCGCGTCCCGGCAGGCAGTGGCGGATGAAATCGCCCACCAGGCGCAGCGCACCGGTACCACCGGGTGTTTGTGTGGCAGCGGCGCGCTGCTCGGCCAGCAGCGGCGAGTTGGCCCCCAGCACGAGCTGGCTCAGGCGCTCGCCGAACGCCGCGTCGCCATGGCCACCGACATAGGTCTTGGTCTGTTCGAGGTCGATCAGGCGCTGCTCGGCCAGTTTCACCGCGCGCGGAATCGGCGTCAGGCCCTGGGCGTCCTTGTACACGCCGACGCCAAGGTCCAGGCGCGCCGGGTTGCTGTCCAGGCGATAGGCTTCCATCAGGCTGAGGATGGGGTCGCCCGGTACGCGGGCGACCTGGTCGAAGTGACTCACTTGCGGCCCTCGGCGCTGGCGGCGAGCACGTCGGTGCGCGCGGCCATGATGAAGTCGTTGCGGTGCAGGCCGCGCATTTCGTGGCTCCACCAGGTGACGGTGACCTTGCCCCATTCGGTGAGCAGTGCCGGATGGTGGCCAACCTCTTCGGCGATGGCGCCAACGGCATTGGTAAAGGCCAGGGCATGGCGGAAGTTCTTGAACAGGTACACGCGCTCCAACTCCATATGATCGCCACGCACCTCGATGTTCCAGTCGGGGATCTCGCGGATCAGCTCGGCCAGTTCTTCATCGGACACTTTCGGCGCATCGGCGCGGCAGGCTTCGCATTGGGCTTGGGCAAGACTCATGGGGGTTCTCCTGAATAGATTTTCGTAGGGTGGAAAACCGCGAAGCGTTTTCCACCGCAATGGTCAAAGGGAAGATAGCGTGAACCATTTGCCCTCTCCCCCGACCCCTCTCCCATAAATGGGCGAGGGGAGTTGAAGGGCTACGCGGCTTTCGGCGGAAATTTCGGTGCATGCAGGCCCATCTGCATGGCCTTGTGCACCAGCGCCATGATGTCTTCGTGAGCCAGCTCGAACAGGCGCTTGAGCTCGGGTAGGACGAAGTACACTGGTTGCAGGATATCGATGCGATACGGCGTGCGCATTGCGTCCAGTGCGTCGAAGGGCTGGTGCTCGGGCACGTCGGACAGGGCGTAAAGGGTTTCCTTCGGCGAGGAGAGGATGCCGCCGCCATAGATGCGCCGGCCGGCCGGTGTGTCGAGCAGGCCGAACTCGATGGTCAGCCAGTACAGCCGCGCCAGGTAGACGCGCTCTTCCTTGCTCGCCTTGAGACCGAGCTTGCCGTAGGTGTGAGTGAATTTGGCGAACCAGGGGTTGGTCAGCATCGGGCAATGGCCGAAGATCTCGTGGAATATGTCCGGCTCCTGCAGGTAATCCAGCTCCTCGGGCGTGCGAATGAAGGTGGCGACGGGAAACTGCTTGCTGGCCAGCAGCTCGAAGAAGGTCTGGAAGGGGATCAGCGCCGGCACCCGCGCCACGCGCCAGCCGGTGGTGGATTCGAGCACACGGTTGATCTCACCGAGCTGCGGAATGCGCTCCATGGGCAAGCCGAGTTGCTCGATACCGTCCAGATATTTCTGGCAGGCGCGGTTCTGGATCACCTCCAGCTGACGGGTGATCAGGGTATTCCACACCTGATGCTCGCTTTCCGGGTAAAGGATAAAGCCGCTGTCGTCCGGTTCCCGGGCCAGGTATTGCGTACTCTTCATCGCTGCCTCCTTCAGGGGGCTGTTGTTCTTGTCTTGGACACAGATTTACCCCGCCCGCGTGATCGACGGCAGGCCCTAAGCGCGCACCTGCGCAGTAGCTGAAAGGAAAACTGTAAAGTTTGGATTACGATTCGGCCGAAGCGGCCAGTTATCGCCTTGCCGTTATGCTGAGGTGTCACATATTCTTGACGAAAATTACGCCGCTCAGTCGACTTTTCCGGGTGGCCCTATAACAAGAAAACCAAGAGACCGAGCCATGCGTATCAAGGTCCACTGCCAGAACCGTGTCGGCATCCTGCGTGACATCCTCAACCTGCTGGTCGACTACGGCATCAACGTCGCCCGTGGCGAAGTCGGGGGCGAGCAGGGCAACGCCATCTACCTGCACTGCCCGAATCTGATCAACCTGCAGTTCCAGTCGCTCAGACCAAAGTTCGAGGCCATTGCCGGCGTATTCGGCGTCAAGCGTGTCGGACTGATGCCCAGCGAGCGGCGCCATCTGGAGCTTAATGCGCTGCTCGGTGCGCTGGATTTCCCGGTGCTGTCCATCGACATGGGCGGCAGCATCGTCGCGGCCAACCGCAGCGCAGCGCAGTTGCTCGGCGTGCGTGTGGACGAGGTACCGGGCATGGCCTTGTCGCGCTACGCCGAGGATTTCGATTTGCCCGAACTGGTGCGCGCCAACAAGACGCGGATCAACGGCTTGCGGGTGAAGATCAAGGGCGATGTGTTTCTCGCCGATATCGCGCCGCTGCAGAATGAGCACGACGACAGCGAGGCACTGGCCGGCGCGGTGCTGACCCTGCATCGCGCCGACCGCGTTGGTGAGCGTATCTACCATGTGCGCAAGCAGGAGCTGCGTGGCTTCGACTCGATCTTCCAGAGCTCGAAGGTGATGGCGGCAGTGGTCAAGGAGGCGCGGCGCATGGCGCCATTGGATGCACCGCTGCTGATCGAGGGCGAAACCGGCACCGGCAAGGAGCTGCTGGCGCGCGCCTGCCACCTGGCCAGCCCGCGCGGGCAGTCGCCGTTCATGGCGCTCAACTGCGCCGGCCTGCCCGAGTCCATGGCCGAGACCGAGCTGTTCGGCTACGGCCCCGGCGCCTTCGAGGGCGCGCGCCCGGAAGGCAAGCTCGGGCTGCTGGAACTGACTGCGGGCGGCACCTTGTTTCTCGATGGCGTCGGCGAGATGAGCCCGCGCCTGCAGGCCAAGCTGCTGCGCTTTCTACAGGACGGCTGCTTTCGCCGTGTCGGCAGCGACGAGGAGGTGTATCTGGACGTGCGGGTGATCTGCGCCACCCAGGTCGATCTTTCCGAGCTCTGCGCCCGCGGCGAGTTTCGTCAGGATCTCTATCACCGCCTCAACGTGCTCAGCCTGCACATTCCGCCACTGCGCGAATGCCTCGACGGGTTGGAGCCGCTGGTCGAGCACTTTCTCGATTCCGCCAGCCGGCAGATCGGTTGTGCGCTGCCGAAGCTGGCGCCACAGGCCTTCGAGCGCATGGCCCATTACCACTGGCCGGGCAACGTGCGGCAGCTGGAGAACGTGCTGTTCCAGGCGGTCTCGCTATGCGATGGCGGCACGGTGAAGGCCGAGCACATTCGTCTGCCGGACTACGGCGCGCCGCAGCCGCTCGGTGAATTCTCCGTCGACGGCAGCCTCGACGATATCCTCGGCCGTTTCGAGAAAGCGGTGCTGGAGCGCCTGTTCCGCGACCACCCGAGCAGCCGCCAACTGGGCAAGCGTCTCGGCGTTTCCCATACCACCATCGCCAACAAGCTGCGGCAGCATGGGTTGGGCAAGGAGTAGGCGTAGGTGCGCCGCTGGCCTTGGCTGATGCCCGCAGTTTTTCGGTGCGCACGGCGCACCCTAGGCCACGCGTCTAGCTCACCTGACCGCCGCGCCAGGCCGCTACCACGCGCTCGCGCATTGCGCGGCGGTCCTGCAGGCGGTCGATCATCCGCTCGGCCAGGTCGAGCCAGTAGGGATCGGCCTTGGCCTGCACCACGCAAACCCCGGAGGCAAGATTGGCCCAGGCCGCTGGCAGGCGGTCGTGGCGCAGGGCGAAGCCGCCGTCGCGGTCGCGCGCCAGATAGCGCACGCGGGTGATGCCGGCCAGCAGGATACGGCCATAGCACATCAGGCAGGGTTCGAGGCTGACGTAGAGGGTCAGACCTCGGCGGTCGACCTGCGCATGTTCGTTTTCGAGCTGGTCGAGCACCTGCATCTCGGCGTGGGCGGCGCTGGCGTAGGCCGAGGCGAACACCTGGTTTCGCCCGCTGCACAGCAATTCACCTGCCTCATCCACCAGTAAGGCACCGACCGCGTAGCAGCCATCCTCGATTGCCAGCAGCGCCTGTTCGCAGCACAGCCTGGCCCAGGTGTCATCGACATGAGCGCTGGCGGGCGCCTGTTGCAACAGGGCCAGATGCTCGGGGTTCATGGCGTCTCCAGGGCCGGCGAAGTGTTGCCGGAGTATGGCCTGCCATTGGTCCGGTGCCCTACGACCTTGGTGCAATAGGCAGGGTGGGGCTGCGCGGCGACACTGAGCACGTCCCGATCATCCTGCGTGATATGGGTGCAAGCGTTTCCGCATTCCTCTCGGGGAATGCCTTGAATGGGCGGGCGACCAATTGGTCGCCCTTTTTTTGTCCCCGGCTTCCCTCTCGCCGAGCCTCGCCTAGACGCCCTGATTCAGCCTGTCGATCAGCGCCCGCACGCTCCCCGGCAACGCATCCAGCTCGCGCACCAGCATGCTGCGCTCGCGCACCGCCCAGGCTTCGTCCAGTTGCAGGATCGCCAGCTGCATGGTGCGGCTGTGCCGACGTGCGGCCGACTCGGGAATGATGCCGATACCGACGCCGCCTTCGATCATCCGGCAGATCGCCTCGAAGCTCGATACCTGAATGCGCAGCGCCAGGCTGCCGCCGAGCTTTTCCACCTGTTCGCGCAAGAAACTCAGCAGGGTGCTGCCCTCGTGCAGGCCGATATGTTGGTAGGCAAGGGTGTCGTTGAAACTCACCGATTGCCGCTGTGCCAGCGCATGGCCCAGAGGGACGGCCAGCACCAGGCGGTCGGTGCTGAAGTGCAGCACCTGCAGCCCCGGCGCCTGCACCGGACCGGCGATGATGCCCAGATCCGCCGCGCCATCCAGCACGCCACGAACGATGTCGCGGCTGAGGCGCTCCTGCAGGTCGACGGTGACGCCCGGGCGTTCGGCGAGAAAGCCGGCCAGCACCTCGGGGAGAAATTCGGTCACAGCCGTGGTGTTGGCGAAGATGCGGATATGCCCGGCGGCATCGGTGCCGTATTCGGTGAATTCGCTCTTCAGGTAATCGACCTGGCGCATGATCAGCCGCGCGTGCTGCAACAGGCGCTGGCCGGCCGGGGTCAGCTCGACACCGCGGCTATCGCGGTACAGCAGACGGCTACCGAGCTGGCTTTCCAGTGCCTTGATCCGCGCACTGGCAGCGGCCGGCGAGAGAAACGCTTTGCGCGCGCCCTGGGTCAGGCTGGGCGACTCGGCAATATGGATGAACAGGCGCAGGTCGGGCAGATCGAAATGCATGGGTTCCTCTGCTTCTGTGGGAGGGGCCGGGCGGCGATCCGCTTCAGCCGCGACGCCCTGGCTTCCCCGGAAAACATCGCGGCTAAAGCCCCTCCCAGATAGAAATATGGCGTTCAGCATAACCAAACGCTGGTTTAAATAAATGCGGATTCTCTGAACGCGTGCAGCATCGCATGCTCCAGCTCACACAAGAACCGAGCTGGAACCTGCCCCATGAGTGATTCTGCTTTTTCCGCCTGGATCGGTCGTAGCGAAGAAGTCCACGACCAACTCAGCCGCAATCTGGTCAAGCGCATCGCCGCCACCTTCGGCGAAGCCACGCCGGCCCATGGCGAGGCGTTGCCGCCGCTGTGGCACTGGGCGTTCTTTCAGGAACCGGTCGCCGAGAATGGTCTTGGCGAGGACGGCCATCCAGCGCGTGGGGGCTTCCTGCCGCCGGCGGACAACCGCAACCGCATGTGGGCCGGGGGGCGTGTCGAGTTCATCCAGCCGCTGCGCGTGGGCGGCGAAGCCAGCCGGGTATCGACCATCAAGCACATCGAGGAAAAGCACGGACGCACCGGCGCACTGCTGTTCGTCACGGTGCAGCACGACTACCTGCAGGACGGCCAACTGGCCATCCGCGAAGAGCAAGACATCGTCTACCGCGAGCCCAGCCCGCCCAAGACCAGCAGTGGCGAGCCGCTGGTTGCCGGCGACTGGCGTGAGGCAGTCACACCGTCCAGCACGCTGCTGTTTCGCTACAGCGCAGCGACCTTCAACGGCCACCGAATCCATTACGACTGGCCCTATGTCACCGAGACCGAGGGTTACAGCGGCCTGGTGGTACACGGCCCATTGATCGCCACCCTGAACCTGCGTGCCTTCTGCCGCGCCAACCCGCAGGTGCGCGTGCGCCGCTTCGCCTACCGCGGCCTGCGCCCGCTGATCGCGCCACAGCCGTTCGAGGTGGGCGGGCGCATCGACGGGGACGGCCATGCCGAACTCTGGGCAGGCAACGAAGCCGGCCTGGCGCAACGCGCCGAGGTGCAGTTCGACTGACTTTGTAGCCCGGATGCAATCCGGGAAATCGCTCCCCGGATTGCATCCGGGCTACGGCAATGCCTGAATCGAGGAACACCGATGAACGCTTATAACAACGAAGAACTCAACGCCATCCGCGAAGGCGTGCGCGCGCTCTGTGCGGAATTCCCCGCCGAATACTGGCGCAAGATCGATGAGGAACAGGGCTTTCCGGAGGCCTTCGTCTCGGCCATGACCGAGGCCGGCTGGCTGTCTGCGATGATCCCGGAAGAGTACGGCGGCTCGGGTCTGGGCCTGGCCGAGGCCTCGGTGATCCTCGAGGAGGTCAACCACTGCGGCGGCAACTCCGGCACCATCCACGGGCAGATGTACAACATGTTCACCCTGCTGCGTAACGGCAGCGAGGAGCAGAAGCGCTATTACCTGCCCAAGCTGGCCAGCGGCGAACTGCGCCTGCAATCGATGGGCGTCACCGAGCCGACCACCGGCACCGACACCACCAAGATCAAGACCACCGCCGTGCGCCAGGGCGACAAGTACGTGATCAACGGGCAGAAGGTGTGGATCTCCCGCGTTCAGCACTCTGACTTGATGATCCTGCTGGCGCGCACCACGCCGCTGGCCGAGGTGCAGCGCAAGTCCGAAGGCATGTCGATCTTCCTGGTCGACCTGCGCGAGGCCATCGGAAACGGCCTGACCGTGCAGCCGATCGCCAACATGGTCAACCACGAAACCAACGAGCTGTTCTTCGACAACCTGGAAATCCCCGCCAGCAGCCTGATCGGCGAAGAAGGCAAGGGGTTCCGCTACATCCTCGATGGCCTCAATGCCGAGCGCACGCTGATCGCTGCCGAGTGTATCGGCGACGGTCGCTGGTTTATCGAGAAGTCCGCGCAGTACGCCCGCGATCGCGTAGTGTTCGGCCGGCCCATCGGCCAGAACCAGGGCGTGCAGTTCCCCATCGCCGAGGCGCATATCGAGATCGAGGCCGCCGACCTGATGCGCTGGCGCGCCTGCGAGGAATACGACGCCGGGCGCAACGCCGGAGCGGCGGCGAACATGGCCAAGTACCTTGCGGCCAAGGCCAGTTGGGAGGCGGCCAACGCTTGCCTGCAGACCCACGGTGGCTTCGGCTTCGCCAACGAATACGACGTCGAGCGCAAGTTCCGCGAGACCCGCCTGTACCAGGTGGCACCGATCTCCACCAACCTGATCCTGAGCTACGTGGCCGAGCATTTGCTCGAACTGCCCCGTTCCTTCTGAGGCCGCGACCATGAGCAAGCACACTCAACAACTGGCTGCGTTCCTCGCGGAACTGTCCTACGAGCAGATTCCCGAGCACGTACTGAATCGCACCGAAGACCTGTTCCTCGACTGGCTCGGTTCGGCTCTGGCTAGTGAAGGCGCGCGGCCGATCCCGCTATTCGAGGCCTATGCGCAGAAGATGGGCCCGGCCGATGGCCCGGCGCGCATCCTGGTCAATGGCCGCGGCACCTCGGCGTATTTCGCCGCGCTGGTCAACGGCGCGTCGTCGCACCTGGTGGAGCAAGACGACCTGCACAACAGCTCGGTGCTGCACCCGGCCACGGTGGTCTTCCCGGCGGCCCTGGCAGCGGCGCAGGATCTCGGCAAGTCCGGTCGCGAGCTGCTGCTAGCCTCGGTGGCCGGCTACGAGGCGGGCATTCGCATCGGCGAATTCCTCGGTCGCTCGCATTACCGCATCTTCCACACCACGGCGACGGTGGGCACCCTGGCCGCTGCGGTGGCCGTGGGCAAGCTGCTGAACTTCGACAAACAGCAGTTCGTGCATCTGCTCGGCAACGCCGGCACCCAGGCTGCCGGGCTCTGGGAGTTCCTGCGTGACGCCGCCGACTCCAAGCAGTTGCACACCGCCAAGGCAGCGGCTGATGGCTTGCTAGCCGCCTACTTCACCGCGCAAGGCCTGACCGGCGCGCAGAACATTCTCGAAGGCGAGCAGGGCATGGCTGCGGGCATGTCCAGCGACGCCAATCCAGCCGCGTTGTCCGACCGTCTCGGCAGCCGCTGGGCGCTGGTGGAAACCTCGTTCAAGTTCCACGCCTCCTGCCGGCATACGCATCCGGCTGCCGATGCGCTGCTCGACCTGATGCAGCGTGAAGGCCTGCGTCATGGCGATATCGCTCAGGTCGTCACTCATGTGCACCAGGGCGCCATCGACGTGCTTGGCCGCGTAGTGGTGCCGCAGACCGTGCACCAGGCCAAGTTCTCCATGGGCACGGTGCTGGGTCTGATCGCCGTGCATGGCAAGGCGCAGCTCACCGAATTCGCCAACCTGTCGTTGACCGATGCCGACGTCGCGGCCTTCCGCGACAAGGTCAGCATGCGTCTCGAACCCGAGGTCGATGGTGCCTATCCGGCTCGCTGGCTGGGCCGGGTCGAGGTCGTCACGGTCGACGGTCGCACCCTGCATGGCGCCATCGACGAGCCCAAGGGCGATCCCGGCAACACCCTCAGTCGCGCCGAGCTGGAAGACAAGTTCCGTCGCCTGTTGGCCTTCGCCGGCAAGCGCAGCAGCGACGATGCGGGTGTGCTGATCGAGCGGGTCTGGCGCCTGCGCGAAACCGATGACCTGAGCCACCTGACTCTGTAGGAGCGGATTTATCCGCGAAGACGTAAGCCAACCCCACGCAACTGTAGCGCCTGACGCATTGCTTTCGCGGATAAAGCGGTACGCCGCCCGCCGCTCCTACAAGGATGCTCTTGCGTTTGGGTAAATGAGGTTTTCGACATGATTCACAGCAACCCCCGGCCACTGGATGGCATCACCGTGGTCAGCCTGGAACATGCCATCGCTGCGCCGTTCTGCACCCGTCAGCTTGCCGACCTCGGCGCGCGGGTGATCAAGGTCGAGCGCCCCGGCAGTGGCGACTTTGCCCGCGGTTATGACGAGCGCGTCGATGGCCTGGCCTCGCATTTCGTCTGGACCAACCGCTCCAAGGAAAGCCTGACCCTCGACCTCAAGCAGGATGATGCGACGCAGGTGCTCGACAGCCTGCTGGCCAAGGCCGACGTGCTGGTGCAGAACCTGGCGCCGGGCGCCGCTGCGCGCATGGGCCTTTCGTTCGAAGCGCTGCGCGAACGCTTCCCGCAACTGATCGTCTGCGACATTTCCGGCTATGGCGAGGGCGGCCCGTACGAGCAGAAGAAGGCCTATGACCTGCTGATCCAGAGCGAGGGTGGCTTTCTCTCCGTTACCGGTGGACCGGGCGAGGAGGAGATGGCCAAGGCCGGCTGCTCCATCGCCGATATCGCTGCCGGTATGTACGCCTACACCGGCGTGCTGTCAGCGCTGATGCTGCGCGGCAAGACCGGTGTCGGCAGTCGCGTCGATGTGTCGATGCTGGAAAGCCTGGTGGAGTGGATGGGTTACCCGTTGTACTACGCCTACGACGGCGCCACGCCGCCGCCGCGTGCAGGCGCTGCGCACTCGACCATCTACCCATACGGCCCGTTCCCGGCTGGCGACGGCGGTACGGTAATGCTCGGTCTGCAGAACGAGCGTGAGTGGCAGGCGTTCTGCGCCAAGGTGCTGGAGCAGCCTGAACTGGCCAGTGACGAGCGCTTTGCCGCCAACTTCAAACGCTCCGAAAACCGCAGTGAGCTGCGTGCGCTGATCATCGAAGCCTTCTCGCGCATGAGCACGGCGCAGGTGATCGAGCGCCTGGAGCAGGCGCAGATCGCCAATGCCCAGGTCAACGACATGGCCGGCGTCTGGGCTCATCCGCAACTTCAGGCACGCCAGCGCTGGCGCCAGGTCGACAGCCCCAGCGGCAGCTTGCCGGCACTGTTACCGCCAGGGCGCAACAACGCCTTCGAGCCGCGTATGGACGCCATTCCGGCGCTGGGTCAGCACACCGATGGGCTGCTCGCCGAGCTGGGCTATGGCGCGGGTGATATTCAACGCCTGCATCAACAGGGGGCCGTGTGATGAACCATTCCATCATTCGTACCGCGCTGTTCGTACCAGCCAGTAGACCGGAGCGCATTCCCAAGGCGCTTGCCGTTGGCGCCGATGCGGTGATCGTCGACCTGGAAGACGCCGTGCAGGAAAGCCTGAAGGTCGAGGCTCGTGCTCATCTCGATGCCTTTCTCACGGCCAACCCCGAGGCCCGTCTGCTGGTACGCATCAACGCGCCGGAGCATGCCGGCCATGGCGCCGATATCGAGCTGTGCGCACGCCATGCCGGAGTCATCGGCGTGCTCTTGCCCAAGGTGGAGTGCGCTGCTCAGGTTGCCCGCGTTGCCACTTGTGGCAAGCCGGTTTGGCCGATCATCGAGAGCGCAGCGGGGTTGTTGGAGCTGCCGTCCATCGCACGGGCCTCGGGCGTCGAGCGGCTGTCCTTTGGCGCGCTCGACCTCGGGCTGGACCTGGGCCTCAGCAGCGGCAGCGCCGCGGCCGACCGCATGCTCGATCAGGCTCGTTACGCCCTGTTGCTGCATTCGCGCACGGCAGGCCTGGCGGCGCCGCTGGACAGTGTGTTCCCCGCCATCGAAGACCGCGACGGTCTCGCCCGCACTGCGCGCGATGCCCGCGACATGGGCTTCGACGGTTTGCTGTGCATCCACCCCAAACAGGTGGAGGTCGTCCATCGCGCGTTGCTCCCGGCCGAGGAGGAATTGGCCTGGGCGCGCCGCGTGATGAAGGCGGCCAGCAGCGGCGAAGGCGTTTTCGTGGTCGACGGCCAGATGGTCGACGCCCCGGTGCTGGGCCGCGCCCAGCGACTGCTGCAACGCGCTGGCGAGAGCCCGGCCTGAATACCGGCCGGCGGCATTGCGCCACCGGCCATTTCGTCCCACGTACCGACCTACAAAAACAATGAGGTAACGTCATGTTCAAACTCACCGCCAAGGCGCTGGCCTGCGCCGCCATCCTCTCCTGTGCCGGCCTGGCACAGGCGGCCGATGAGCCCATCCTCATCAAGTTCGCCCATGTGGTGGCGGACAACACGCCCAAGGGACAGGGCGCGCTGTTGTTCAAGAAACTGGCCGAGGAGCGCCTTCCTGGGCGGGTCAAGGTCGATGTCTACCCCAACTCCTCGCTGTTCGGTGATGGCAAGGAAATGGAGGCACTGCTGTTAGGCGAGGTGCAGATGCTGGCGCCGTCGCTGGCCAAGTTCGAGCAGTACGCCAAACCGGTGCAGATCTTCGACCTGCCATTTCTGTTCGACAACATGGAGGCGGTCGATCGCTTCCAGGCCAGCCCAGAGGGGCGCGGCCTGCTGACCTCCATGGAGGACAAGAACATCACTGGCCTGGCCTACTGGCACAACGGCTTGAAGGTGATGTCGGCCAACAAGCCGCTGCGCGAACCGTCCGACGCCCGTGGTCTGAAATTCCGTGTGCAGGCCTCTGCCGTACTCGAGGAACAGTTCAAGGCGGTACGCGCCAACCCGCGCAAGATGAGCTTCGCCGAGGTCTATCAGGGGTTGCAGACCGGCGTGGTCAACGGCACCGAGAACACCTGGTCGAACTACTACAGCCAGAAGGTGCACGAGGTGCAGAAGTACATGACCGAGTCCGATCACGGCCTGATCGACTACATGGTGATCACCAACACCAAGTTCTGGAAGGGCCTGCCGGATGACGTGCGCAGCGAACTGGAAACCATCATGGCCGAGGTATCCGTCGAGGTGAACAAGCAAGCTGATGACTTGAACCGCAAGGCCAAGCAGGACATCGCCAAGGCCGGTACCACCGAGATCATCGAGCTGACCCCGCAGCAGCGCGCCGAATGGCGTGAGGCCATGCGCCCGGTGTGGAAGAAATTCGAGCAGGAGATCGGCGCCCAGCTGATCCAGGCGGCGGAGAAGTCCAACCAGCAGTGATGTTGTGCTGCAAACGAAAAAGCCCGGTGCTTGCACCGGGTTTTTTGTCGCGGCTAAAGCCCCTCCCACAACATTGGAAGGGCGTAGCCTTTTGGGTAGGCGATGGGGATATGGCTAAAGCCGCACGCCCTCCCTCAGAACCGCGTCATCCTGTGGGAGGGGCTTTAGCCGCGATTTGGTAGCCGAGCCTTAGAGCCCGGCTTCCTGCATCCACTTCGGCTTGGGATAGCGGCGATCGGATTTGCCGGCCTTGAGGATGGCGCCGGGTACGTCGTGGCCGATCAGGCCGGGCAGGGTGGCGGCTGTTTCGAGCAGGGCGTCGAGGTTCACCCCCGTCTCCAAACCCATGCGCTGGAACATATGCACCAGGTCCTCGGTGCAGATATTGCCGCTGGCGCCCGGCGCGTAAGGGCAGCCGCCAAGACCGCCGAGGGAGGCGTCGAAGCGATCGATGCCGGCATTCAGCGCCGCCAGGGCATTGGCCAGGCCCATGCCGCGGGTGTTGTGAAAATGCGCGGTGAACACCGCTTCCGGCCAGCGCCGCAGTGACTCGCGGCAGATGCGCTCGACCTGCGCCGGATCAGCCATGCCGGTGGTGTCGCACAAGGTCACGCCCTGCACGCCGATTGCCAGCAGGCGCTCGGTCAGCTCATGCACGCGGGCCTCGGGTACCTCGCCCTCGAAGGGGCAGCCGAAGGTGGTTGACAGCGAGGCGTTGATAAATACGCCGCTGCCACGGGTGACCTCGATGATCTCGGCGAACTGCGCCAACGATTGCTCCGGGGTCATGCGCAGGTTGGCCAGGCCGTGGGTGTCGCTGGCCGACATCACCAGGTTGATCTCGTCCACCTCGCAGGACAGCGCGCGCTCGCAGCCCTTCACGTTGGGCACCAGCACGGTGTATTCGACGCCTGGCACGCGCTGGATACCGCGCATCACTTCCTCGGCATCGCGCAGGTTGGGGATGGCCTTGGGCGAGGTGAAGGAGGTGACCTCGATCTTGGCCAGGCCGGTGTGGGACAGGCGGTCGATCAGGGTGATCTTGTCTTCGGTGGGTACGAAGGAAGCTTCGATCTGGAAGCCGTCGCGGGTGGCGACGTCCTGGATATAAAGGCGTTTGCTCATGGTAATCCTCAGGAGGAGCTGCAAGCCGCAAGCTTCAAGCTACAAGTAAAGGCCCGAAGCCGCTTGCTTGAGGCTTGCCGCTTGAAGCTTGCAGCTGCTTTTAAATAATCCCGCGCTCGCGCAGCCCTGCGACCTGTTCCGCGCTCAGGCCGAGGCCTTCGAGGATGTCGTCGTTGTGCTCTCCGAGCTGCGGGCCGCCGGTGCCGATACGGCCCGGTGTGCGGCTGAGCTTGGGTAGTACGCCTGGCACCTTGAGCGGGCCGACGCTGGTCTGCACCTGCTCGATCATCTGCCGCGCCAGGTAGTGCGGGTCCTGCACGATGTCGGCGGCGGTGTAGGGATAGCCGGCCGGCACGCGCGCGCCCTTGAGTGCTTCGATCACCTCATCGCGGCTGCGCTGGGCAGTCCACTCGGCGATGGCGCCGTCGATCAGTTCGGCGTGCTGGCTGCGTCCGTCGTTCTGCGCCAGGCGCGGGTCGTTACCCAGGTCCTCGCGACCAATCAGGCTCATCAGGCGCTTGTAAATGCTGTCGCCATTGCCGGCGATCAGCACGTAGCTGCCATCGTTGCACGGGTAGGAGTTGGACGGCGTGATACCGGGCAGGGCGCTGCCGGCTGGCTCGCGAACGTAGCCGAAGGCGTCGTATTCGGGGATCAGGCTTTCCATCATGGCGAACACCGACTCGTACAGCGCCACGTCGATCTCCTGGCCTTCGCCGCTGCGCGCCCGCTCCTGCAGGGCCAGCAGCACGCCGATCACGCCGTACAGCGAGGACAGCGAATCGCCGATGCTGATACCGACGCGCACCGGCGCCTGGCCGGGGTAGCCGGAGAGGTGGCGCAGGCCGCCCATGGCTTCGCCAATCACGCCGAAACCGGGCAGGTCGCGGTAGGGGCCGGTCTGCCCATAGCCGGAGATGCGCAGCATGATCAGGCGCGGGTTGATCGCCTTCAGTGCCTCATAACCCAGGCCCCAGCCTTCCAGCGTGCCGGGGCGGAAGTTCTCCACCAGCACGTCGGCCTCGGCCACCAGCTTACGCACGATGTCCTGGGCTTCGGCCTGTTTCAGGTCGAGGGTCAGCGAGCGCTTGTTGCGTGACTGCACGTGCCACCAGAGCGAGGTGCCGTCCTTGATCTTGCGCCATTTGCGCAGCGGGTCGCCGACGCCCGGCGGCTCGATCTTGATCACGTCGGCGCCGAATTCGCCGAGCAGCTTGCTGGCGAAGGGACCGGCGATGAGCTGGCCCATCTCGATCACCTTGAGCCCCTGCAGGGCCATGTTGCTGGTGTTGTGTTGAGTCATGGCTGCACCTGATTTGCCTGTGCGTTTCTCGTGGTGCGCAGAATGGCGCAGCGGCGCGGTGCCGACAATTGCTCAATGGCCAAGCTAGGCTTCGCGTATTGCGAAGTGGCATGCTGTAAATCAGCTTTCTGGCGGCTTCGCTTCGCCAGGCACGAAATGGAGACCTTTATGCGCCGCATCGATTTCGTCACCCTCAAGCTGTTCGTCGCCATCGCCGATGAGCGCAGCCTGACCCGCGCTGCCGAGCGCGAGCACTTGGCCCTGGCGGCGGTGAGCAAGCGCGTCAGCGACCTGGAAAACCAGCTCGGCATCGCGCTGCTCTATCGCCAGCCCAAGGGCGTCGAACTGACTCCGGCCGGCCATGCATTGCTGCACCACGCGCGCAACATGATGGACAACCTCGAACAGCTCAACGCCGACCTCAGTGAGTTCAGTGAAGGGGTCAAGGGCCATGTGCGCATTCACGCCAACACCTCGGCGGTGATCGAATTTCTGCCCGAGGACCTGGCCAGCTTCAGTCGCCTGCACCCGCAGGTGAAGATCGACCTGGAAGAGCGGGTCAGCAGCGAGACCATCCGCGCCGTGCGCGAGGGGCTGACCGATATCGGCATCTTCGCCGGGCATGTGCCGGCCGAGGATCTGCAGGTTTTCACCTACCGTCACGATCAGTTGGTGCTGGTCACCCCGCGCGAGCATCCCCTGGCCGAACGCGACGGCCTGTTCCTGCGCGAGGCGGTGGGCTTCGATTTCATCGGCCTGCAGCAGGACGCTTCCCTGCATAGCCTGCTGCAGCACTCGGCGCACAGCCAGGGCGTGGCCTTGCGCCTGCGCATTCAGGTACGCAGCTTCGAGGCCATTTGCCGGATGATCCATACCGGCATGGGTGTTGGCGTGTTGCCGGATCTGGCAGTGCGTACCTACCTGCCGGCGCTCGATGTGCGGGTGATCCCGCTGCACGATCCCTGGGCTCGGCGTGAGCTCAAGGTGGCGGTACGTAATCAGGACAACCTTTCGCTGACCGCGAAGCAGATGCTCGATCACCTGCGAAACAGTGGCGCGACAGAGGGATATTCAGCACTGCCTTCGTGAATGCCGAAGGCTCGGTTGTTCAAATGTGAATTTCAGCCGGGGGGGCGGCGGAGTAGAGTCCGGGCCAATCGAAGGGGTTTCTCCCTCGACGCTCAGACAAAAACAACAGGAGCCTTCCATGAAGTTTTCTTTCGTCCGTCGTGGCCTAGCCGGTGTGCTCGCCGGTTGCGCACTGCTTGGCGCACTCTCGGCACACGCAGCCGAGTCGCAGCCGACCGCCCCGATCCTGATCAAGTTTTCCCATATCACCGCTGATAGCACGCCGAAGGGCCAGGGCGCGCTGATGTTCAAGAAACTGGTGGAGGAGCGCCTGGCCGGCAAGGTCAAGGTCGACGTCTATGCCAATTCTTCGCTGTATGGCGATGGCAAGGAAATGGAAGCCCTGCTGCTCAACGAAGTGCAGATGCTGGCGCCGGCACCGTCCAAGCTGGAGCAGTACACCAAGCAGCTGCAGCTGTTCGACATGATGTTCCTGTTCGATGACGTGGCCGCCGCGCAGCGTTTCCAGTCCTCGGAAAAGGGCAAGGCACTGCTCAAGTCGATGGAGAGCAAGGGCATCACCGGCCTGGCCTACTGGCTCAACGGCATGCGCCAGCTCACAGCCAACAAGCCGCTGGTCGAGCCAAGCGACGCCCGTGGGCAGAAATTCCGCGTGCAGCCGTCCGATCTGCAGGCCGCGCAGTACAGCGCCCTGCGTGCGGTACCGCGCAAGATGAGCTTCGCCGAGATTTACCAGGGCCTGCAGACCGGCGTGGTCAACGCCCAGGACAACCCCTGGTCGAACATCTACTCGCAGAAGTACTTCGAGGTGCAGAAGTACATGACCGAGTCCAACCATGCCATCGGCAACTACCTGCTGATCACCAATACCCAGTTCTGGAACGGCCTGCCGGCGGACATCCGTAGCGAGCTGGAACAGATCGTCGACGAGGTGACCGTCGAGGTGAACAAGCAGGCCGAAGCGCTGAACGCCGAAGCGCGCCAGGCGATTCTCGATACCGGCAAGAGCGAGATCATCACCCTCACGCCCGAGCAGCGCGCCGCCTGGCGTGACGCCGTGCGCCCAGCGTGGAAGAAGTTCGAGGCCGAGATCGGCACTGATGTGATCGAGGCTGCGCAAGCCGCCAATCAGCAATGAGCCCATGACCGCCTCGGGCCCACGCACCCGGGGCGGTCTTTCATTCGCCGTCGCCTAAGACGGCGTTTGCCAATGACGAATATCGCGCTGGTCCTGGCTCGGTTAGATTCGTCCGACTCCTGACAATCACAAGAACTTCGCGGAGATGCCATGAACGCCTTGCGGCGCGTCTGGGAGCACTTCGAGGAAGGCTTCATTGCCTTTCTCCTGGCGGCCATGACGCTGATCACTTTCGTCTACGTGATCCTCAACAACTTCTACACCCTGTTCTATTGGCTGGGTGACTTCTTCGGCGGTAACGAGGCTCTGCTCGCTATCGGCGACTTCATTCTCGACCTTGCCCAGGCGATGACCTGGAGCAACGCCCTGACCAAGGCCCTGTTCGGCTGGCTGATCTTCTTCGGCCTGGCCTACGGCGTGCGCACCGCCGGCCACATCGGCGTCGACGCCCTGGTCAAACTCGCTCCGCGCGGCGTGCAGCGCGTCATCGGCGTGATCGCCTGCCTGTGCTGCCTGGGCTACGCCGGCCTGATCGCCGTCGGCAGCTTCGACTGGGTCCGCACCCTGTTCATCGCCGGCATCGGCGCCGAAGACCTGGGCCACTACGGCATCCAGCAATGGCATATCGGCATGATCGTGCCGTTCGGCTACGCCATGGTGTTCATCCGTTTCCTGGAAATCCTCGTGCGTATCCTGCGCAACGAGCAGACCGGCCTCGGCCTGGCTGACGAAGCCGCCGATGCGCTGAAAATCAACGAGCACGAGGAGGCCAAATAATGACCGTGCTGTTCCTCTTCCTGCTGCTGTTCCTGCTGATGTTCATCGGCGTGCCGATCGCCGCGTCGCTCGGCCTGGCCGGCTCGATCACCATCATGCTGTTCAGCCCCGACTCGGTGCGCTCGCTGGCGATCAAGCTGTTCGAGACCTCCGAGCACTACACCCTGCTGGCGATCCCGTTCTTCTTGCTGTCCGGTGCCTTCATGACCACCGGTGGCGTGGCGCGTCGCCTGATCGACTTCGCCAACGCCTGCGTCGGCCACATCCGTGGCGGTCTGGCCATCGGTGCGGTACTGGCGTGCATGCTGTTCGCCGCGCTGTCCGGCTCCTCGCCCGCTACCGTAGCGGCAGTGGGCTCGATCGCCATCGCCGGTATGGTGCGCTCCGGCTACCCGCAGGCGTTCGGCGCCGGCATCGTGTGTAACGCCGGCACCCTGGGCATTCTGATTCCGCCGTCGATCGTGATGGTGGTGTACGCCGCCGCTACCGAGCAGTCGGTGGGCAAGCTGTTCATGGCCGGTGTGATTCCCGGTGTGATGCTCGGCCTGGCATTGATGATCGCGATCTACATCGTCGCGCGCATCAAGAAGCTGCCGGCCCTGCCGCGCGCCAGCTTCCGCGAGTGGCTGCGCTCCGCCCGCGAGGCCTTCTGGGGCCTGTTGCTGATGGTGATCATCCTCGGCGGCATCTACACCGGCATGTTCACCCCGACCGAGGCTGCGGCCGTGGCGGCGGTGTACGCCGGCTTCGTTGCCCTGT